>DASXVB010000127.1:0-15344 GCA_036504475.1 Methanosarcina sp.
CTTCTTGAAATTGCTAAAGAAGCCCCAAAGAATCTGATAGTTATCTGCCTTGACAACGGTGCCTATGGTTCTACAGGTTCGCAGGAAACCTGTGCCCTTCGCTATATCGACCTGGAAACTCTTGCAACCGCCTGTGGAATACCAAATACAGCTAAAGTAAACAGCCCAGAGGAGTTAATAGAAGCCTTCAGGAAGTTTCGAGCAATGCAGGAACTTTCCTTTATTCATGTAATCCTGAAACCTGGAAATACAAAAGCTCCGAATATACCATTGAGTCCCGAAGAGGTTACAAAACGCTTTAAAGAAGCTTTAAAAGCCTAAAAACGGAAGGAGGTTTCAAATCTCTAAAAGGTGGAGGAGTCTTTAAAAACAAAAATATTATAAAAGTTGATTAAAAATAGGAATCAGTAAAAAACTATATAAAAAAAGAAGTACGAGAGAATATACAGGACGATCATTGCTTTCTTTCGCGTTATTTTTCACTTAGTCTTAAGCAGC
This sequence comes from Methanosarcina sp., assembly GCA_036504475.1. GTDB lineage: Archaea > Halobacteriota > Methanosarcinia > Methanosarcinales > Methanosarcinaceae > Methanosarcina. Next base: position 499 of record DASXVB010000127.1, read on the forward strand.
TTTCTAGTCTTATTCTCTCCAGCTTATTTTTTCTACAGGCTCAGTAAGTCTGAATCTTCCGGTGAGAATTTTCTCTTTAAGTTCTTCAGCCGCTATAATTGCCCTTGCACGATCAGACTGACGCAGGGTTACCTTAATGTCCCTGAGACGGCCTCCGGTTGTACATTTGACTGAACCTAAGTTTGCACTGAAAGCTTCTCCCCTGCATCTTGAGGTGCAGAGCCCACAGTTAAAGCAAAATTCTGGACTGTGTACTGCTCTGGTTTCCCCTCTGCTCACTGCACCCATTGGACAGGCTTCAATTACAAGACAGTCTTTACAATTAATGCATTTTTCAGACTCATATTTAACATTCATGTCCACGTTATCCCATACATCTCCATAGGTGATCTCACAGAGCGGGATTCGTCCCGCTAGGTCTACCAGCTTAAGTGGGATTTCCTCATCCAACTTCAGGATATTTTCAAGCATTTCTTCGTGAAGAATTGGGATTGGGACCGCCCAGGTATTGATAATTTCAGGGCCTGCAGAGGTTGCGAACCCTCCCATGTATTCAGGGATCATGTCATGCATATCTGCAAAGCCCGTCAGGTTAGGATTATCTGGAGCACTTCGAGTGCCAGCCCCTGTAACAAATCCGTCCGTCCCATTAAAAAGTACCCGTGTCCCGATTCCTATAGTCTCAAGCTTGGGATCGTTTTCAATTGGATTTAACTCGCCGCACCCGCAAAAAGTCATCTCCTTAAATTCACCTTCAAACGGCAGAGCATGGAATATGGTCTTGATAGATTCTTTTCCAGGATTTACAAACGCCCTGTAATTCTTAAAGGCATGTCTTGTTGCATGGAGTTTTGCATATGGAATCTCAGATAGCCTTGTCTCCACTGAGAAGCGGTCTCCTTCACTCGTTGTTACATCAACTTTAACGCTTTTCCCTTCTACCATTTCCCTAAATAGGTGTCCGCCTCCGTAATTAGGATTAGATTCACTGTGAGCTGTTCCGAGTATGATCAGGTCTAAGATTCCAAGCCTTTCATTAGGGCAGGGACCTACAATTGCAGGCACACCGTTCAGCAGGACCTTAGATGCCTTAATAAAGGAATCAGGCTCTGCAACTTTAAACGAAAGTACAGCATAAGTTCCACTCATAATGCCGCGCGTTGCGGTAGTTACAACATCCACATCTTCAAGCCTTATCTCCTCCCCTGTCAGGATTTTCGCGCTAATTTCCGTAGCCGTAAGAACCACAGCGTCTCCGGCATCAATTTTATTCTGAATTTCTGGGATTGTTCGATGTATCCCTGTGTTATTGAGTGCTCTGTTCATATTATTCTCAATCAGGGTATTGATTTAATCCTATTTTAGAGGCTTGTCTATTCTATAAAGATAACAAGATTTATAGATAGTAAGATTCTGAAAACAAGAGTTGAAAACAAATTAAAGCAGAATATTAAAGGAAAGGGGAAACGAAATAAGAACAGATGGAAGAAGTAAAGAGTGAAAAAGCTTTTGGGAATATAACAGAACATAAAATTTGAGTTAAAGTTACAAAGTATGAAGCAGCAGTGAAGAATCGTTCACACGAGCATAAAGTTCTTTGTCTTTTCTAGGCTGATTCGAATAGAAACAGTCCAGACCACCCAAAACTTATATAAATGATGATGCTTACTATGGAGTTGTACTTTGGTGCGAAAAATGGAAACAACAAGCGAATGGGCTCGTGGTCTAGACGGTTATGACGTCGCCTTGACATGGCGGAGGTCCTGAGTTCGAATCTCAGCGGGCCCACTCAAAAATTTTTCGGAGATTTATCCGAAAGGTTCTAAAAAATATTACTCCAGTCTTAGTAGTATATTTTTCCTGTGCCCAGGTAGCTCAGTGGGAGAGCGCTGCCCTGAAGAGGCAGTTGTCCCCGGTTCGAATCCGGGTCTGGGCACCATAGCACATCAGTAGTGTAGCGGTCATCACCGGGCGTTGCCAACGCTCGAACCCGGGTTCGAATCCCGGCTGGTGTATATTTGGATTTCTTAATAAATTTCAAAATAAGTGAATAATTAAAAGATCAGAAGAGCTTTTTTATTGCCTGTTCCTTTTTCATTACATATCTTTTTTTACGTATTCTCGATAAGAGAGGTTTTCCGGATCTAAGATATATTAAAATGTTTTGCTTTGGGTTTGAAATATTTATATTATTGTCCAACTATTCAACAGAAACTTAGCTTCTAATTAAATATCACCTAGTTTAATTTTAAGGGTGCATATTTGTATTTTATTTGTCAAGCGTTTGAATGATATCATGTTCAATGTCAACCAATACTTAAGGCTTTTATTTGTAATGGACAGTATCTACGAGGTTTGAAAACTGGATATGTTAACCAATATATTGTCAACCAAAAACTTAATTAAAACATAAAATCATTATGATATTGGATATACATCTCGAGAAGACAGAGAAATAAGTCTGCTTGAAGAGATCTATACCAACTATGTTGCAAACCTGAAAAATCGTAAGGAGATCTGAAAATGACAGGAAAGTTCCAGAAAAGAAATGCAGAAAGGAAAGGCATCCGAAAAGAATATGAACTGGAGCAGAAGTTAATAAAGGAAATCGTAGGCGAAATTCAGGTAAGCGGCGGTGGATCCATAGAGTGAGTAGAAAAGTACACATAACAATCCAAGCTGGAGAGATTTCTGAGCAGACTGTAGAAGTAGCTGAAACCGCTACCTACGAAGACCTGCTTAATAATTTGGATATAAATCAGGAAACAGTACTTGTATTAAGTGGAGGAAACGCTGTTCCCCTTGATGGAGCAGTCAGTTCCGATAGGCTCACGATCCTCAGAGTTGTCACAGGAGGCTGACCAACCAGTAAAGCAGAACCCCTCCTTTATTACAATTCCTTTTTTCCACCTTTTTTAAAATATATGTATGGCTTTTTCATTACTGTCTGGGTTTCAATCTCGGGAAAGATAATGCTCTTTTTGTTCAGCTACGCTTCTTTCTATAGGCTAATTTAGGGGTAAAAAGGCTACGTTTTCGTGCTTTGAGGTTTTTCGTGGTTGTTAAGTCTCAAGTCAATTTTTGTACCTTTGATAATAAGGCAAGAGGGGTTAGTACTCTATGAATATAGAATGTGCTGAAAAAAGAAACAGCTATATTATTTTTTTAATAATTTATGTTTCCATTGCTTATCTTTTTGTTTGAATAATTAAAGTTGAACTTTTATAGAATATACATTGCAAGTATAACAACACTAGACGATTCGCTAGTCATTCATTTTCAAGGTGACCTATCTAAAAAGAACTTAAAAAATAAAAGAGTTACAAAGAAATCATAGAGAAAGAGGATTTAAAAATTAAAAGGAATTAAACCAAGGAAAAAGATGTAAAAGGTGCAATTTAGATACAAAAGCTCGGAGCGAGGTTAATATTCAACGCAGAAGCCAATTGAATGAGCAGAAGAGTAAAGAGGCAGGAAAGAGACTCATGGGAATATTTTTATTTCCATAATGGTCGAATTCCATAGAAGAATTGTCAGCCATTATGGAGTAATTGTATTTGATGGTTTTAGATAGTCTTTACTTGGGAGCTAGAGGCACCTTTTTACTCATGACTTTCAGTTTCTTAATTGCTGAGATGGTCGCCTGAGATTCTTTGTAAATTTTGTCTTCGTAATAACTTATGATCTCGTCAACTGGGGCTGCAAGAGCATAAATCTTTATTGGACGCCCTTTACCAGGTTTTTTTTCAGAACGAACACTGACCCAGGACTGATTACGCATCAGCCTCATTGCAAGACTTACTTCGGGTTGTCTTAATCCTGTACTTATTTCAATTTCACGGGATGAAGCTTCGTCAACATTCATAAGATATGCCATAGTTGTAGCAACATTTCTGGACATCCCAAGATTCCTTAACGTTTCAATAAAAATGTGGTCGTTTTCGTCCAGCACTTTTACTTCATAGTCTTTCATGATAACCCCTTCATAGTTGTAGTTTAATAGATAAGTTTGTCAGTTAAAAATATTTCAAGATAATTATATTTAAATCTTTAATCAATGCTTTTATAACCACCTTTTAAAACTGACAACAATTACTAAATATATACACTGTAAATATATTTATACGGTGACGTATTTCGTTTTAAAATTTTAAAGACTACAAAAAACGTTTTTACATGATCTAACGGATTATTTCCGTTTTAAGTCCAACAACCGGTTATTAAAAACAAATATCATATGTTTATAACCGACTACTAGAGCCTCGTTTTATGAGATTGATGGGAAGGGCATACAGATTGAACAATTAAACCTGTATACGTATATAATTAGAAGGTTATTCATCTCCAACAATTAATAATGTACTCATACTATTTAAAGTTGTATATATTAAAAAGGAGTTGAAAAACTTTCAATTGCCCTTGACAGCAGCAACTTTATAACAATATTCAAATGCGAAGGGCATTATAATATCTTAATCCAAACAAAAAGTTTCAAACCCCATAGTAAAAATATTATAATTCAACTGATAAATAATTTGAATTACTTTGAGAGAAAAAATAGGATTAATGAGTAAACAAGAAATCTAATATTTTCAATTTGGTGGAAGGAAAACAATAATTATATTTATAACTAAACTGGAAGACCTTTACTTATATAGATATTTCTATTAAAAATACCTACATATAAAAAGTGGAAAAATAAAATATATTAAAAATGAAAGTGTCTTGGTTTTAAGGATAGAAGCTGCAAAAATTGAGACCGAGATTTTTAAGCAAAAAATTGAACCTGCTCTCTTATAAATTCTTTTTTTATTACTAGATCATTTTAGGATTATCATCCATCGGAAGAAATATTGAAGATAATCTCATTCCAAAACCAGCTGTATTTCCACATTAATAAGAGTTTCATAACCATTTTCCTTATCAGAAGCTCGATTGGTTATTCCTAAATTTGAGATTTAATGGTATGATTCAAAGTTTTGGGATCCGTTCTATAATAATAGGAAAAAATATTGAAAATAATAATATTATGATAGGTGCGCTGAGAGCGCGAATTAAAATTAAAAATTAGTAAAAGAAATACAATTAAATAGAGTCAATAGTTACATAAGCCCATTAATTAAACACGTTGAGTTCTCATTTAAGCTCACTGATTAAGTTAATCCCTTAGGTCCATTTTAAGTCAATGTAAAATCTAAAGCAACTGCTTGAAAAATAGAGTAAAACAGCGAGCACGAGTTATGGTATGTTCTTCAGGCAATTATACAGAGAAATAAATAACGTAACAATATCCGGAAAGTTAAGTTCGTTTCAAGAAAAAAGACAAAACCTATATAAAGAGTTGATATCACGATCGAACTAATAATTAAAGCATTCTGGCTGATGCTTCCGGCGTACCTTCCCAATCCCTTTGCAGCTGTTTTCGGCGGCGGAAAGCCTATTGATGGAGGCCGGACTTTAAGAGACGGACGAAGGATTATAGGAGATGGAAAAACCTACAAAGGGCTTTTTTCAGGCATTTTTTTCGGAGTGCTTGCAGGTAGTATTCAGATATGGTTGAGCTCGAGAGGATTTGAAATTCTGGGAATCGGGGTGCCAGCGTTTGGCCCGAACTATACTTATGCTTTTAAAGTTGTCTTTGCCCTTGCCTGCGGCTCGCTTTTCGGAGATATGTTCAAAAGCTTCTTCAAGCGCAGGATGGGCATGAAAAGGGGAGCTCCACTTCCACTTGTAGACCAGCTGGATTTTGTAATCGGAGCCTGGGTTTTTGCATACCTTACAGCCCCAGAATGGTTCGTGAGCAATTTTACGCCCTCAATAATGATAATTATTCTTATCACAACACCTCTGCTGCATCTTACAACAAATATAATAGGATACTTCACAGGTATAAAAAAAGAACCTTGGTAAGCTTATTGGCTTTAACCGGAGGGGTTTTTAACACAATTTTTTAAAATGTTTGATCAAAGACTTTGGCCCTGGTGAGCTTATTGGCTTAATTGGGTTTGTGACACAAGTTTTTTCAAAAAAAGTTTGATCAAAAATATGAAAATTTTATTTGTTATCTGGTAAGATTTAATAGAAAATAGCTAATAAGGCTGCAAGCTGGTGAGACCATGAACAAATCAGAAACAGAAAATGAATTAGAAATGCAAAAAAAGGAATTGATCACAGCCCTCAAAGCCTGCGGAGCTGTCCGATACGGGGATTTCACACTTGCCTCGGGAAAGAAAAGCAAATATTATATAGATATTAAAAAAGCCAGTACTGACCCTAAAACCTTGAAACTTATAGCGCGTCAGGCAGCTTTCAGGATAAAACAGATGGATGTGAACATAATAGCAGGGGTAGAACTTGGAGGTGTACCGCTAGCAACCGCAGTTTCCATGGAAACCGAACTTCCTCTGCTTATAGTCCGGAAAGATGTAAAAGGATACGGTACCAAGAGCAGATTTGTAGGCGATATTAAACCGGAAGATAGACTTGTAATGATCGAAGATGTAACGACAAGTGGAGGCTCAGTCAGGAACGCAATTGAGTTTGTCAGAGAAACCGGAGCAAATGTCAAATACGTAATCAGTGTCGTGGACAGGGAAGAAGGAGCAATAGAAAACTTACAAGAGGCACGTGCTGAGCTTGTACCTCTTGTAAGTGCAAGTGACCTCTTAAAATAAGGAAGTTGCGAGAACACCTTCCTGTACTGAAAACTTATTAGATTTTACCTTCAAACCCGTTAATGGCTGCAGGTAGGCATTCAAGAACATTAGCAAAACCAGAATGATGAAGGTTCAATACTACTGCAGCAATAATTTCTTCACGAGCTGCACCTTCGTTCTTTGCCATACTTGCGTGCATTTGTATGCCCTGTGGGTTTCTATTCGTAGTCTGGAAGTTATGTTGATCAACTAGTTTGTTTTAGCATCAAGGCCCTTCAACGCTTTCTGGGCTTCAATAAGCTCATTAAAACGTGCTGCTACTTCCGGACATTCTTTTTGGAAGATTTCATATGGATTTTGATTCGTACTTTTCATCTCCTCAAAGATTCTAATCATTTTTACTTTATAATAATTAGGTTTTTCACGTTAGGGAAAAGACGAGTTTTCACTCTCTTATAAAAACCCAGACTAACCGGTTTAAAGAAAATAATTTCAATCATTGGAAACTCCAGAGTAAAAATTTGAAACTTACCTTAAAATAAAAGATTTTTAGTTAAGTTTGAAGCCTGACAATGAGAAGATATTTATTAGAAGAAATAGAGAACTAGAAAGTCCTTCAGTATTCCTGATTAAAAGATATTGTCCATAAATTCTCAATAAAAACAGACAGCTACATACAGCATCATTGAAAGGTTTTGAGGACTGAAAATTAATTATCTTTTCTCATTTCACCTATTCATCTTACTATGAGTACAATTACAAACCATACTTATAATTGAATATAAAAGAAATCTTTTTAAAACCAGGAGAATTAAAATGAAAATTTTGCTCATCGGCGGAGGCGGGAGGGAACATGCAATCGCCGAAGGAATTAAGAAAAGCAAGCATAGCCCCTCTCTTTATGCATTAATGGCGAAAAAAAATCCCGGAATTGCCGCTCTCTGTGAGGATTTTCTCCTTGAGAAGGAAACTGAAATTGAAAAAATTGTTAAGTATGCAAAAGCCAGAGAAATCGAAATGGCCTTTGTAGGTCCTGAAGCACCCCTTGCAGCAGGAGTTGCAGATGCTCTATGGGAAGCAGGAATTCCTGCTGTGGGGCCTAAGAAAGCCTGCGCAATCATAGAATTCGACAAAGCCTGGGCAAGAAATTTCATGAAAAAATATGGAATCGAAGGTTGCCCTGCCTATAAAGTTTTCACAGAGGAAAAGCCTGCACATGCTTTCATAGAGGAGTTGGGCGACGTAGCAATCAAGCCCTCAGGCCTGACAGGGGGCAAAGGCGTAAAAGTTATGGGAGACCAGCTCCCTGATCTCGAAGCTACTAAAGCCTACACAAGTGAACTTCTTGAGAAGGGGGCTGTGGTCATTGAGGAACGCTTCATAGGAGAGGAGTTTACACTTCAGGCCTTTGTGGACGGAAAAAGCCTTGTTTTCTTCCCTGCCGTGCAAGATCACAAAAGAGCCTATGAAGGAGATCTCGGACCCAATACAGGTGGTATGGGTTCATACACTGATGCCGGAGAAACCCTACCTTTTATGCTTCCTGAAGATCTTGAAAAGGCAAAGAAGATTATGCAGGATACCGTAAAGGCGCTTTATGAGGAAACAGGAACTGGATATCAGGGCGTTCTTTATGGACAGTTTATTCTTACAGCTAGTGGTCCTAAGGTGGTGGAATTCAACGCCAGATTCGGTGACCCCGAAGCTATGAACGTGATCCCCCTCATCGAAACAGACTTCGTGGAAATTATGACTGCAGTGGTTAAAGGGACCCTAGGAGACTTGCCTGTGAGCTTCAGCAAGAAAGCAACTGTGTGTAAATACGCAGTTCCTGCCGGCTACCCGGATAAGCCTGAAAAGGATAGTGAGGTAACTGTAGGAGATATAGGAAAAGCTTCTCTTTATTATGCTAGTGTCTACGAAAAAGAAGGGAAAGTTTACACAACTACCTCCCGTGCCATTGCAGTAGTTGGGATTGCGGAAACTATAAACGCAGCCGAAAAAATTGCCCAAAGCGCCCTTGAAAACATCCAAGGCAAGCTGTTTTTCCGGAAAGATATTGGGACCGCCGCTCTTATTCAGAAGAGAATTGCCCATATGAAAGAACTTAGAGGTTAACTGCCTGAAATAAGACTTACTGCCTGAAATGTCCTGCAAAAGTACGGCGTGCAAATAAGTACTATGCAGTAACATAGAGTTTAAACCAGCCAGAATGAAGTAAACTCAATTAAAATAGAGTAAATTCGGCTAGAACGGAGTGAATACAGAGAGTAAATCGGGGTTGAAGCGATGAAGAAGGATGTACTTTCAATAACTGATCTATCTAGAGAGGAGATCTATGAACTCCTCAAATCGGCTACGGATCTGAAAGAAAAACGCAAGGCAGGAGAATCTACAGAGTTCCTGAAAAACAAAAGCCTTGGGATGATTTTCGAAAAATCTTCCACCAGAACCAGGGTATCATTTGAGGTTGCAATGACTGATTTTGGAGGTCACTCACTTTACTTGAACTCTAAGGATATCCAGGTCGGAAGAGGCGAGACTATTGAGGATACTGCCAGAACCCTATCAGGCTACCTTCATGGAATCATGGCCAGAGTTCTGAGCCACGAGACTGTAAAGAAATTAGCAGAATACTCAACTATACCTGTAATAAACGCGCTTTCGGACCTGGAGCATCCGTGTCAGATCCTTGGCGATTTCATGACCATAATGGAATACAAACACAAATTCGAAGGCTTGAAGTTCGCCTGGGTAGGAGATGGAAACAATGTCTGCAATTCAGCTCTGCTAGGCTCGGTTATTATGGGAATGGAATTTGTCGTCGCCTGCCCGAAAGGATACGAGCCGAAAGCCGAGTTCCTTGAAAAGGCAAGAGCCCTCGGAGGCAAATTCACAGTTACGGATGACCCGAAAGCTGCTGCAAAAGATGCAGATGTTATTTATACGGATGTCTGGGTCTCTATGGGAGACGAAGCCGAGCAGGAAAAACGCCTGAAGGACTTTGCCACTTTCCAGGTCAATACCGAACTTCTTGGATTTGCAAAGCCGGATGTAATAGTCATGCACTGTCTACCAGCCCGGCGAGGCCTTGAGATTACGGATGAAGTTATGGACGGCCCGAATTCCGTAATTTTTGACGAGGCCGAGAATCGCCTTCACGCGCAAAAAGCCCTTATCCTGAAATTGATGAGATGAAAATCTCATCAATCCAAACCTACTTTCTATTACTTTATAAATACTCATGGATTTTTCAAATCGGGTTTTTTAAGTCTAAGTTTATTTAAATAATCTAAGTTTAAACCTAGTTAAACCGGAATCAAGAAAAAAGGTAATTATTAGAAGAGTTTAGGTGAATCTCGTCCTCCAAATAGGTTTTCAAGGAAAAAGTATAAGAATAAAGAGCACTACTATTCCTGCTGCAACATAAGCTACATCGTGCGAGAGTTGCCCAGCCAGGTCAAAGGCGCCAGGTTCAGAGCCTGGTCTTGTAGGAGTTCGTGCGTTCGAATCGCACCTCTCGCATCAAACTTTTTTATTAACTCCTCTTATTTTTGTTCATGATCTTACATTTACATTTTTTGAGTTACTGTAAGATTGGATACCTGAGGCAATGGACTTAAGAGACAACATATCGGACTAAAAAATATTGAGATAATCTAGAGCAAAGGAACAAAAGCAAAAAGAAACAAAAATAGCTAAAAATAAAAACCTACCCATCAATTTGAGGGGGTGCCTAGCTACATCAAAGGCAATACATTGAAGGTCTATTCTCGTAAGAGTCCATGAGTTCGAATCATACTACTTCGCACTAATTTTAATCGATTATTGTTTCTACCAATTTTATCATTCTGAATTTTATTAAAAAATATAAGATAAACGCAACTTTCAATAAAAATTTAAGAATGTGACGAATAGCATAAATCCTAAAACGACAGGCCAGTAAAGTATCTTAATGTAAATATTGTCTTTTGTATCAATAAAGGGGACATTCCGATTTGATGCAAAAGCTATCGCATTCAGCGAAACAACCACTATCGCAAGGTACATTATCCAGTAGAAATACTCAAGGTAGATGATACCTCCTACGGAAATTTTAGACCTGAGGGACGTGTGGGCAATAATAAGAGTAAAAAGAAGAGTAGTGCAATAGGCTAGGACTCCATGTGAACTAAATCCGAAATGTTTTTTGTTTTCATCCTTGGATGTTATCGTAAGTATTCCAAAAAGAAGGACGACTGCTATCGTTATGAGTAGAAGATCAGAAACATAAGAGGCCCTAATATTTCTCTTTATATCAGTATTAAAGTGAAATTCGCATACATTGGAATGTGCAAAATTCCTCATCCCAAAATCGGTATTATAAGAAGTTATCCTGTAACTGAAAAAACTTTTTTCCAGTTTCCAGCCATCAAGCACAAACGAATGTCCCAGGCCGGGAAGGGTTTCTGGAATCAAGCTGCTATAGGAATCAAAGTCAGGAATAAAGATGTTTTCTGCAGGATCGGTACTCAATACCCTGATCGATACTTCTTCCCTGGCAAAAGGATATCTTGAATAATCAAACTGTTGGCGCAGAGTAGTCCTAAAATGCCAGACTATAATATCTTTGTCTTTACTCACGTAAGTTTTTTCAATTATCGTTTCCTTTGAATCCGGAAAAATAAAGTCAGGAAAATCCCCCTCAGCCCTTAGTGCTGAAGTATTTTGCCAGATGAATCCGGTTATTATGACATTATTAGCATCAGAAAAATCTATGGACTGGAGAAGTAGTCCAGTAGGAGTTGTGTGAGCTGTCCGGCTTGTATTGGCGTGTTGCATCACCGTAAAAACACCTTGCCTGTCGAAAACAACAAGGTCACCATTTCTGCTACTATCAAGAGTGGAACTATTCATAGCAAGGTACCACATTAAGCCTATTTCCAGGATGCAAAGTAATGAAAAAATAAACGCGAGAAGCCAGAGCCCTCTATGATTATACATGTAAGTGGATACAAACAGCAGGCATAGAAGGAATAAGAATGTAAAAGCTGCGAACACGACCTGAATAATGGAGTGGGTCTGCTCCGTTTTTCTGTTTATCAGAGTTTCTTCCTGAGGAAGGACAAGACCCAGAATCCAGTCTGTAGAAGGAATATTTTTTTGAAATACCCAGTAGGATTTTCCTGTAAAGGAATTTGTCGCCCAGTACTCTCCCTCTTTCGTGTTCTTACTTATAAAGTAAATATTTGGATCTTTTTTTGCAAGATCGTGAATATTTGCAGCCAGATAATCTTGGAGAGGATAAGAAATAATCACCCCTTTCCTGGAAATGATGTAGCCATAACCCGTATTTCCCAACTTAAGGCCTCCCACCTCCGCTCTTACTTCTTCAAGAGAGTAACTTACACTTACCACTCCTGCAGCTTTGTGTCCGTTATCATATTCCGCAAGATAAAAAGGAGCCGAACAATCTATCTGATAATTGGCATCTGCAATTCCGAAATAAGGTGAAATCCATACTGTAGATCCTTTTTTCAGGGCATCATTGTACCATGCAGTTTGCTCACTGCCCTTTGTGTAGTCATATGTGACCGGAGCGTACACAATTTCCGAACCATTTCTCATGAAGTGAGGTGCATAAAACTTCCCGGCATGGGCAGAAGGGGAATATGCAACGACGATACTGTAAATGTTGGGATGTTTCTTCATTTCAGCCAAAAGGCGCTCCCTGAGCATAGAATCATCTTTCAATTTTCCGGAACTCAGATCCTTTGCAATTTCTTCGGTAAGGGAGCTCGTAGAATTAATGTCGCTGTAAATATGTTTTACGGCAAAATCAGCTTGTTGCTGTGCATCTTTCTTTGCCTCTTCTAGAATTATCTCATCTGTTTTGCTGCTTTTGTACTCATATCCTATATGCAACAGTAGCAAAAAACTTAGTAGACAAAGTAGTGATGCAATATAAATTACTATTTTTCTATTTTCATCCTCAATAGTACTTTTATATTTAAAAATGCTCATTACTTTCCCATCTCGCAAACTTATATGCCAATTTGACCTTAATTGTACAGACTCTTTGATTATTTATGCATTAAAGACAGATTAATTTTTAAACTGCTTTCATGTTGAGATAATGAATTTCATTTTTGTGCACATTTGCGGAAAGTGGGATTGAATATTAAATATATATAATAATTAATTTATATATTTCTTTTTGTTTAATTTTTGTGTCAAATCTAGGGTAGTTAATAGTTCCAAGCTTTACGGATATTTTTTCCTGAAGTCAATAAAAGTTTTGGACTAACATTTTTTATTTTTAGGCGTTCTCGACACGTTATTTATTTAGTTAAGTCATGATAAATATAATTACTTTAATAGCGTCATCTTAAAGTAGAGTGAATAATGGGAAAAGGAGAGTAAGGGGGGGAGTGGATACTTTACAGAAGGATTCCAGAGAATGGAGACGAGCTTTCAATACTAGGTTTCGGGTGCATGCGTCTTCCTGTCAAACAGGGGAAGATTGACAGGGTGAAGGCAAAGCGCCAGATATATTACGCAATCGATAACGGAGTCAATTACATCGATACAGCCTGGATATATCATCTGGGAGAGAACGAGCTATTCCTTGGATCGATTCTTGCAGGCGGATATCGGGAAAAAATCAAACTTGCTACAAAGCTTCCCTCGTGGATAGTAAAAAGTAGAGAGGATATGGATCGAATCCTGAATACCCAGCTTGAGAGACTAAGGACAGATCATATAGATTATTATCTTGTGCACTCACTTATTGGAACTTTATGGGATAGGCTGTTAAGCCTCGGAGTGATCGATTTTCTTAACAGGGCAAAGGCTGACGGACGCATTACCAATGTGGGTTTTTCTTTTCACAGCTCAATTGAGGATTTTAAGCGAATTGTGGATGCGTATCCCTGGACTTTTTGCCAGATACAGTATAATTTCCTTGACAGGAAGAATCAAGCCGGTATCGAAGGACTCAAGTATGCCGCTTCAAAAGGGCTGGGTATTATTGTAATGGAACCCCTGCGAGGAGGTAAACTTACAAAGCAGGTACCTGAAGTACAGGAGATTTGGAATGAAGCCCCTGTGAAACGCACGCCAGCCGAATGGGGTTTTCGCTGGGTGTGGAATCATCCCGAGGTTACAGTTGTACTTTCAGGCATGAATGAGGAATCCCAGGTTGAAGAGAACCTGAAAATCGCAGATGAAGCATACCCGAACTCTCTTACCGAAGCCGAAATACAGCTTGTTGATAGAGTCGAACAGAAGTACCGCAAGCTTATGAACACTAGCTGTACAGGCTGTAGATATTGTCTACCTTGCCCTTCAGGTGTAGATATTCCTGGCTGCTTTGAGATCTACGACAATGTTTACCTTTCAGGCAATGAAGACGAATGTAAGCTCATGTACGCAGCAAAACCAGGTGGAATAATTAGGGGCGGTGTCCTTGGCTACGCCTCACAATGTGTACAGTGCGGGAAATGTCTTGAGAAATGTCCTCAACATCTGGATATACCTGCTTTACTTAAAATTATTACCGAAAAATTTGAAGGTCCTGATCTGGAAATATCGAAACACGCTGCCAGGGAAAAGTTCAGGAAAGATCAAGAAATTAAAAGCCATTTAAATTTCGAATTCCAGTAAAATACTCCCAAACCGTTGGATTACATCAAAAATCCTAAGAACTAATCTATTCCAACCTTTTCGAAGCTTAGATAGACTCTAGGCTGGAAAACAGAAATCTCAGAATTTAATTTATGATGTTAATGAAATAAATCGAGAGAACATGCAAAATATCCTTGTAATCGGATACAATAACAGGAACATTATCTGTTCCGCTCGAAGAGCTGGCTATAATGTCTGTTCTATCGATGCCTTTCGTCACCTTGACCTGCAGGAATGCGCATATGCTTCAGCTCTTCTGGAACGCAGGGCTGAACCAAAACTGATTGAATTGGATGTTTCAAGGATAAAGGCTCAAATGGTTGCCTTCGGGCTGGAGTTTGATGCCATTGTCCCGGGTTCGTGGACGGAAATGTTTGATCATAACTGCTTTTCCTGCACTGTACTTGCCAGCAGTCCGGAGAATAAACAGAAAGCTTCAAACAAAAAGTACCTCTCAAAAAGACTTGAAGCCCTTGGTATCTCGCATCCCAATTGTTATTCTCCGGACGAAATAGATGCAATCGA
>DASXVB010000128.1:0-10826 GCA_036504475.1 Methanosarcina sp.
TCGGCGTTTGAGTAAAGATTACGAAGGATTGACAGAATCAAGCCAAGCATTAATTTATGCTGCTATGATCAGAATAATGGTTAAAAGACTGGCGAAACTAAAACCCTTAAAAGAATGAGAATGAATTTTAAGACACGCTCTAAGACCACTACCAACAATTAACATCAAACCCAATAATAAATTATTGATATAACTCTCTTTTATTGGATATAGTTTTTTTATTGGAGAAAGTACAAAAATGTTTATTTTCAATATCAAGAAGATTTATTATTTTGTTGGGACAACTCTTTTATAGAACATTAGAATATGCAGTTTGTAGAAAGGAAGATCTTTACCAACAAAAGGAACCAATAGCAAGAGAACTAACTCCAACAAATTAGACATTAACCAATAAACAAAAGAATATAATATCCAAATTCTGACATGGATGACATGCTTATTGATACTGTTTTCAGGAACAGAATTTGTTTGTTGATAGAGAGACACATGTTCCAACAAAAGAAACAATTATGATTTTATAGCTCTAAAAAATAAAGTCCAGACTTATAACAAAAATAAAATCCTAGTGTTAGGTTAACTTTTTTATCATATAAATAGTTACCCTAATGTATTTAAAATAAACTATATATTATTGCTAATATGAGCTTTTGTTGGAGGAAGTGTCTGTGTCTACACTTCAATTGTTGAGAATAGTCTGTTTTATCCAACAAATTTAAAATACTCCTTTCAACAATTAATTATTATGGAATCTAACGAACGTGAAATATCAAGATATGATGAAATCTTTAATGTGAAAAGTTCAACTATCTTTAAGGATTCCAGTGTATTATATCCTAGTTACATTCCTGAAAAATTGATAGGAAGGACTAAGGAAATACAAAATTTAGCTTCTCTTTTCGATCTGTTAAATTCAGGTGGATATCCTTCTAATGCTCTAATATATGGGAAAACTGGTTCGGGTAAAACTGTAGTTACAAGATTCCTACTTCGAATGTTAGGAGATCTACTGGATGATAATCCTTTTTTATTGGATCATCCTCTTATTCGTATATATGTTCCTTGTAAAACTGTCAGTACTACGAATGCTATTTTATATGATATCTTAAAACAGATTGATCCATATACAAAGGTTGCTAGAAAAGGGTATCCAATGCCTTATTATTATAAAGCAATCTGGGACGCTATAACCGTTAAGAATGCATCCTTAGTGATAGTTCTTGATGAGATTGACAGGATCACTGATCAGGATCTATTATATAATCTCAGCCGAGCTGGAGAAATGCAAGTTATTCCATACAAGCATTTTATATGTCTTATCGGGATTACTAATGATTTGAATTTTAAAAAACAACTGGATCATAGGGTAGAATCGTCAATGAATCCTATTGAATTTGTATTCACTCCTTATAATTTTGAGCAGATAGCCCTGATTCTAAAAGAACGTGTTGACCTTGCGTTTAAAGAAGGTGCTGTCCCAGAAGATACTATATATTCATGTGCTCGTTATTCATCTCAGGATCAAGGAGATGCTAGAAAAGCAATAGATCATTTAAAGATGGCTGCTGTTTATGCTGAGGAAAATGGATTTTCACAAGTACTTCCTGAACACTTAGATGCTGCACTAGAATTGATGGATATAGATAAAATCCAAGCATTAGTACAGTCTTTACCACATCACGAAAAACTTGTATATCTTGCAATACTTAAACTTCTTAATACTGGTAGGCAAAATACAAATTCGCAGGCCGTTACAGCATTATATAATAAACTTTGTAATGAAATGGGTACAAAACCATTACATAGAACCACAATATCAACTAAATTTAATGAGTTTCAATTAGCAGGTCTCATATGCCCAACTACTGTAAAGAGAGGGAAAGGTGGGGGATGGAATGATATTAGAGTTTCAGTTCAGGATACAAAAGCTCTTGAAGAATCAATATATAATGACTGTATGTACGAGGATCTCAAAGATATAAGAGTTGGATATTTTTGAAAATTGGGAGTTTAGGAGGTGCGTTGGTATGTTGTTGAGCCAGTCTATTAATAGCTATTTTAACCAAAATCAAAAGGTCGTGTTGCTTAGTATCGTACAGACAGCTATAAAATCAAGACCAAGAAAGTCAGTTAAACTTTTTGTTGTGTATGGTTCATATCTTAATTTATGTAGACGAGTGAGAGTTAGATGCTTGGATGAAAGTGAGTTCTGGACTGAATTGAAGGTTATTGAATTAGCAGGATTCATTAAAACTAGAGTTGACAGTATAGGGAACATTGGTGTAAGTGGTCATTCTTTGGAAGAGATTGAAGATGCAATTTATGAGGATTCTACTTTTGAGAATTTGAAAGGTGAATCACAATGATCTCAAAAACAACTGTAAAATTAAACCCTATGGATAACAGTATGCTTAACCCGTATTTAATATAAGATCTTTACTAAAAATACATAAATAAATGACTGAATAGTCAATTTTAGATCTTTAAATAGTTATATAAATCCTTGATATTTGCTCCAAAACCCTTGACCTATTTCTCTGTTATATAAAGATCTTATTTCCAGAATACCCACCATTTCTTCTTCTCCCCAGGTGCTTCTATAGCCTTCTGCTGAATTAAAGTCTGCATTTGTCGCATATAGTTGTCATAGTGATTCTGTATAATCTCTTTGTCTTGGTGAGCTTTTTCAAGTTCTCCCTTCAAAGTAGAATTGTGCTTTTTTAACTCTTCAGACCTAGCGCGCAGATCTGCAAGTTCTATAGGGTTCGGAGCTTTCCTTAAGTTCTCTTCCAAGTCTTTTATCTTTCTATCTAATTCTTCAGTTCTGGTGCGCAACTGAACAACATTTTCTTTCATACTCAAATTTTCAGCTTGCAGCGTGGTTATATTCTGCTTATACTCTTTTATCTCATGCTCATGCTCTTCTATCTTATGTTTATACTCTTTTATCTCATCTATATATTTCTCAATATCATTCTTATGCTCTTCAATGATATGTTTATACCTTTCTATTTCATGCTTATAATATTCTATATCATCCTGATTATTATTCATGAGATGCTCAAGAGCTTCATTAACTGCTTCTGTGATATTTCTATAATCCGATGTTTCTATTCTCTCAAACATAGACACCGGGATTAAACAATTGATCTTTCGTTTCTCTTCGGGCATATCTCATTAAATGATCTGTTCATGATATAAACATATCATTTTGTAGCATAAGTATAGTATGTCAATGAGATAGTTTTTAAAAATAGACAGTGAACTACCTGTCAATGCCGGTTAACTTTTCCCCATTTTGGCCGGATTAATTTTCCTCATCTTTTGATATAAAGTTTACTTAATTTGGTTCTGTAACGTCTTCGGGTTCCGTTGCAAAAATCTCAGAATAAGCATATAAATCTATGGAGAATAAACAAAAGCCAAAATACTCAAAAAGATGCGTCAATATTATAGAACTATTCCAAATAATTGATTAATATATTTAGCTTCATTAAGAACAGAGTAATTTAGATTTTTGATTTGTCCTTTTTTAATCATGTTCATAGCTTCAATTCCTTTTAAAGTCTTATTAGCAGATTGAAAAGGCTGAAATCCTAAAATTGGATTAACGATTCGTTTTATTGATCTATGATCTTGTTCTATAATGTTATTCAAATACTTGATTTGTCTAATGCCTACGTTTTTAGGCAGTATTTTATCATTTTTCAGTTTATCTATAGCAGGTGGATAAGCTGGATTCTTATCAACGGTTATTTCTCTTGGCATTTGATTGTGGTTTGAGCCTAAAGCTTTCTTAAGGGACCTCTTTGCAGCTTTTCTATTTCGTTTTGCACTTAGAGCCTATCCGAAAAGTAAATTACTTGCAATTTATGGTAATATGTGTTAATGGCAAAACGGAAAATCGCGCATGATTACGTTATCTCTGATATGTTTTGGGCTAAAATAGTCCCATTGCTTCCACTACCAAAACAAAAAAAGAAGTCTGGAAGACCTCGAAAAGATGATAAGATGATACTTAGCGGTATTTTCTATCTTCTTCTTACTGGCTGCCAATGGAAATCGCTTCCAAGAGTTTATGGAGCTCCAAGCACTGTCCATGATCGATTTCAGGAATGGAGAAGAGCAGGATTCTTTGAGAGTCTGTGGATAGCTGGTCTCCAAGATTATGATATAGAAAGAGGATTAGAGTGGGAATGACAAGCAATTGATGGTGCTATGACAAAAGCACCGTTAGGTGGATCTGGAACAGGAGCTAACCCCACTGATCGTGGTAAAAAAGGAACAAAAAGAAGTATTTTAACTGATGGTAAAGGTATGCCACTTTCAGTAACAGTGGATGGAGCCAATCGTCACGATAAAATGTTAGTTAAAAAGACGTTTGATGCTATAATTTTTGAAAGGCCTTCTCCAGATGATGTAATTCAAAATATGTGCATGGATAAGGGATATGATTATCCTGATATCAGAGAATTGGTTGAAAATTATGGTTACACTGCACATATTAGGAGTCGTGGAGAAGAAAACATAAAAATACCAGGTTACAGGGCAAGAAGGTGGGTCGTGGAAAGGACAAATTCTTGGTTAAACAGATTTAGAAGACTGTTGATAAGATGGGAAAAGAAAATTGAGAATTACCTTGCTATGCTTCATTTCGCATGCGCATGGATAACATTCAGAGCAACAGGACTTTTCGGATAGGCTCTAAGTACAGCTTTTATTAAAGGAATTGATAGCGCACTTATTGTTTCCATTACTATCGTTGCTATAGCTGGGATAATGTCTTGGATGCGGGGAATTGAGAAAAGAGGCGGAAATATCGACAAATGATGTGGTTATAAGAATGTATCTACAATGAAACTGATTTGAAAAATAGCTAAAATATGAGGATATGAGTTCTTTAAAATCCACTTTCCGCAGATGTTCCTCTTATTTTCACTATTTTTCTTGCTATCGTTTTTACAGATTTTCTCCTTGGTTATTCCAAGATATGTTTTCTAAATGTCCCACAATTTTCAACCTTTTTGCCTCCATTGAGAGTTTCCAACCCAATTTGCCGAAGTTACAGTTGAGATAGTAACTGAATATTTTCGAACAATTCTCGGTACTGTAAAGTATCTTCCTCAATTCTTACCTTCGAACGAAATATTGATTTTTTTTGAGATTATTTTAAAAACTTAATATACGTACTTAATATTAAGAAGTTCGTATTTTTTGCATATTCCTGAAGAATATAACAGTAAAAACTATAAAATTTATCCAAAATCCGAACGTTGTAGATTAAAAGTTCGTATCTTAAACTATCCTGTAAAATTAGATTTTTAGGAAAATGCACAGGTTTTACACTATAAACTCTGCTTTTTTCAAATTACGCAACATATGCTTACATCTTAAAATAAGCGAAATCATTTCAGTATAAAACAAACAATTTATAGCTTAGAAGATATTGTAGAGTTCCTCTTTTTTAAGTGTAAGTCTTTGCAACCTGCACTATTATTTGTTGAGGTCAGAGGTTATCGAAATCTTATATATTGTTTTGAACTCATTATAAAATTTGATGCTTTCTTTTGGTCGTGTACGTGAGTTATTGATCAATTCTGAAAAAGCAAGTACATTCATCTTATTTGATAAAAATGTAGAAAGAATCTTATGTATACGTTTTCAATAACTCAGACCCACTACCCTATTTTTTAGAATAGGGAAATGTAAAGATATCAGTATGCATATACACTCATTTCCAATGTAACTCTATTTTTTAGGCTGCAAATTACTTCTACGAGATGTATGTCATTAAAGCATAGCAAAAAAATATCATGTTGTTAAGTTATGAAATTAATGAAATATATAATTTGTTAAAGGAGTTTAAAGAAATTGAAATTTGTTAGGCACAATTCTACCAAAGGATTAACTTTTGAGTTACATCGGAAATGAGTGTATATGTATAGTTTTGTCAGATAGCATAACTTGTAAGTATACATAGTTAAAAAAGAGTAACAGTCATATATTCTACAACGTACCGATCTTCTTTTTTTCCTCAGCTATCTTTTCAATCTCATTTCCATGTGCTTCCCATGCTTTGCTCAGGCACCATCTAAGGGCCTTGGAAACCTTATCGGTTCCGATTGCAAGCATTATTTTTTCTAAATGCTCCACTTCCAAATCAGTAAATTTAGCAGATCGATTGTGCTTCAGTTTTTCTTTATCGGTATTTTCTTCTTGTTTTTCCATTTTATCCACTACTACGGGTTTTTCTTCCAAGCTTGTTATATTTATTTCAACCTGAGCTTGCTGTTGCCCAAGCAGAGCTCCTATATTGTCATTTTCATCAATCGTCGTGTTACCTATAGCTGTCCTCACTGGATCATTCCCCATCGTGTCATGACTTCTTCTGTTAATGCTTGGTACGCTGCTGCTCCCGCTGACTCGGGTGCATACTCAAAAATTGATTTTTTATGAGTTGGACATTCTGCTAACCGAATGTTTCTCGGGATAGTTGTCTCGAACAGAATTGCACCAAATTTATTTAATAGCCGCTCCCGTACCTCTTTTGCAAGGGTGGTCCTTGGATCATACATTGTCAGTAGGATTCCTCCTATCATGAGATCCGGATTCAGTGCTTGTTTGACTTGCAGTATAACATTGACCATTTGGCTCATTGCATCCAGTGCATACGCTTCGTGCACAGGAATAATAACCTCGTTGGCTGCACATAATGCATTAATTGGGATCACTCCTACTGACGGCTGGGTATCAATTAATATAATGTCGTAATTTCTCTCTATTGGCTTCAGAGCTCTTTTTAGAAATGTTTCCCTGGCAAGTTGTGCAGCTAGTTCCAGTTCAATTGTTGAAAATGCTAGGCAAGAAGGGATGATATCCAATCCGGTCTCAACGGATGGTGAAATTATTTCTGTGATTGGCATTCCCTGAAACAAATCCTTGATTGTTTGGTCTGCTCTTAATTCAGGATATAGATTTGAAGAGGCGTTTGCTTGAGGATCGGAGTCTATTAATAAGACCCGTTTACCTTTTCGAGCTAATCCTGCAGCCAAATTTGTTGCGGTTGTTGTTTTGGCAACCCCTCCTTTAACATTGTTAATGGTTACTATTTTTGCCATGCATAAACCTCAGTTTTTTTGAAACCACACAGAATTAAATATTTATCCTTATGTGTACTTATATGCCTGTAACTAAGTATACTGGTATATTTGCCTATTGATATGCAAGTATACTTATATTTTAGTATATTTATTTACTTGCAATGAAACGATAAGTCAATTATCTTTTAAGATCTTAGTGAATTTAGCTACAAGAAAGCACTTTAATTTGTTTCTTTATATGTATAATTGCATACATGTCTAATTATATGTTTGTGTACTTTCTTAAATAAATACTTATATATAAGTATACAATAAGACTTATTTACTTATATATAGATATACTTAAACAAAAGATAGTATTGAATCTTAGGAGCTTCTCCAGCTCATTCAAAGTCCAAAGGGTTAGCTACAGGGTAGCTTACACGTCAAAACTTGCAGTAAACGAAAGCGGTAGTTTTCGTTGTAATTCCTCAAATCTTGGATCTTGTAATATAGTTTGCTCGATAATATAAGTGTCAGTGATAGGTTTTACGAAATTAACTACTCCCCTTCTTCTTCCTCTTGAGATCTTATTTATGGAAAGGATGCCAATTGAAGCGAGTTCGCTTATATAATCTCCTACTCTTCTAAGCGTTACGGTATCGAGAGAAATTACTTCAGCTATCTTGAGATATGAATTATATATTTCAGTGGTCTCCAGGTTACTTCCTGTAATCTCATATCGATGGGTGCAAGCAAAAAGGACAGCTTTTGTCTGTGTTGGAAGTTTCCGGACGACCTCTGCCTGCCTGTTAATCTCTACTTTTCCTTTTGCAATTTTTACATCTTGTTCACAGATTTTTAAGCTGCTCCTAAGCTCTGCATTTTCTCCGGAGAGTCTTAGAAGATCCATTGCCTTTCTTGCATCTCCATTCTCCTGAGCACCAAAAGCAGCACATAGCGGAATAACAACATCTTCACATACTTCGTCTTCAAATGCCAAATTAGCTCTTGCTGTAAGGATATCAGCAAGCTCTTCTGCATTATATGGAGGGATAAATAATTCATTCTGTCCAATGATGCTTTTTGTTCTTCCATCCAAGTTATCGTAAAAAACGGTATCATTTGTGATTCCTATGATGCAAATATTGTTTTGAGTAAACCCGCATTCTTTGATCCTGGACAATTGGTTAATGATATCTGGGTTATTGAGTTTGTCAATTTCATCAAAAATGAGTATGATAGGTATCGAGATCAGATTCACAAGTTCACAGAAATACTCAAAATTTCGAGAAATGGATGTACCAACCATCTTGTTTTCAAGCTCCGAAATTGAGTTTACTAGTTCTTGGTTAATGTGCCTTAAAAGAGGGCTCGGAGCACTATAAGATTCACAGAAAATATATATTACTAAAACTTTATATCCTTCCATTTCCGCAGCAAGAGCTATTTCCGATGTAATTAATTTTGTAAGCATGGTTTTACCTGTTCCATAAGTCCCGTATACAAAAATGTTATCAGGAACACTGCCATGCATAACATCCCGAAGGCAATTTGTATAAATATCGATGATATGATCCCTATGTAGAACCTCATCCAATGAGTGCGGATGATGCCCTTTTTTTAAATAATCTTTATCTCTAAAAATAGTCTGCTTGGAATAAAGCTTACTAAGCTTGTTTGAGATTACCAAGTTATCACCGGAAATAAAACCCTGTAATCTTATTTTCAATGAATATATTTAACTTTTCCTATTTTTGAGTTACATTGGAAATGGGTATATATGTTATTTTTTGAAGAGCTTTCTCTGTGCTTTTTCCAGAGCTTTTTTGTGACTTAAGAAAAAGCTAGGATTTGGTATATGCATATCACTGAAAAAGTTAAGAAACTCTTTACGCCTACATTTATTTCTATCGATAATCTGGTTTTCTACACTTATATAGAATTTTCACATTTAATCCAGAAAGAACTTAGCATTTAATGATTATATAAAATCGCTATCAAGAAAGAACTTAACATATTATAAAAAAAGAATATGATGTTGCTCCCCTCCCCCCTCATTAAATACATATGGTAGTAAGGAGAATTTTGATTGTCGTCAAAGAGTCTAAAAGATAAGCTAAAATAAATTTAGTTTATATTATAGCTATTAAAGCAATGTTGTAGAGTTCTTAAAATAATACTATTTATACTTTTCTAAATTCTCTTATTTTTAGGAGGGAGGATCTCAAATTAGCTTCTAAAATCTCAGATCTAATTTGACACCTCATTTATTGATTCCAGACTTCTAAAAGCCAGTTCATACTACTATAGTTACATAACGGGGGAGGGAGGGGGTTCATGTTAAGTACTATGTCATGTTAACATCAAGTTCTATTCAGTTCCATTACACGATGTTGATTCTTTACTTAACATTGTATTTATTCAACCTGTTAAATTCCGAAATAGATAAGTATAACCAGTTATCTAAAAAGATACAGGTGATTACGTGGAGAATTCGCAAGCAGAAGAAATGTACAACAATCTGTTCGAGCCAAAGAACTCGATATTTAAGGAAGAGAAAATTCTAAGCAAAAGTTATGTGCCAAAAAACATTATCGGGAGAAATACAGAGCTTGAGCAGGTTGCCGCAAATCTTGCGCCTATTCCCAGACATGGAGATCCAATTAATATGTATATCTGGGGAGATTCCGGAGTAGGGAAAACAATTACCATACAATATGTTCTTTCTATCCTAGAATATGGTCTCAGTACCAATAATCACAACTCTATGGTTGATTTCATAAGAATTGATTCAATGTCAACCAATAATGATATCTTCGCTTGCATTGAAATTCTCTCTCACCTGACTGCAACGGTCCCAAAGATGGGATTAAGCATTTCTCAATACCTTCAGTCAATCTGGAATGAAATTGACCTTAAGGCACGAAATTATGATTTCTATGCCCTGATAATCTTTTTTGATGAGATAGACAAATTCAAGGATCCTAATAACATCTTATATCAATTGTCCAGATCAACAGAAAACAGGAAAATAAAGGCCTCTAATGCAACCATTGGAATTATAACAGCATCCAATAAGAAGGATTTTCTTAATTCTTTAGATTCTAAAGTTCTGTCTTCGGCTGGATTTACTTATCTACATTTTCCCGATTATTCAGAAGAAGAGCTATGCCTAATCTTAAACAGCAGAATAGAGGCATTTCAACCAGGAGCAATCTCCGAGGAAGAGATCAGATACTGTGCTCAAAATGTTGCAGACCGGTTTCATGGTGATGCTCGAAGAGCAATTGATACTTTACATATTGCCGGAAAAATCGCATTAAACCAGCACTGTAAAAGGATTACAAAGGAACATATTGACCTTGCAGATAAGGAAATCACAAATACTGCAACCTTGGAAATGATTGTCAAATTCTCGAAGCATGACAAGCTCCTAATAATTGCTATTTATCTTTGTCATCAAATAATTAAATCTGAAAAATTGAGATCTTTACCTACAACTGGAGTAATCTCCCAGGTATACAGGATGATCTGTAAGATCTTAGGCGAATCTCCAACCAGTGAAGGGCATATCTCCAGAAGGCTTACAGATCTTGATGATAAGCAACTTATTCATGCAAAAAAGGTTAAAGGCTCAGGAAATACCAGATATATTTCTCTCTCATCTGATATTGAATATGTGATAGACTCGATATATACAACGATTTTAAAGGCTCAAATAGAGGCAAACTTTTGTGATATTGAATC
>DASXVB010000129.1:0-26170 GCA_036504475.1 Methanosarcina sp.
TCTGCACAAACAGAACTGTCCACGCCACCCGAAAGTGCAATAATTGCTCTCCCGTCATTTATTTCCTTGCTAATTTTTTCAATTGCCTTTGGAATGAATTTTTCGGGTTTTACCATTGAAATGCTCCTTAAATGATGCTAAACTGAAAATCCTTTGGAAAAAATGATCGTGATAAGTGAAGACTATCTAAGTTATCTGAATTTGATTATTTTATTACGATATATGAATTTGTGCATGGGAGTTTTGGTATTTAAAGGTATCATAGAAGAAGTCGTCAAATAAATGAAAATAATTTAGTCGTACTAAATGGAATGAACTCTTAAATGCGTTTTTTATGTGGAAGCTATAAACGTGGAAAATAATATTTTCTTTAACTTCTTGTTTTTGACTTCAATTTCGTATTCTACTATCCAGTACTGGCTGGTAAGATCACTTAGATAAGATCCGAAAACTCATTTTGTGAAGATTTACGGAAAAACTAAGTTTGGTAGATAACTAGTAAATTTTATACAAATCGAAATTTAAGTGTACCTGTTGCAAAAAATTAAAAATTAGAATTATATACAAAGGTTTTCCAAGAATATTCTATAAAAAAGACTGGAGAGAAATTGGTGATAGGAATGGGTAGTGAGAACTATGAAATTATCGATACGCTTGAAAGCATTGCAAAATCCTTGGAAAGCCTTGCAGAGTCACAGAAAAAAATAGCTGATACTCTGGAGTGGATGGTAAAAGACAAGGAAGCTGTAGACTGAAGTGGGTAAAATCTCTGGAATAAGGAAAAATGTACAAGAATGGAAAATTGGGGAAAACACAGTTGGTTGGTAAAAAGATTATCTTAAGAGGAAGATAAAGAGTGCCTGGGTGTAGCCGCACTCCTTATCTTCCTACCTTTACCTCAGATCAAACATTAATAATGTTGACGCTAGAAATCGGTAAACCGCTTATTTATTTTCAACTTTTCAATCTTTTCCGACTCTTCCAAATTTGGGAATCTCATTTCTCCTTTTTAATTCTTTTCCAAACTCTACTATCTTGAAGATTCTCTAATGTTTATTGAGGAGGGTTACTAGATATAGCCGAATACTTTCGCCCCGCACACCTGCAACTTAAATATGATGAGTTTGAAACATCACAGCGTCAGGATTCCAGACCTAGCGTACTTTATACTGATATCTTATTTCTCATAATATGGGAATAATCTATCATAAATATGGAAACTGTCTATTTGAAAAATTAAAGTATTAAGGATATGTCTGTGCACGAAACCATCTCTATATATTGATTTTCCTGGAGCTTCCGGGTTTTATATTCTGGTGTGACCTTTATTCTACAGGTCAGGGGGATTAGAAAACGAGCATCAATTATGATTTCTTGAGAGCTAGTAAACGCGAGCTTGAGTCCGGGTCTTCCCTATCTGCCAGAATGTATTCAGCCCTGCACCAGTATTTTGGATACACATCTTTTCGCCCTTTGCAGGAGGAAATCATCAGGGATGTTCTTGAAAGAAAAGATGTTTTCGTGCTCATGCCTACCGGTGGGGGCAAATCAATCTGCTACCAGCTGCCTGCTCTTCTCATGGAAGGGGTTACAATTGTCGTTTCTCCTCTAATTTCCCTTATGAAAGATCAGGTTGACGGGCTTGAAGCAAATGGGATTGCTGCAGCCTGCATGAACAGTACTCAGAGCGCCAGAGAAAACCGGGATGTGAAGACAGCTTTTCTCGAAAACAGATTAAAAGTTCTTTATGTTGCCCCAGAAAGGCTCATGATGCCAGGAACCCTTGCCTTTTTAAAGAAGGGAAAGGTCAGCCTTTTTGCAATTGACGAGGCGCACTGCATTTCAGAGTGGGGACATGACTTTCGGCCTGAGTACCGGAAATTGAAACTCTTGAGAGATCCTAAAACGGGCTTTCCTGATATCCCAATTATTGCACTTACGGCTACAGCCACAGAAAGGGTTCGAGAAGATATCGTATCGCAACTTAATCTTGCTCTTTCTCCGGAAAAAGGTCCTTATGTAGCTAGTTTTAACCGGCAAAATCTTTACTATGAGGTCAGGCCAAAGAAGGAAACTTTTTCCGAGATTACTGACTACCTGCGCAGGCACAGAGGTGAAGCGGGAATTATCTACTGCCAGAGCAGAAATAGTGTTGAAACCCTTACTAAAAAATTGAACCTTGCGGGTTTCAGAGCTCTTCCTTACCATGCAGGGCTTTCAGACACTGAAAGAACCCGAAACCAGGAGATGTTCATTAAAGATGATGTGGACATCATTGTAGCTACAATTGCCTTTGGGATGGGGATTGATAAATCCAATGTACGCTTTGTAATACATTATGACCTTCCCAGAAATCTTGAGAGCTACTATCAGGAAACTGGAAGAGGGGGACGGGATGGAAGCCCATGTGAATGTATTCTCTTTTTCAGCAGAGGAGACCGCTTCAAGATCGAGTATTTTATTTCACAGAAGACAAACGAAAAAGAGAAGGATATTTCCCTTGTGCAATTAAGGCAGATGGTAGCTTATTGTGAGGGAAATAAATGCAGGCGTCAGACCTTGATGGAATATTTTGGTGAGGAACTCTCCGAATCCTGCGGGAACTGTGATTGTTGCCTTAATCCGAAAGATACCTTTGACGGGACTGAAGCTACAAAGAAATTGATAACTTGCGTTCAAGAGCTAAACCAACGCTTTGGCACTAACTATGTTATTGATGTACTCACAGGCTCAAAAAATAAAAAAATCCGGCAAAATCGTCACGAAAAATTAAAAAGCCATGGTATTGGTCGGGAATTTACAAAAGAACAATGGAAGTCATTAGCATCCGAAATGATAAATACCGGTCTTCTGGACGTAAGCGGAGCACAGTATCCGGTGTTGAAGCTGAACTCCATGAGCAGGAAGATACTGAAAGGTCTGGAACAAATAGAGCTTGTCTGCCCTGAAGGGTTTTCACCTGAGGCTGCAGAAAGCTTGGTGCCTTCAATAACTACTGGTATAAATGGTAGAAATGCCGATGACCCGTGTTTCTCTTCAGAAGGGATTTTTCCAGAGAAATTTTCAGTTGCTTCTGACATTCTGAAAACATCAAAGGCGAGAAAAACCATAAAATCCGGAAAAGAGCCTGATCTTATCTTATTTGAGCGATTAAAGGCTCTGCGAAAAGAAATCGCTTTAAAGAAAAATCTTCCCCCTTACATTATTTTCTCTGATACTTCACTTAAAGAAATGGCGACAAGATTTCCGCGTAGCTCTGAGGAATTCCATTCCATTACAGGAGTTGGAGAGTACAAATTAAGAAAATATGGGGAAGTTTTCCTCAAGGAAATCGAAAATTATTGCAGGGATTACAGTTTGCTATCTGCTGAAGAACCTGAAAAATCAGAGGATGCCTGTAAAGACTCAGATAAAGAGAAAATAACCTCAAAAGAAATTGCCCAAAATGAAGAAAACCCTGAAGCTGAAATCAAGATGGTCGAGACTAAAATTCCCTATCTTGAACCTGACAACATGAACAGCTTGGAAGCTTGCAATTTACCGGCAAAAAAGGCAAAGTATCTGAACACTAGCATTCAGGATTGGTCAGAGGGAAACTCTTCAACAGGTGGCTCAAGAGAAATGGATTTGGCAGTAGTTTCACCTGAATCAGGGACCATAGATGTCATCAAAGCAGATTCTTTTGAATTCCGTTCTTTTGAACCGGATTCTCTGCAGAGAACTTTTTCTCTTTTTACGAAAGGGCTTGGAATCGACGAGATCGCTTATATCCAGAATCTGAGTACTAAGACTGTTTTCAGGCAACTTGAACAGCTCGCTCTTTCTGAAAAAGTTAGGAGTATTGGAGGACTCTTTCCTCCCAAAAAACAAGAGCAAATAAAAGCTTCACTAGATACCTTAGAAATTGAGCTGGATTCCCTGTTTCGGGCAAGGTTAGGTGAGAATTGCCAGAAGGAAGAAATGGAATTTGTCAAAGCCCTCCTTCTGTCCAGAATGTGCTTTTCTCAGTCTGAAGACGACGAGTAAAACTCTTTCCTGCAAATTCCGCAGTTTTTCTCCGGTTTTTGAGATTCTCTGGCGTTTTTATTCTCATTTAATATTTTTAGCCTTTTTTATAGTCTGAGTTCCAGAAAATGGGATTATTCAATGTTTTTCCCATTTCTTAAGATTCATAATCTCGGATAGGGTCCCCCCTCTCTTGATTTCATCAAAGAGTCTTTTTTCGGTTTTGTAAACTTCTTTTGCTCTTCTTGCCAATTCATACGCTCTCTCTGCTGGAATTACCACAACACCGCTTTCATCGCCAACTATATAATCTCCTGGCTTCACGGTCTGCCCACCGCAAGTAATTTCAGCATTGATTTCTCCAAAACCTTTAGGATCTCCGGCGTTAGGTACTGTATTGCTCGTATAAATCGGAAGTCCCAGGTTTTCGACCTCGTCAATATCTCTTACAGCGCCTTCTATTACCACGCCTGCGATTCCCTTGTTTAAGGAACTCCAGGTTGCAAGTCCTCCCCAGCAGGCAACATCCTTGTTCTCATTGTAAATTACGATCACATCTCCTTCTTTTGCAACATCAATCGCTTCCACGGGTTTTGCCCAATCTCCGGGAAAAGTCTGTACGGTAACTGCAGTTCCTACCATTTTTCCTCTCACCAAAGGATGAATGCCTTTCATCGCGCCTTTCCTGTGCATGGCATCAGAAATGTTTGAAGTGGATACTTCTTTAAGAATTTCCCTTATTTCCTGGTCTATAGTGCCGACATTGAGGACTTCAACGGCATCCGGTGAGTCTACACTCTGTCGGATTTTTCTGGCGGCTTCGGTTACGTTGTCAGAATGGGTGATATTCCCTCCGACAATTACAACTCTGGCTCCAGCCTTGACCGCCTGCACTGCAGTATTTGCATCAAGTCCTCCAGCGACTGCAAGCTGCACATTGACTCTCTGTGAAATTTCTCTGAGAAGCGATATAGGATCTTTTCCCATCATCTGCTGGTCTATGCCTATGTGTACATTAACATAGTCCACGCCCAGCGCCTCAAGTTCGATGACTCTTTTTACAGGGTCAGGAGCCGAAATGAGGTCTGCCATCAACCTTACTCCATATTTGTGGGCTGAACGGAGTGCATCAAGTAATGTAGAATCATCTGCACTTCCCAGTACAATAACAACATCAGCTCCAGCTTTTGCTGCCATTTCGACTTCTATCGCTCCTGTATCCACGGTTTTCATATCTGCCAGGATCGTTCGATCTGGAAAAGCTTTTCTCATGGTGCGGATTGCATCCATTCCCTCACTTTTGATCAGAGGGGTTCCTATTTCGATCCAGTCCGCACCCCCTGATATTGCCTCTTTTGCAATCTCTACTGCGCGGTCCAATTCCAGAAGATCAAGTGCAACCTGAATTATGGGGATTATGATATCACCTCAAGTGGGAAATCGAAAGAGTTGAAACTTTCAAGCATTTTTGTATCTGTTGTCTTCTTATCTGTTTCCATTCCGGGTTTTTACTCCATATTTACTCTCTCAATTCCCGATTTTTGTATCCATCTACTTAATTTTATTCTTTTAATTAATTTCTTAATTTGCTTCCGATTATCTTATTTTTGTATGTCAATTTTCATTATCTATATTTCTTTTTATTTACAACTGTTTTTGTGTTAACGTTATTTTTTTATATTTGACTTCTGCAGATAAAGAGTGAGTATTAAATCAGTTGTCATACCAATTTCATAAGTTTACAATATCTATGGGGGAAGACGGTGGACAAAAATTATGGAACAAACGAGAAAAAGATTTCCGAAGAATATCTAACCGATAGGGAACGCAGTCAGCTGCTCTCAGCTCTGCATTCTCGCCTTTTCTGGGTCGGTCAGTATATCCCTGACTATGTGGAATTTGAGGGAGAAACTTATCCTCTGCACAACTATGTATGGGAATTAGTTCAAAAAGACGAACTTAGTCCAGCTGAAAAATCAAGAATAGATAAATTCATCGAAATTATCTCAGAAAAGGAAAAAAAAGATGAAGAGGAACTGGAAGAGAGGTCTCTTACTCCAGAAGAAGCAAAAAAACTCTATCACGAGACTGCAGGTTTATTGCGCGCAATAACAGATCTGAAGGAAATTGAAAG
This sequence comes from Methanosarcina sp., assembly GCA_036504475.1. Taxonomy (GTDB): domain Archaea; phylum Halobacteriota; class Methanosarcinia; order Methanosarcinales; family Methanosarcinaceae; genus Methanosarcina. The sequence continues at coordinate 6,140 of DASXVB010000129.1, forward strand.
CGGAGACTATAAAGAAAACACAAAACGTTTTCAGGAACAATTTGCTAATCAGAGAGTTAAAAACGCAAAACTCTGGCTTGAATTTCTTAATAAGGTCTCTAAGTGAAGTGCCAAAATTGAGAATACAGAGACAAAGTTAATTCTTCCGGAACTCTTGGAAATTTCTGGAGCAAATGTTATATCTCTGGGAACCATTATGAAAACAGGATGTCATTTAAGAACAGACACGTCATCTCTATGAAAGACTTTTCGCGGAAAGAAATCGACTACATTCTGGATACTGCAGAAAAGCTTGAACCTGTAGCTAGAGGCGAAGAGAGATCCAGGCTGCTGGATGGAAAAATTATAGCTCTTCTTTTTTTTGAACCAAGCACAAGGACAAGGTTGTCTTTTGAAGTTGCTGCGCAGAGACTCGGAGGGCAAGTCCTCAATCTGGGTTCCGTAGAGGCAAGTTCAGTAATGAAAGGAGAGAATCTTGCAGATACTGTCCGTGTGATCAGCAACTATGCAGATCTTATAGTAATGCGTCATCCTCTTGACGGCTCGGCAAGGATGGCTACTGAATTTGCAACTGTTCCCATAATTAACGGTGGAGACGGATCTTTGCATCATCCTACACAAACTTTCCTTGATCTTTATACTATCCGTAGAGAAAGCCATCTAGAGGGCCTGAAGATTGCTATGGCAGGAGACCTGAAGTATGGAAGGACAGTTCATTCCCTGTGCCATGCCTTATCTCTGTATGGAGCTGAAATGACCTTCGTTTCGCCTCCTGAACTCAGAATGCCTCCAGAGATTATCAGGGATCTTCAAAAGAATAATATCAACATAAGAGAGACCGATTCCCTTGAGGAGATAATTGGGGATGTTGAGGTTCTTTACATGACAAGGGTTCAAAGAGAACGTTTTCCCGATCCTGAAGAGTATGAAAAGGTCAAAAACAAGTTGAAGGTTACAGGTGACCTGCTGATAAATGCAGATCCAAATCTCAAGATTCTTCACCCTCTCCCGCGGGTCAACGAAATCTCCCCTGAAGTGGATTCAACGCCTTATGCATGTTATTTTCAGCAGGCTTTCTATGGGGTCCCTACGCGGATGGCACTTCTTGTTCTTGCTATGGGAGTGATTGAATGAAGGAAAAACGAGATCTGAAGATCCAGGCAATTGAGAACGGAACGGTCATTGACCATATAAAGGCAGGGCAAGCTCTAAACGTTCTGCGCATACTTCGAATCTCCAGTACTTTTCGGGCAACTATAAGTTTTGTCATGAATGCACTTGGTGCCAGAGGCAAAAAAGATGTTGTGAAAATTGAGGGTAAGGAACTTAGTGTAGAAGAGCTTAACAGGATTGCTCTTATCTCTCCGAAAGCCACTATTAATATTATCAGGGATTTTGAAGTAGTTCAGAAAAATAATGTTGTACTTCCTTCTTATGTTGAAGGCGTTGTGCGTTGTATCAACGCAAACTGTATTTCTAACAGTAGCGAACCTATAAAATCCAAATTTTCCGTGCTCCAGTCCGAAGAAGAAGGGGTAACTCTCCGCTGCTCGTACTGTGAACACGTAATCTCGGAAAATATAGCCGAAAATTTGCTGTAAATATAACTTCTGCGAAGCTAAAAATCAATTCTTTGTTTTTTATTTTAGAGTCATTTCATAGAAATGAAGTGGTCAGGATATTAGCTTAGTATAATTGAATTTGATCCTGCAGTTTTAACTGCCTACATATTTTCGGGGGAAATTGCTCATGATAAAAAGCGATAATGACGCAGAAGAGACAGATGAAGAATATCTTGATTATGAAGAGCGCAATAAATTTCTCTGGAGTCTCAGGAGTGATTTTGCCTGGGCAGGAAAGAAAATTCCTGAAAGCGTAGAGATTGATGGGCGTGAATACAGACTCAAAGATCTGGTTCGAGAGTTGAGCGAAAAAGAATCGCTTGATACAGAAAAAGCTGCCGAAATCAGAGCTCTTATCCCAAAACTGAAAGAAAAGGCAAAGGTAGACGAAGAACTGCTGGAGACTGAAGAGCTTATAAAAGCAGAGGCTGAAGCTCTCTATGAAGAAGCTACTGGACTTTTACGGGCCTCAATGGAATTAAAGGACAAACTTGAGGGGAAAAGTGGGGAAAAAAGTGCAGAGGAATTTAAAAAGATGCTGAATACCCAGAAGGTAGTGGACGAAAAGCGCTTTCAGGAGCTTATTAAAAGCCTGAAGTGAGAGTTTGCTATATTTTTTCAGACCTTTCTAGTCTTAAGAAATTACAATTTCAGAATATTTCTTCTTTTTATTTCATTTTTTATCTCTTTCGTTTTTGATGAAACTTATAAGCTCTTCAGGTTCGTTAGTAAAGAAGGTAAGTTCTAGTTTTGAGTGTGTAGTAACTTTAAGGGTCCGCTGATAAGGAGTTAAGAGTTCAGCATTATAAAATTGCACAAGAAAAATTGTTATTACTGCAAGATGCCCCAGAAATAGACTGAAATCAACATAGTTTGAAAACGATTCTTTAATATATTCAATGTATTGCAAGTTCCTCGGTATTCCTTCTATGAAGTAAACTGACATTAAAATAACCCAAAACAAGCGAACCAACCATCGTAGAGAGTGATTATAATTTTTCTTTGCCGAAATTTGAATGATTTCTTCTTTTTCGATTACAATAGGCTTACGCATAGGTTGTTTAATTATGATTTTTCCAGGCATTACTGTGGCAGCATTAGGGCGAGTAAGAAATAATATAAAAGGTAGAAGAAACATAATAAGACTTGAAAATATGATTAAATAAGAGTCTTCAGGACTAAATGTCCAAAAAAGCAAGGAAATTATTAATGTAAAAAAAGTAACTATTAATAACCTTGACATCCACCACCAATCAAAGAGACTAGCCTGCACCTTAAGAAGTCTGCCTTCCTGCAGATTCGCGGGAGAGGAGCTCAACTGAATATTTCCATTTTCCAATTTAAAATTCGAGAGGCAATCTTCCTGCATTTGATTCTGGAGGGAGTTTTTTGTCTGGCACCATCCCATCAGCTTTTTTATATATCTGGATTCCCATTTCAGAGTTCTCCCTCCCTTTCTCCAAGGACATACAGCTTTTGCTGTCCCTTTTCTCTTTTCATGTACATTTTCATATGGTTTTTCCTTTCCCAGTAAATTAGCTGGAAATAGAAGCCCCACATAGGAATCAGAGTTCCTGTAGTGAAAGAATACAGTGCCTGATCATTAAGAAGATAAGCTGCATGAGACGAGATATAGGGCAAGAAAGCCATGAGCAAAGTAAAACCCAAAAATAGGAATAAGATCACATAGGCAAATGTTTTTCTAAAGGGAGGAGAAACGACGGAATTTCTTTTCACGGCATCATATTGATGCAGCTGCTTTTTCCAGCCGAGAAAATAGATCGGTAAAGAAAGTGAAAGGCCAAGAAGGAAAGCCTCTTTATTTATACCTTTTTGAAACAGATTTATATAAACAGGAGTAAAGATAATCGGTAGCAGGAGAAGATAGATATCAAGCCTGGAATGCTGGCTCGGAACCTTCTGACTTGTTTTTTCTCTTCCTGATAGATCGTTTGCTTCAAAATTAGCAGAGCTAATTCGGGTTTCAGCTTCAAATGCTTTTGCATAGGGGCACCATCCCATCAGCTTTTTTATGCTTTCTACTTTAAGGCTCATAGTTCTCCTTCTTTTTCCCCAACAGCATATGCCTTTTGGAAGCCATTTTCACTTTTAATATAAATTCTCATGTGGTTTTTCTTCTCCCAGTGAATTATCTGGAAATAGAAGCCCCACATGAAGAACAAAAGAATTGAAAGTCCGAATAAGGCTGAGTGCCAAGATTGTCTTATCAGATAAGTGAGCAACATAAGCAGAGTAATAAAAACTATGATTATCGAAACCCAAAGATATGATACTTTAGAGACATAGCGGACAATAGGTTTTTTCGCGATGTCGTTGAATCGCTGAATCCGCTCATTCCAGTGAAATACAAAATAAAATAGGGGAGGTAATGATGCGAAAAGGGATGGGAGAAGGCCCATGTGATTGTATATAAGGAAATGAACAAATGTTAAAAAAATAGCAAATAGAAGAATTTGATTACTTTCTCTCTGGAGCCATCCAGGGTTCTTTAAACGGCTGTTATCTCCCCTTGCTCTATCAGGAACATTAGAATCAAAATTTTCAAGGTCAATATTCCTTCTGGCTTCAGCCGCTTTTGCATTCGGACACCATCCCATCAGCTTTTTTATGCTTTCTACTTTAAGGCTCACAGTTATCCCTCTTTTTCCCCGATAGTATACGTCTTTTGAAATCCATTTTCGTTTTTGATATAAATTCTCATGTGATTTTTCTTCTCCCAACAAAATAGCTGAAGATAGGCTCCCCACATGGTGAGAATCCAAGTTGCTGCAATAAAAGAATACATTGACTGAGAGTTAATAGAAGAAGGCGTATAAGATAGGAAAACTATAGGTGGGAAACTCAAAAACAAAATTAGGGATAAGAAAGCAAAGAAGAGTACTATTTTAGAGACATAACGAACAGTGGGTTTTTTTGCCGCGGCATCGTACTCATGTATCTGCTTTTTCCAGAAAAGTAAATTTATCAGCAAAGAAAACAAAATACCCAAAAAGAAGAATTCTGAATTTACACCCTTTAGGAACAGCATAATTATGTAAAAAGGAGTTAAGAAAAGCGTTGGCACGAAGAGTCGGGTGTCAAGCCTGGAAAAAAGTTTGGAAAAGCGGCTCAAAGCCATGGGACTCCTGGCTTTTTCTCCTCCAGATTGATCACATAATTCAAAATTAGCAGAGCTAATCCGGGATTCGGTTTCAAGCGTCTTTGCATTCGGGCACCATCCCATAATTTTCCTTATACTTTTTGTGAATACATTCATTGTTATTTTTCCCTCCACTTTACCTGGTTTTAGTCAGGCTTATTTGATCGATTCTTTTAATTTCTCAAACAATTCGTCAGCTATTTTTGTGGGATCATTCGTACTTTGGAGCTTGAGCTGCATTTCGTCTGCAAAGTCCCAGAGAAGTTCGATACATTCCTTATACCTCTCACAAGATCCGCATTCTCCTTCGTGTTCGTACCAGACCTGCATTCCATGTTTTGCCGAGACAAAAATTATTGCGTTGGCTTTGAAATGTATCGATTTTCCGAATAGTATCCCTCTCTTTGAGTCCAATTTTTGGACTTCTATCCTGTTTGCCCTGGCCATTTCAAGCAGGGTTTCTTCAATGCGTTTATCCATACTTAGAAGGGCTCGCGATACTGCCTGTCTGGAGACTCCGAAATGCTTTGCAATATTGATATTCGGAAGCCCATTTCGACGCAGAATCCAGAATTCAAACTGTTTTTCACCTGCCGGAAGGAACATATGTAAACATCTGAAAGTTGACTATTTATATCTTTCCGCTCCGAAACTTTTTGAAACTCTTATTCTAAGAATTTCTCCTCTCTGGAATGAATCCTAAAGTCTTCCCAAAAACGGTTTAATGATCTAACCATAAAAAATATATAGAAATTGGTTAAAGTTTAATCGCAGATTAGTATATTTTCTCACACATGAAAATTAAATCCAATCTTTTAAAACTATAAAGGGCGGTTGTAAAATGAATGGAGCTTTTTTATGCAAAAAGATGGCGATTTTAAAATAAATCCTGAAGTTATATACCTTTCTGAAAGCTCAATAATCAAAAATGACAAAGAAAAAACGAAGAAGGAAACTGAAGAATTTGGAGCTGAAGCTACAGCATCTATTGATTCCAGAACCTATGAGCACTCTTCTTTTTTTCTCGGTATACCTTTTATTATTGTTTTTGGGGGTATAAGAAGCAATTATGAAAGTGTCTTCTCCATTAAATATGAAGGAAAAGCCGTAGTTGTACTATACCATGGTCTCTGCCTGGTTTCAGCAGCAGACAGACTTTTTATTCACGGAAAATGGGATAAGGGAAAAAAGCTGGGGATAGAGGGAAATATCGTTATTGCGGACAAAATTGAAAATTTGAGTTCTGGGCTTGTCTTCAGTCGCGAATGACTTTTCCTGACAACTGTCCTATCAAGATTCATATTTTCTCAGAATACACATGGATTTGTTTTCGACTTCGATCTTTTTATCCACGCTTGCAGTTTTTTCTTAGAATTGTTTTACTGAAATATTGCTTGCAAGCAAGTATCCCTATTGTTGTGGGATGATAAGACGTTTTTGAGATTTCAGGGCTTTATACTCGCAAGCAAGCAGTATCCCATTTCCTACTTATATATATTTATAACTTTCCATCGGATCGACATACTATTTATACGTTAACGAAAATCTGAAAAAAAGCAAATAACTATGATTGAACTGTAAACGTGGATGGGCCTTAAAAGAAACTAAGGGCCCAAACTGGTTATTCAAAATTGCTGATTTAAGAATATTTGTCTTATAATCCGAGTACGTTGTCCATGGAATAAATTCCAGGTTTCTGCTTGTAGACCCACTCAGCCGCACGGGCTGCGCCTTTGGCAAAGATCTGACGGGAATGAGCCATGTGCTTGATCTCAATTCTTTCAGAATTTCCTGCAAAAAGAACAGTGTGGTCACCTGTGATATCTCCAGCGCGAACTCCATGAATCCCTATTTCTTTTCCACGGGGGGCAACGCCTTCTCTGCCGTAGACATATTCTTTTCCACCAAGAGCTTCACTTATAATATCAGCTGCCCTAAGTGCGGTTCCGCTTGGGGCATCTTTTTTCTGGTTGTGATGAGCTTCTATTATCTCTATATCATAATCTGCAAGATATTTTGCAGCTTCCTTTATTATCTTGAAAAAGACGTTAACGCCTACAGAGTAGTTTGGGGAAATAACGGCACTTACCTGGCCTTCCTTGATAGCATCGTCAATTACTGCTCGCTGCTCCGGAGTCAGTCCTGTAGTTCCTATTATAAGATTTACTCCAGCTCTGGCTGCTATTGGAGCGTTAACTATTGTTGCGCCAGCTACGGTGAAGTCGATAAGAACATCAGCTCTGCTCTCTTTCAGAACAGTTTCAAGGTTTTTGACGTCTGAAATCTGGACTCCCAGGTTCCCTACGTGGGCAAATTCTCCTGCATCCCTTCCGAAATTATTGATGTCAAAAGCCGCAACAAGTTGCATATCTGCAGAGTTTGTAACATTCTCAACAATTAAAGAACCCATCCTGCCACAGGCTCCGAGTACTGCTACGTTAATCATTCTATTACCCCTAATTTTCTGAGCTCATCTGCAACTTTCTGAGCATTTGTTTCACTAAGAGGCGCGAGTGGAAGTCTCAGATGCCCGCTTGCAAGGCCTGCGAGTTCCGCAGCTTTTTTAACTGGAATTGGGTTCGTTTCAAGGAAAAGGGCACGAATTAGAGGTGCAATCTCGAAATGAATCTTCCTTGCAGTTTCATAGTCTCCGTCAAGAGCTGCATTTACCATTCTAGACATTCTGTCGGGTACTATGTTTGCAGCAACAGAAATGACTCCCCTGCCTCCTACAGAGAGAATCGGAAGAGTCAAACCATCCTCACCTGAAATAACTATGAAATCTTCATCCACAGTATTTTCCAAGATCTGGGAAACTTTTTCGACTTTTCCACTGGCTTCCTTAATTCCCACGATATTTTCAACTTTTGCAAGTTCGACAATAACTTCTAGTGGCATATCCTGTCCTGTACGGGAGGGGATATTATACATAATCATAGGAACATCGACTGCCTCTGCTATTTTCTTGAAGTGTGCAAGCAGGCCTGCAGAATTTGGCTTGTTATAATAGGGAGAAATCAGAAGTACACCATCGACGCCAGCGTCTGCAGCGTGTTTTGTAAACTGGAGAGCTTCTCCTGTATTATTTGAACCTGTTCCTGCAATTACAGGAACTTTTGAACATTCCACTGCAATATCTATAACTTCTTCATGCTCACGTGCGGAAAGAGTTGCGGATTCTCCGGTAGTGCCACAGGGCACAATCCCTGCAACTCCTCCCTCTTCAACAAATTCAATATTCCTTTGTAGACCTTCCCTGTCAATCCTGTCATCCTTCATAAAAGGAGTTATCAGGGCAGGCATTGCTCCTTCAAACATGTCAGATATCCCCACCTGTGTCCAGGAATTAAATTCTGTGTTCAGTACACTTTCATGCGTGCAACTTTTCTTGTGACGTAACCAGCAACCCTGTTTCTTATAACCTTACTTTCAATGGTTGTGTACTTTGTCACAAGAGTTTTGTTAGTTTCAAAATCTTTTGTGAAGACTTCTCCGTGGTTTTCAATCAGTCCTAATGCGGTTCTTTTTATATTTGTCTGTCTTATATTTCCCATCGTATCTCCTCTTGGGTGTTTTTGCTGTTTTTAGTCCAGTTATTCAATTCTCTTCTAGTTTATTTCACATATTTTTCCTGTGAATTCTAGTTAATATGATGTGGGAGGTAGAAAACAGTTCTTTGACATCTATTTTCTTCTCTCAAATTGATAGATTTAGCGGAACTAGATACAAATATTTGATTGATACCGATTTTGTCGACTAATAGGGCACTTGAGATTTATAAGTTTTGGGGTCGACATGGCTTTGCACTTAAAGTACAAGCTGAATATAAAGTTATGCATTCCGATAAACTTACTGATATCGAAAATCTTATTCAAAAAATACTTTCGGTTCGAAGCCGCAGTATTGTTCACAGATAAAATTCTACTCTGGGTATAATCTCGTTATAAAGTATTTGGCCATATCTCAAATTTAAATATATTTTATACCTTTTGGTATTATCTTTCTTATCTCCTTTTTACATAATCTGTTTTCCCTAAAAAGCGGTCAAAAGTTCCTGCATCAGTAAAAACACGCTCTCTTATTCCTTTACGGTTGATAAAGAGTCCTATTAATACGAGAAGTAGCCCAATATCTGGCTTTGCCTTAACAATCATTGCTCCTATCAAAATCACAGTAGAAGCTGTAAGTCCCTTCATAGCTCCCTTCCTGTAAGAACGATAACCTGTTCTTTTAAAGATTCTTATATCCCGAAGGGTCAGAAAGAGAACTACAAAATAAGCAAACATCGTGATTTCCAGATACATTCTTTTCTCCATCTTCTATCTTTTTTCAGAAAGCAGTGAGTATTGATTAGTGTGAGTATTGATTAGTATATCAGTGAAAGCAAACAGATACTCATTAAGTATGTTAGACAATATAAAGCAGTAGGCTTTGAATCTACTGGTTTTAGAATTGCAAGAATAAACTCGAAAATACATTTTTTAGGTTTTTTAATTGGTTTTATAGCACATTTAGACTGATCAGCCCGCTCAGGAATAGAAATCCGAGAAAAAAAGGTTGATGAATAAAATAAATGACTAGAGAATGTTGTCCTATTGTGGAAAGCAGCCCAAAAAGAGAATTTTTTCCAGTATATGGGATTTCAAACTGCCTTTTTCCGCTTGCATACAGAAAATTTCCCAAGAAAACTCCTGCGAGTAATACTCCAAACCAGGGAAACACAGGAAAGTAGTCGAGTGTACTGAAGTTTTCGGGAGTGAAACCTAGCCAGAGAAGACTGGAAAACCCAAAAGTTATATTCTTTAGGTAAAGCCCTAAAAGGCAAAAAAACAGGCTGAAAAAGAGATTTTCTTTCCCATATCTTAGAAACGGATATACAAGAACAGCTGAAACTCCAAAAAAATGCAGGATTCCAAAAACAATATATTCTTCACGCAAAAAGATCCAGGTTATGCCTGTAAGTAGAAGTCCCATTAAATAGAGTTTGATTCCTCTTTTCAGGTACTTTGAGAAGTTTTCTACTCCACCTTCCTCGAACTCTTTATTAAGACCTCTTGAATGGCTTATAGAAAGAGCAGTTCCTGAGATTAGGATGAAAAGTAAAGCTGATAATCTGCCTGCATACAATATGAGGCCAGTATTAAGCTGAATATCAGCAATCTCGAAAAAGTCCAGATCATAAAGAAAATGGTATAGGAGCATCAAAAGGACGGCAAATCCTCGCAGACAATCAATCTCCCAGAAGCGGTCTGCATACCTAGCCATAAATTTTTCTCCGGAACTTTCTCAAATTCTGTTAATAACGAATGGCAGTTTTCTGTTAAAGATCTATATTTATAATTTGTGGCTCTCCTAGAAGAAAGAAGATCTCTCGTTTCCCTTATACCTTTTTACCTTTTACTTTTTTCTATGTAGCTTTTGAATACCTCAGTTGGTTTCAAATTTAGAAAAAGCTTGATTTAGATAAGGTGGCTTTAATGTGCGTTGTGACACAAGTGTCCTGCATCAGCATTTGGTGACTGATCCGCCAGAAGATTTCTCTTGCAGCAAGAAAAAGATAATCCCTGAGAGCAAGGGATTATAAGCGATTAAGGTTGAGTTTTTTACTTCACTTCTGTTAAAATCGAGTACCTTAACTCTCATAGGATTCTTCAGATCGTTTTTTACAGCATTTTATATCAATCCAAGGCCGGGTCCTACATGTGGGAATATCCCAAACAAAAATACATTCATCGAGCCATGAATCATTACAACAAGGGGAAGACTTCGGGTTCTATAAAATAAGTATCCTAAAAAGCCTCCTACAAGGAGGGTATATATTATTTCGTAGGGTGTGCCGTAAGTGGAATGCATTATCCCAAAAAGGAGGCTTGAAAGGAAAATTCCCCCAACTGGTCCAAAGAATCCTTGAAGGCTTGTCTGAAGAATTGACCTGAAGATGAGTTCTTCTATCAGCCCAACAATGAAAACCATTATGAGTATAAGTATCAGCAGGTTTGTTGGTGAAAGATCCGGAATAAGTTCTCTGGCTCCTATTAGCGTATATTCTGCTTGCCCGAAGGCAAAACCTACAAGAACAGATAGAGGAAGGTATATCCAAATTCTCCTCAGAGTGTCCCTTTTTTTTTCATATACTATTTCCTGATGGGTAGCAGCAAGAGTTATTGGAATTGCAAGAGGTGCATAAATAAATACGAACGAATACAGATTTTTCTCTAAAAAAACAGGCATTGAGAAATTTACCAGTCTGAAAATTATCAGAAGCAAGAGTGCTTGGTAGATTTTCCGTAGCTCATGCTTTTTCGTAACTACTATTGAATATGAAAGAGCCAGCAGAAGTAAGGTATAAGCTATTGAGGCTTCTTTTAACCTTCCTCCAAAAATTAACAATTCTATCAGAGTAATTATAGTTATAGGGATTCCTGCATAGAATATCTTTTTCAGGAATCCAATTTTTTCTTCAGTTTGCATTTTAAATGTTCTCCCGAGCTCTTGCAGAGAAATCTTTCCTGCTTCCCGCTCTGAAGGTGGAAAGTCCGGAATTGCCATCTTCAGGCCTCCTTAGTAACATTGATCCAGAGATGCAGATTCCTATAAGGCACGGTTTTATCAGTTTCATTAAAGAGCAAAAACTCTAGCTTCATATTTTTTCCTTCAAGAGATGGCGTAAAAGTAATCGGTTCTTCCCAGGACATATTATGCCCAAGGTTAATCTGTTTCTGACTTTCCGGAAGAGGTAGAGACCTGTTTTCAAGTCTTAACTCCATTGTATAATCCATGGGCCTGTATTCGTGATTTACGATCCCTACAGTGACGGTCCCTTTTTCCTCCTGTGCAAATTCTGTAGGATAGTCCCCTGTTGTTTTATTATTCCCAAGAATATAAAATTCTGTGAAATGCTCTTCCTCTTTAGGATTTCCTATTATATAGGCGAGACTTCCTATAGAGCCCAGAACAGAAAGAACCAGGGTAAATGCAATAATCTTATCAGTTTTCGACTCGGGCTTTTCAAGAATTTCGGCTTTTATTCTCAGGTAATATGTTTTGAATGAAACTCCAAAAGCTTCGGCTTCAGGCAACAAACTTCTTCTGTAGTAGGCCACTGCACACATCAGGAGAATAAAAATCGAAAATTCTATCAGTACAGGAACTTCCCTGATACCCCAGCTGGAATAGTTCAAGCCAAGTCCCATTATCGGGATGATTGCAATGTTCAGTCCAAAGGAGATTGCAGCTCTCTCTATTCCTTCAAGATCTTTTTTTGCCGGAAAGAGGGCTCCAGCGAGGGCGTATCCTGGTAAGAAAAGCACCAGAAAAATGCCCAGGCCTGTGCGCAGGAAACTGCCGCTAAGTTCAGGCAAAAGTACGAAGATATTAGTAATAAACATAAAACCTATAACAATCAGTAGATCTATGGGAAGTTGTTTATTTCCTGCCATTTAATCACTAATAACATTTTTTTATACTCTATCCTATTTGAATTTATATCTATGTAAAACCTTCCATTGACCTGCTCTCCTTGCATTTTACAAGTCAAGCTTATCTTTTCAGGTTGTTCTCTGCAGGAAAATTGGATGCAAAAAAATAAGGAAGAATATACCTTCCCATTTCGAATCTAACCTTTGCTGGTATTATTCTCTATTTACGAATCCCAGTTTTGATTATTATATACTTCATCGAGCCGATCTTTCTCTAAAAGATGTTCTTAATTTCCTACTTCTTTGACTCTACTTTATTGAGAAGGTTTCTTTGCATGGATATTTTTTCTTCTTTTGGAAGGCTTTTTCCAGTTCGTACTTGCTTTGCATATTTCTAGAACGCTTTAACATCATCTTATAAATCCTGGGATTGCATGGAAAATTTTATGTTGTACTTTTCCCTTTCTGCAAGCATGAAAGTACTGGTTACTGGGGGAGCAGGTTTCATAGGCTCCCATATAGCTGAATATTTTGCAGAAGCAGGACACACTGTCAGGATTCTGGATAACCTTGCCACAGGTTTCCTCAAGAATATTCCGCAGTATAAAAATATCGAGTTCATTCAGGGAGATATCTGTGACTCTCTATCAGTAGAAAAGGCAATTTCGGGCATGGACTATGTCTTTCACGAAGCTGCTCTTGTATCCGTACCTTTAAGCTGTGAAAGACCTGCTGAGGCTTTTCGGATTAACACTCTTGGGACCCTTAATGTACTGCAAGCCTGCGTTAAAGCCGAGGTCAATAAATTTGTGACAGCATCTTCAGCTGCTATCTATGGAAATAATCCAATCCTTCCAAAACGTGAGGATATGTATCCTGAACCAACTTCTCCTTACGCTATTTCTAAACTTGATGGGGAATACTTGGCGAGGATGTTCTATGAGAATTATGGACTTCGGACTACTTGCCTGCGCTATTTCAATGTTTACGGTCCCCGCCAAGATCCAAAATCTCCTTATGCAGCTGTCATTCCAATTTTTCTTGAGAGGGCAAAATCAGGAAAGGACCTTCTTATTTATGGAGACGGGCTTCAGAGTCGAGATTTCGTGCATATTAAAGATGTAGTCAAGGCAAATGTTGCGGCTCTTGAGCATGGTGATGGTCAGGTCTTTAACGTGGCTATGGGAAAAAGTGTGACAGTTCTGGAACTTGCTGAACAGATTATTAAGTTAACTGGCTCTTCTAGCAAAATCGTACATGCTACTTCAAGGGCAGGCGACGTTCGGGACTCAAAAGCCGATGTTTCAAAAATTTCCAGCTGGTGGAAAGGAGAAATCGAGTTAAAGGACGGGTTAAAAAGCCTGATTTAAGCAACTTCAAAGGTTCTTTACTTGTGGAGATGAAAAATGCTGTTTTCTTAACTACACACCAGGCTATTATATATTAAAAGGCAAATTTCTCTGAATTTTAAAAAGGAGAATTTAAACATAAAAACAGAAGATCTTTTATCTCCTGCTTTTATTGTTTAGAATACTCCTGGACAGAGTAGAAGATAAAGAGATTTTGAATTTACTTTTTCTAAAACAGTAAAGAATCAAAACTAATCAAACAAGACTAAAATGCCTGTTTGATCAATTTTGTCCAATTCTCTTTATTACTTGGCTATAGCTTACTCTATTTTTGTCTGCCATTAACCCTGTATCAGAATATACAAGATAAGCAGATAATTCCACGGTTCTGTAGAGTCCTATCTTAACTGACTCTATCAGGCTATATTTAAATACTGAGATTTGATGTGATAAAATCCAATTAAAAGTTTTTGATACATTTCGTGCAAGAGTTTTTCTACAGAGCCAATTTCACCGAATAAGCCAAATCCTGGCAACTTCGGAATTTTTATCGCCTCGTTACTTGTAATATTGCTTGAGCTACCACTTTCATTACTATTTATAGCTACTTGAGCTGTTTCTGTGGATATTGTATTGTGATCATCTTTTGTACCAGTCAATACAAAAGAGGAATACCCAGGCACGTTTGCTGTGAGGTACATGAACTGACGATCTTTGCCTGTCAAGTTTACTGGTATTCCTATCCATTCTTTCCTCTTGTAATCGTATTTGTGAAGTACAATCGAGGATTCGTTTATATTATTCTCTTGAGCCCAAGAATTCTCAACCTTGAAATTTATTGTTGCATTTAGGATATTACCAGACTTTCCATAGTCTCCGTTACCTACCCACACATTAAAGGATTTATATGGGCTTCCATCAGGAAGTTCAGAAACTAGAGCAGATTGATTCTTTAGGTCTTCTGCAATAGCTGTAGTTTTGCCTATGGTTTCCTTTGACTCGAAACTTATGCTATTGACTACAGTTACATTGTTCTTGAAATTGAAACATACACTCTTTCCACTTGAGACAAAGGCCTGAGCTGTATCCTTATGCTCTACATTCTTTTGAGGTTCGGGAGAACTATCTATAGATCCATCGCCAGAACCACTGGAACTGTAATGACTGCTACCAGAAATGGAAGATGAACCTGAATTTGAATCTGAGTCTGTCTCAGACTGAATAGTTACTTTTTTCGTTGCGTCCCCAACTTTTATCTCAAAGTCTCCAGAAGGAACAGCTTTTGTATTATAAGAGTAACTGAAATCTCCATTCGAATCTGCCTCTATTCCCTGAAAAGCCGTAATCTTCAGATTGACCTCTGAGACTCCTTCTCCAGCATCTCCGTCGATCTTTATCGTGTAAGTTCCTGGAGGTACACTTGATTGAGATACGGTTGCGGTGTCTCCTGAAGCCTCTGAACTTTTTGTTACCCAAATAACTATCTTCGCTCTCACATTGAGGTTTTTGGCTCCTCTAGCTTCAACTGTAAAGAGATTGTTTAAACCTTCAGGAATTTTTACGTCTTCAAGAATATATTCAAATTCTCCCTCTGAGACAGGAACAGTTTTCTCAAAGATCACGAAAACATCGACTTTTTCTTCCGGAGATGCATTCCCTTTTATACTAATCGTATCCCCACAAACAGGCTCTAGAGGGGAATATTCCCAGTTGTTAACGGATGCAGTTGCAGGAGAAATCAGCAGTAAAACCAAAATCAAAATTGAGGTGATCATCAAAGCCAGTTTATTTCTTTTCTTAAGGGAATTAGTTAATTTGCGCACTGAAATTGCCCCTTTTCAAGCTAGGTTTAATTTAATTTTCTGAGTATGTATTTCTTAATTAAAAATAATTAATTTACAGAGCAAACTTATTAAAACAGTTTCTCTTTAAAAACATTGTAAATTTTTTACAATAACTTACTATATATTTTTATCGATTGCCTTCTAATTCCATTGTGAAAATAGAAGCTTGTCTAAGTTTCCAAATTTAAAAATAGTTTAGTTAACAATAACCAGTGAATGTTCAAATTCTCAAGGCAATTTTACACTTATGCTGCCAACGAAACTGATCACTATTTTCGTAATTGTTAGTACTCTTTCCTACATTTCCTCTATATGTCTCAGAGTATTTACATCACTTAACTTATTTCTATAATTGTAGAGATGATTTACTCTTGCATATCGACTGACTTAGTATCTTCTTTTCCTTACTGCTTATTTGATTGTTAATATACTATTAAATCATAAAAACAAGTAGAAAAAGTTTTTTATGTTATGAAGTTCTTTTATACAGTGCATTTTCAATAAATAAAGTAAATTCCTTTATTTATAGGAGCGTTAATATGTTATTGAGCGTTATATCCTCAAGTGCTATCTCTGCGAGTGCAGTTTCCATGATTACAACTCCTGGGCTTCCTCAGTATGGAGTTTCAGTCGTAATTGGACTTATAGGCCTTCTTTCCCTGAAAGAAATTTTTTCAGCATCTGAAAAATGGAGTAATTCCCTTAGTAGTTCGTTCAATCTGGCAATTCTGCCTTTACTTCTTTGTTTTGCAGGAATTGTCTCCTTCTCTATCTTAAATGTCATCTTCACTTAACAACTTATTAAACAGAGAATTTTACCTTTACCTTTTAAATTTCCAATTTTTTGCACAAAAGAATTTGTTTTTATACTTTTATTTTCTTATTTTCTATTTTCTAGATTACTTTCCTGCTTGCATTCTCAAATCCTTTATTCAAACTTAAGTACACTTTTTTAGTTTCTTATGTGATACATAAGATTCTAAAATATTAGTTCCAGTTAGCTACTTGAAATTAAGTTTACACATTTAATTTAACTGTCAAACGATAATTGTGGAAAAAATCAGCAGGCTGGGAAAATTAATTAGAGAATCAATAACTGCGAGAAGCATTGAAAGCATGGATTAAGGTGTTGATTTCCGGTAATTGTGTTTTCAAACTTCAAAGTTTAAACTTAATTCAGTAATTTAAACTTAGAACTTCTACAAAGTTAATTTGAAAAATAATTAGAGTCCTGCCCCTACGCTTAGATAGTAAGGGAAAATCCCAAAAAGGAAGACATTTATGAAACCGTGAAGAGCCATGATAAAAGGCAAACTTCTCGTTTTGTAGAAAATTAACCCCATCAAGAGTCCAATAAACCCTGTATATAAAATTTCATAAAAGGTGCCGTATCCTGAATGCATGAGGCCAAACAGAAGAGCTGTAATTAACAAAGATTCACTGGTGCTTAGTGCTTTTTCAAGCTTGGTCTGGAGGATTGATCTGAAAATAAGTTCCTCAATCAAGCCTACGAAGAAAACCATTACAAAAGTTAGTTTAAGCAAGTTTTCGAAGGTAAGATCAGGAATCAAGTATCCTGTTCTTATTGTTAGATATTCTCCAAGTCCAAGAACTAAGCTTAAAGGAATTGAAAGAACCATATAAGCTTCTATATTTTTCATAGATATTCCAATCTGCTCAAGGGAGTATCGCTGGTGAATAATTACACCCGCTACCGGAATTGCCAGGGAGCCATATACAAAAACAAACGTATAAAGAGTTGTCTCAAAAAAGATAGGCATTGAAAGATTTATAAGTCTAAGAACAGGGAGAAGCATCAGCGCCTGATGGATTTTCTGGATCTCAGGGTCTTTAATCAAAATACTAGAAAGTGAAAGCGCAATTAAGCACCCAATGTGAATCCATACAGCTATTCCAACTTTTCCTGAAAAGATCAAAATTTCAGCAAGTGCAATGCACAGAACCGGTGCTGCAGTAAAGAGCCTGCGTCTTTTCAGCTCAAGATCTTCTTGATTTGTTTTTTCAGTTTTTGATCTTTTCCAGACGAAGAATGATGCAATGTTCTGAAAATTAAGTTCTTTTTGCTTTTTATAAGGATTAGTTGGCTTTTCCATGGAATAACTCCTTTTCCACTAGGGCGAATTTAGGCACAATTTATATACTTATTAGCAAAGATTTTCTTATTTTAATGTAAATTATCAAATCTTCTCAAATCTAGTATATTCAAAACTGTATAATCTATTATAAAAAGTATATATAAATTTTTGCTAACAGTATATGCTTCAATAATAACTCTATTCTCATTGGATCTGAGAGCTCTATAAAAATAGAATTTTTGCCTTCCGCTTTCTGTAAGGTATAATCTAATTTTAAACATAGTTCTTTCTAGGAACCAATAACAATCAAAAAGAGTTCCCAATGTATTGAAAATCTTCTAAGAAAAGGGTAAGACTTACTCACTTGAGGAACAAAATCAATCACTGTAAAGACTGTGGATTGAAATCATATTTTAGATGATTAACGGTCTGATGCTATTGATTTTTCAATTCAACTGCGTAAGTCCTAAAGAGTTTAACTCCTTATAAAAGAAAAAGGTTAGTCTGGATGATTGAACAGCATAAACGGAGATTTTTAAACTGCATTTCCTGCAGCTTAAAGACCTGC
This sequence comes from Methanosarcina sp., assembly GCA_036504475.1. Classification (GTDB taxonomy): domain Archaea; phylum Halobacteriota; class Methanosarcinia; order Methanosarcinales; family Methanosarcinaceae; genus Methanosarcina. The sequence goes on from DASXVB010000129.1 coordinate 24,197, forward strand.
GTTAGAAGCTATTAGTGAAGACTTAAAAGTTTCACCTATTTAAGCTGCGTTTTTCGCTCCTTGGATACTTAAGTTTCCGGATTGTTTTGTTGAATTTACATTTATCCATAGATGAAGGTCTCTATAAGGCACGCTTTTCTCAGTTTCATTAAAAAGCAGGAACTCAAGTTTCATCTTATTTCCTTCAAAGGGAGGTGTAAAAACAACTGGTTTTTCCCAAGTTTCGTTATGGGCAAGACTAATGTGCTTCACGTTTTCCGGAAGAGGGAGTGATTTATTTTGAAGCTTTACTTCCATTGTGTAATTCATTGGTCTGTACTCATGGTTTACAACTCCAACTATTACATTTCCACTCTGTCCTAGCGTGTAATTTGTAGTATAATTATCGGCTTTCCCCTGTGGTCCAAGTATGTAATATTCTGTAAAATGTTCTCCTTCTTTTGGAGTTACTATAACATACACAAGGGTTGCTACAGACAAGAGAATGGATAGAATCAGAAAAATCGTAAGAACTCTATCCAGTTTTGATTCTGAATTTTCCATGATTTCGGCTTTGAGCGAAAGTGCTGTTGCCCTGAAGGGCACCTCAAAAGCCTCTGTGTCCGGAAGCTTTGCACGCCTCAGATATGCAAGCCCACACATAATAAAGGTGAAAACTGAAAGGCTTGTGAGAATTGGAAGGGTTCTGATACCCCACGGAGTATAATTAAGACCAAGGCCTATTAGGGGCACAACTGCAATGCTTAGTCCGAAAGAAAGAGCCACCCGTTCGATTCCGTCAAGATCCGATTTTGCAGGAAAAAGCGCCGCAATCAAAGCATACCCTGGTAGAAAAAGCACAAAAGGCAGCCCAATTGCGTTCCGGATCATTGTTTCACTTATTCCAGGAGTGAGCACAAGAATGTCTGTAAGGAGCACGAGCCCCATAACAATAAACAGGTCTGAGGGAACTTTTTTTCCGGTCATGTAGGTCATCCAGCTGTAATCAAAAATATACTTTTTTCAGTTTCTTCTCGAAGGGTAAATATTTTTCTAATGCATTTTATTCTTTCGATCTAGTTTTCTAAAATGTAGAATAGTCAGAATTTTCTTTTCAGTTTTCCGCCTATTTTATTTAATCTATGCCAGTTTTCTGTCATTCTCCTACACAGTAACTCCTTCTTTATACCCAGCTTCCTTTTTATTTCTTTTCCTGAACCTTTTTCCCCACCAATCTCTGCTCTTCATTCCTCGACATATCACTCTTAAAAATTGCGGCAAGTGGAGAATAGGAACAATATTGCTTTGAAACCTAGGATAGTTCTAGATAAATTCTCATGAAGACTTATTAACCTGCGGGACTGAAATTCTGAAGGTACTGAGCTTCCTTAATATTGATTTTAGAACTTGCTTCTCTACTCTCTTAATTTATATTTTTTATAATCTTCATTGATACATATTTTCAATGACCGTTATTTCAATCGTATCATTTTGCGTTTATGTTGGGTAGAGCTATTGTATATTGATATTTTTTGAATATTATTCTCTAAAGATTAACTGTCAATAAATTTATATACTTTTCTTCTAAATTTCACTTAAAAAAGTAATATCTTTGTACTATTGATCAGACTCAGTCTATTCTATGTTTAATAGCTTTAAAGTTTTCCTACATAAATTTATCCTAAAATATATTATTACTACGCAATATAGAGGGGGTTATCCAAAAATGAATGAGCAGCTGGTTCGGAACAACGGCATCCAGCCCATAATTCATAAAAAAAATAAATGTACTGTGGGCAAAATCTCTAAAAATATCATTGCAGTCCTTCCTGCCTATAATGAAGAAGCTTCCATCGGAAGCATTACTCTTCTCACAAAGCTCTATACCGATAATGTGATTGTCGTTGATAACGCGAGTTCAGATCGGACCGCAGAGATCGCAAAAAAGGCCGGAGCTGAAGTAATTATACATCAGACTAACACAGGAAAAGGTTC
>DASXVB010000130.1:0-2527 GCA_036504475.1 Methanosarcina sp.
CTGAAAATCCTCATAAACAATTGAATATAGGAAAAAAGAAAAAAATAATAGAACAAATAAATTATAGTCCCTGACTCAACAAACTACACTTTTTATTTGCGGATTGAACATTTCCATCCATTTCCTTGCAAACGATAATAACTTTTCCAGCAAACGATAATAACTTTTCCACTTTCATAAACTCATTTTTTATAATGTTTCTTATATGTTCTTTAGATTCAATAACTCTGATAGATACTTCTCTTTTTATCGTTTTCCATACAAATTCTACAGGATTTAGATCTGGTGAATAAGGGAGAAGAAACACTAGTGTTATTTTTAATTCTCTTGCTTTCCTCACCGTTTTATCAGCATGATGTGACCTTGAATTATCCAGAATAAGGATTATTTTTGTTTTTGGATTGTGTTCTACAATTTTTACTAAGAAGTCACATACATTTTCTGCTTTTGAACTTTCTTTAAAATCAATGAGATTACTTCCATTAATTGAGTAAAAGGCAAATGCATTTGCCTTTATATAATCCGTATTTTTAATCATTAAAGGCTTTTTAAATGACCATAATCGCTGCGTATTTGCTTTTTTGTTTGTGGCGAAGATTCATCCAGAAAACCTATGATATATTGGTCATCTGGACCAATATATGCTGGAATTGCTTCTATTAACTTTTTTTAAAATTTCCTCAGCGTTTTCAGGTCTTCTGTAATCAAGAGTATATGGTTTTGAATGATACATATTAAAACTATGCAGTATAACTCCGATTTGCTTTTGTGAATACTCTACACCATATTTTTCCTTTACTAGCTCCAAAACTTCTCTTGTAGTCCAGTAATTCTTTCTATCCAACAAGATTCTTAATTCTGTTATTTGATTATCGGTAAGCTTGGATTTTCTTCCTCCACCAAAATTTGGTATTAAGGCGGCATAGCCGCCTTTATTCCAATCATCTTGCCAGCAGTATCCTGTTTTCTTAGTAACTCCAACTTTAGCAGCAGCTTCTTCTACAGAATCTCCCAAAAACCTGAATTTGACAAAATAGAGCCTTTTAAGTACTCTTGAATCGTTTTCATGTCTAATTAAAACGTTAATTTCATCAAGAGTTATATTTCGATCAATAGGAATGTGTTCTTTCCCCACCATAAGAAAAGGTAAGTGTTAATACGTGTAATAAGTTACGTTGAAGACTATAATTTTGTATCATAAAGTGTTTTCACTTTGGAAAGCTGGTCAAATGATAAATTTCGAGTTCCTTTAGGGTCAACTCCTTTAAGGTTAGCTCCATAAAGGTTAGCCCCATAAAGGTCAGCTCCATAAAGATCAGCCCCTTTAAGGTTAGCCCCTTGAAGATTAGCCAAATAAAGTTTAGCCAAATGAAGTCTAGCCAATTGAAGGGTAGCCTTTTCAATGTTAGCCTCTATAAGATTAGTCCCTTGAAGGTTAGCCTCTGTAAGATCAGCATAAAAAATATCAGCTCCTCGAAGGTTAGCCTCTTGAAGATTAGCTCCTCGAAAATAGCCTTTTCAAGTTTAGCTCTTTGAAGGTTAGCGTTCATGTCCAGAGACCTTCCGCAGTAAATTTGATTTAAATCTTCTGACATAGTCCAGTAAAAATATGGAATTCCTCAGGAGTTTCATTGAGTGTTACTGCAGGAGGTCTGTGGACATGAACATTAAGCCTATAGAGGATCTAACACCCGTCAACTTGACAGAACCTATATTTTTATATGGCTCAATTAAAGCTCTTTATTATACACAGGTTTTGTTGTAAAACTCATGGTATTTTTTTTCTAAAAATCAATTTATTAGTATACTTCAATATCCGAACTTTTTGACCTACAAAGTTCGGATTTTAAGCAAAAACCCACTTTTTTTCTATCAAAATTTAGAATATTCTTTACCAGATACGAACTCTTTAATATTTCATTCGTATAGATCTTTTATGGATAACGGACTTGTAACCTCTGATGGAACAAAGGTTCTCACAGTAGCAGAATATGATAGATTTGTTAATTTCATTCCAATGAAGTTCAGGCCTATTTTCGAAATTAATACAATTACAGGTCTTCGGTACGTGGAGCTTCAAAGGCTATATGATCACGAAGAATGGTACTATACAGAAAGAAATCAGATTATTCTTCCTAAAGAGGCACAGAGAAAAGTAAAACAAAAACTTGTAAAACGAACAATTGATAAGTTACCAGCTACATTCCCCTATCTTTTCAAAGCGTTCCTAGAGAGCAAGAAACCACCAGCACGTAATACCTGGTTTGAAGACCTTGAAAGATGGAGCTACAAAGCCGGTATTAATCCAAAGGTCAATCCAAAGACTCCAAGGAAGACAATTGAAAGTTGGATGCTAAAAGCAGGCATACCAGAGATTGAAATATATAGCAGGCAAGGACACGATCCTATTACCAGTCTTAGACATTACCAGAGTCTTTCCTTTACAGATTACGAAATGAGGGACATAGAAAAGAGGCTCATAGAATGGGGAATTCTTAGAAAGGGAATTTAAACAAGTAGCTTTTTG
>DASXVB010000131.1:0-10244 GCA_036504475.1 Methanosarcina sp.
TACTACGACCTGAAGAAGAACGTCGCTACAGAATCTCTTAACGTTTCTGGCATTAAAGACAGAGTAGTCCCCAAGTACGGTCTTGTTTACTCTACAACCGTAAAGAGTGTTGATTATAAAGCCAGTGATGTTTTCAATGGATCATATCCAGTTCTCGGTTTCTTTGCAGAACAATATGTCCCACTCAAATCAAACGATGCTAGCAAACTCGCCAAACTCGTTGTTGATGACGACAGCAAGCGTACCCTAAAGACCGGCGATAAACTTGACCTCGGCCAGGGTTACTCTCTTGCAGCCAAGCAGGTTGATGTCGACGGTAAGAAAGTCTGGCTTGAACTTGATAAAGACGGACAATATGTTGATGACCAGGTCGTCGCAACTGATTCTGGAGACGGTGTCTGGACTTGCAAACTGGACAATGTTCAGGGCGAAGACAATGTTCCTGTCCTGAAAGTCCACGTTAGTCAGGTCTTCCAGGGTGCAGTCGACAGCATTGCCCAGATCGACGGTGTCTGGCTCATTGATTATGCAAACGCCATAAAGATCAACAGTGACGATTCATACGGTAAACTCGACGACGTTAGCATAAGCGGGTCAACCATTTCGATCTCCAACAAGGATACCTTTACTCTGACCAGAGATTCTGATGTGGAAATCGGCCAGGGAATGTCCTTCAAGGTTGCTGACTCAGATACTCTCAGGTACTATCCATTCGTTGAGAGAACAGCCGGTGCTGGTGGTAACGTAACAACAAGCACTTCTGGTAACATTACCACTTCAACTGGTAACATTACTACTGGTAACACTACCACTCCAGTTGTAGATAACACCACCACTGGAAACGTTAGCGCCACTCCTGCAGAGACACAGACACCTTCCTCTTCAGGGGCTACCCCAACTGCAACGAACAACACAACCACAACTACGAAAAAATCCCCAGGATTCGGAGTTATCCCTGGACTTGCCGGACTCCTTTCAGTTGTCTACCTCGTCAGGAGGAACAAGTAAATTTTCTGATTGAAGGGTTTTCCTAACTCTTCTTTCTTCAATTCTTTTTTTACATCTTTTGCAGATAGTTTTTTAGGTTCCGTTGCAAAAAATCTGGCTATTTTAAAAAACCGGTGAAAACCTTTACAATTAGGATAGCTCATCATTCTCATCACCCAGAAAAATGGTACATAAAGGTACCAATTATGGCCTCGAAGTGCGAGAAGAAAATTTTTGCAACGGAACCACCCATTTTGTTCTATCAACCGAAGACTTGACAGAATAGTAAATAGGATTCTGTTAAGTTGACGGGAACTGAGAAATTTTTCCAGCTACTGTTGAACCTAAAAAATGTCTAGCTTCCGTAGACTTGACAGTACCAATTTTAATACCTTATTTGAGCTTAGATAAGAAATTAAATGTTCTATATATAAAGAACAGAATTTTAATGACTTATTAATGCTTAGATAATAAATTAAATATTCTCTAAACCTTTTTTTTGAAAGAAAACTCTTATGAAGTTTTATTTCCACAATTATATTTATAAATAAAAAGATAGAATTTTGATTGCCAACTTAGAGAGCTACAACAACAATTTTCTTCAAAGTATAGTTTTGTCAGATCTATGAAGGTACAAATTTAGTTAAAGAGTCTATCCTAAAGCCCAAACAGAACATCAGGGTTCTAAATCCTAAATGACAAATCAAGTTTCTCATCATAAAAATGATACTGAAACTTTGATTGATGCCAAAGTAAAAGTTGGTTGTGGAATAGGCTCGAAATGAATCAATAACTCATAATTTGCTTTAAACTAACATTTTTTTTTAAAAGGAATATGGTGAATCATAACAAGGAGAATGTAATGACAAATATTCAATCCAATGAATTCAATACAAGTGAAATAATCCGCAAGGTCCCGGAAATAACACTTATGTTCTGGATCATCAAGGTATTTGCCACCACACTTGGTGAAACTGGCGGAGACGCTGTTACCATGTCTATGAATCTTGGCTATCTTACCGGCACAATGATCTTTACTTTGTTTTTTGTCGTCATGGTTATCAAACAAATACACGAAAAGAAGCTTAATCCGTATATATATTGGATAACTATCGTTGCCACAACGACATTGGGCACAACATTAGCTGATTTTTGTACCAGATCTATAGGGATCGGATATACAGGTGGATCCACTATACTTTTTGTGCTTCTCATTGGATCACTATTTATTTGGAAGCAAACCATGGGATCTGTTTCTATAGATACCATTAATTCTCGGAAAACAGAGATGTTCTTTTGGGGAACGATCATGTTCTCTCAAACCTTAGGCACAGCCCTTGGAGATTGGACTGCTGATTCGATGGGCTTAGGCTATTCCGGGGCTGCTATAGTATTTGTTATTGTGTTATTATTTATTGCAGCAGCATACTTCTGGACCAAAATATCCCCCACTGCACTTTTCTGGGCAGCGTTCATTCTTACGCGGCCGCTTGGGGCAGCAGTTGGTGATTTTCTGGACAAACCAATTAGTTCAGGTGGATTAGCGTTAAGTCGCTACTCAGCATCAGCAGTGTTGCTTATTTGTATTGTGGCTTTAATCTTTTTATCTAAACAAAAAGCTAAACAGGCTGTCTCAAGTAGCTATTCAGCCCATCAAAACATGTCTGCAGATATTGATTATAATGAAATCGAGGAATACGATAAATAACTTTGGAACAACGAAAAAAAGCAGTAATTTTCCCTTAAAGTTATTGGATTTGCTACACTCAACAAAATTTTAAGTTCCAAAGGTTGAGTCCTGAGAATAAAAACAAACCACAAAAAGAAAGTTAGTTATAAAAGAATGTCTTTTACAGATGTCTTTTACAAAATGAGCACTAATATGATAATAACTCCATTCTACTATTGCAGGAAACTTTATTCAGGAAACAAGCTTAAGATTGCCAATCCTTCAATAAAAAAGCTTGTATCTGCAGCACGCTATATTCTTGCGTCCAAAGATCATGTATTTTGGATAGAAGGAAAGACTTTCATCTCAGATTTGCATCAGTGCAATGCTCATAAGATAGGATTAGCGAATTTTATAAAGCTTCAGATTGAGACTGATGAGAAAAAGAAATAATTTAGCAATTGAGCTCACAAATACAGAGTAAGAAAAAATCAATTTGATTTGGCGTTTTTTTCTATTTGGCATTCAGCAAAGGTGAAAGATTTTATTAAAAATATTTATCGTGCTTCTCCTTTCTTTCTTTTATCATTTTTAGTCCAACACTACCTACGATTATAAGAAGTATACAGAAACCTACAATTCCTGCAATTATTTCGATTTCCATGTGATAATATAAAACCGAGAAACTATTTACTCTTTATTACATTGTTAATGGCTTTTTGAAAGCACCTTTATTTCAAGATTCTATCAACTTTAGATAACACATGATCAGAAAATTTATTGGCCTGTTGTGCCTTTTTTGTCTACTTTTGGTTAGTTATCTGGATTCAGAATTCTCTTGTGAACTCTATTTGATTTATGGAGGAAATTAGGATAAAGCCGAAGTGATATAGGGAATAATATAACGAACAACAATATAGGGATAAATGATGTATCTGGCTGCAAACAAAAAAATTATTGCTAGTAACGCTAAAGCGAGAAAGTCGGGGTGTTCATGCTCAGTTTTTTCATGACACTTAGACCCATTTTCCGTCATGATTTTAATAATGGTAATAAATTTATAAAATATTTTTTGTAGTTTGTATTAGTTACTTCTGATAGTCTTGCCTACATAATAGGTAATTTCCTCTTATTGAGCCTTTTTAAAAGCTTGTCTATAGTTCATCTCTGTGAAATATCTTTGCTTTCCGGGCTCCTGAGCCTTAATTCAAAGGTTTATAGCCTTCTCTCCAATAGAACATGGAAAAATTCAATCAGGATAACTTTCCGCATTCGTGACTGCTACTCCAAAATTAAGAAAGATTCATGAGTCTCTCTTAATCGGATCAGAATCCTAGTAGACCTAGTTAGATATCTAACTAAAATCAATAAGTAAAGACTTTTCCTAAAACGAAAATAGAATACTCGAGGAAGGGCTTGCAAGCTGGTGTTGTGGAATGAATTCCAATGCGGTACTTGGCTGCAAGCCCTATTTGCTTTTTGACTTCGTGAGTTATATTCTTTTCTTTTTTTCGTTGAAAAAAAGCTTATAAGATGAGAAAGATGGCAGTACGCCTTAATTTCTGTAAAATTTCCTCTATACCCTTTCCTCTTCTTTTTTGATTACTGCTCCATTACTATATACCTGTTTCCTGTAATCCATTCCTTATTAATATCAATCAGAATTGATACTGCTAGCCTCAATACTGACTCCCTATATGGGAATGCCCCTACTACCTTACTTCTTCTTTTAATCTCTTTGTTAATTCTTTCCATCATATTTGTCGTTCTTATCCGAAAGGATTATTTAAATTATATTTTGAATGAATATCCGTGGTGTGAAAACTTGTATTTCCGATCTATGTATCAGGATGAGTTTACTTTAGTCCTACAATTTTTGAAAGATGCTGCACTCTGGCTGAGAGAAAAACAAATCGACTACTGGTAGAGCTGGCTTAACCCTCCAGCTGAGTTTGTTAACTGGATTAAGGAAGGATTTAAAAACAAAGAATTCTATGTGATCTGCCAGGCAAATGAAGCCATTGGATGTTTCCGATTACAATGGACAGATGAACTTTTCTGGGGAAATAGAGAAGAGACCTCAGGCTATGTTCATTCGTTCACAACAGCACGCCACTTAGCCGGGCAACGTATTGGTGAGCGTGCTTTAGAACTGATTGAGGACTATTGTCGACAGCAGGGGAAAGATTACCTCCGACTGGATTGTGGAAAGCACGTGACAAAACTATGTAAATATTATGAAACATATGGCTTTTCCAATGTTGGGGAAATAATGGTTCAAGGAGAAATCATGAGTTTATATGAGAAAAAAATATGCTAGAGTTCATGTCCACAGATCTCCTGCAGTAGCACTCAATGAAACTCCCGAGGAATTCCATATTTCCACTGGATTATGTCAGAAGATTTAAATCAAATTTACTGTGGAAGGTCTCTGGACACGAACGTTAATCAATTATTTGGAATAGTTCTATAATATTGATACATTTTCTCGAATATTTTAACTTTTGTTCATTATCCATATATTTACATGCTTATTCTGAGATTTTTTGCAACGGAACCTAATCTGTAACGCTTTGTCTTTCATATGGGAGCAAGGCGTGCCATGCAATACCAAATGAAAGCGCATATGATTGCGATTATGCCAACTAGTGCAACATGTTCTACGAGGCGATCAAGCAGTGGTTCATTTTCTGGAACCATGCGTATAACAACGCGCTCAACCTCATAACCCCTTTCGATCTGTCATTTTCTCCTTTCGCCTTTCCCTCTCGCATTCTGCCGTCTGGGAGCGCCTCTTAATGCTGACGTGTCCGCAAGACCGTCGGCTTTAAGTTGGCGCAGCCTGTGCGGTGACCTGCGAGAAGGGAATTACGGATGTGAGAAGCGTCAAGGATAAATTAAAAATTTTGAATTTACAGCAAATCTGCAATACTGCCCTTTTTTTGCAACGGAACGCTTACTATTTTGTTGATGGCTTCCTGGTCAATTTCTTCTTGATCTATCCTTGTATATTCCTCAAATCCGCATTCAAACACATCTGTTAAAAATTTAAATTTAAATTCATATTAAAAATCACGAAACTTCTTCGAATTACTTGATAGTTATATACCACAAAACTCCATTCCATTTCACGATAAGCATAGATTGTTTTTTTGGACGAACTGTCAAATCATTCCGATTTTTTCCTCATTCAACCGATTCTAAAGGCTATAAATTAAGGAAGGGATTATTCCCTTTCTTTTTTTTCACTCATATCTCAAAGCATCCACAGGTTTAAGTTTTGAAGCCCTGTATGCAGGAACCACTCCTGATATCACACCGATAATCACAGCAAGAGTTAGTCCATAAACCATCAGGCTAGGAGAAAGCGATATGCTTGTCCCACCTCCTCCCCTCATCATTGTCACGCCGATCATTGGGAAGAGAGCCGAAAGAAGAGCTCCTAGAATAACTCCAAAGACACCGCCAACAAAACCTACCATTGCGGAATTAAACAGGAAAATCATGAGTATATCTCTATTTTTCGCCCCTATAGCCTTCATTGTCCCGATTTCCTTCGTCTTTTCAAGGACAGAAGTAAACATGGTGTTTGCAATTCCCACAGCTCCTACAATCAGTGATACCGCAGCAATTGCTCCCAAAAAGAGAGTCATTGAATCAATCATACTGGTAACAGTGCTAGCCATCGATTCTGTGGTAGTTACAGTAAAATCTTGATCACTTTCTTTATTATCATGCCTAGAGATCAAGAGCTTTTTTACAATTGCCGTGTCTGCAGCATCTACAACAGCCGGACTCTGAGCCTCTATTTGAATGGAATCATACACATTTTTTTGCGCATCTGTAATCACGTTTACTGCGGCATTTATGGGCATATATATTTGATTGTCTTCACCTCCACCCTGCGATGCCAGAATTCCAACGACTCTTATGGACTTTCCACCAACATTTATAATCTGGTTAATTCCAATGTCTTTTTTGTAGATTCCAGTAGCTACTCCGCTTCCAATAACTGCAACATAATTATCTGCTGGTTCGAGTAACCTCCCCGAACCTAGAGTAATAGTGTTCATGTACTTCCAAACTTGTGGATCTACTCCAGTAACGGAAAGAGAAGCACTCTCTGAGTTGTAGCTTATATTTACTCTACCAGAAATCTGACCAGCAATATATTTTATCTCTGGTATACCACGAAGAGCATCAATATCTTTGTCTGTCAACTGAACATCAGTTGTAGTAGCTCTTCTCCCAAATCCGCCACCTCCAAACCCCCTATCTGAAGCTCTTGAGTATCCTGGCGATATAGTGATATGTGCTAAATCTAAAGTGGAAAGCCTGCTCTGTACCTGTGCCTGCATGGCATCCCCCAGAGAGACTATCCCGACTACTGCGCCAACTCCTATTACGATTCCTATGATAGTAAGCCAGCTTCTAAGTTTGCTGTGCACGAGCATATTCAGGGCTAATTTCAAATAAGTTGCATTTTTAATTGAGCATCCCTCCAGTTTTTTCCTTTTAATACTTCGGAATTCCTAAACTGGAGTCAGTTGAGGATGTTTTACCTTCAGCTTTTTTAGCTTCCTGTTTTCGTCTGCGATATAGGAAGATCCCTGCGCCTACAATCACTATTCCCAAAATGTATGGCAGACTTGAACTGAGACCACTACTTCTGTTACCTCGTGCCCCTGACATGCCTCCAGTGCCAAATCCTGTATATCCAGACATCTGGACTGCTACATCTTTGTCAACTGTTATTCTTTCTCCTTTTGCATCTGTATATTCAATCTGGACTTTTAATGGATTTGAATTCATTGAAGATGAACTTGCATTGTCTCCTGCTGCATATCTTTTATTTGTGGTATCAGGTGCTGTTCCTGGATTTTCATTTTCAGCCCGAGTGTTTGTGACATTAAAAGAAGCGATTGTGTAGTCTCCTTTCTCCAGATTTCCTACAATTGTTGACGAACTTCCTGATACCTTGTACCCATCCTGCTTCGGAACTGATACTTTCACAGCATATGCTATATTGTTGCCAACATTTGCAATTGAGAGGGAAGTCTCTCCTGCTGAGCTTTCCGAGAAGGAAACATCAAAGTCAGTTGCTCCTCCTACAAAAAGTCCTGCTGTTGTCTTAATGCTTTTTGCGCTGGATTGATAGTCTTCGTATGAAAGGTTTACATTCAAGGGGTAGAGTCCTGGATTGGCATTTACGTCTGCCATTACCATATAATCAACTTTTACTGATTGCCCTGCTCCCAGATACTTGATATGTTTTGTGTTATCTGAGTATACAGGCAAAATCACGCCTTTAGGATCAGTCCAGGAGAAAACTAGGTTTTTCAAGGGAGAAGTTCCTGTATTTGTAACAATAAACTCCAGGGGTTCTTCTTTTGCGATGTCGATATCAGCCTTGCTCACAGTCACAACCTGAGCATATTCTTTACCCTGGACTTGAACCTGAATTGTTTTTGTAGTAGTGTAAATAGTTGCTGAAGATCCTGATCCACTTTTATAAGTAGTGGTAATATCCATATTATACGTACCTTCTGAAGCGTTGGCATCGGTCATAAGTTTGAATTTCAGGATCCCAGCCTCATCATTATCCTGCCGTGCATTTAGATAAGAGATATCCTTTTCGAGTGCTTCTCCAGAAATCTGACTGAAAGGATACTCAGGATTGACTTTAACAGCAATATTTTTGAGGTCACTGTTTCCTACGTCCTGCACGCTGAGAGTAAGTTCGACAGGTTCTCCAGGCCTAGCAGTGTCAGGGTTTTGATTAGTTACACTTACCTGCAGATCTGCAGAATTTATATTCCCATTTGACGCACCGAATGCTATTCCGACCCCGAGGCACAGGAACATTGAAAACAGCAGTAAAAATGTTAGTAAAGATAACTTTTTCATTTTAACCCCTCAGATTCGATTTTCGTTCGTTTTTCGATTTTTTCTATCTCGCCATCTCTAATGTACACAACTTTTGTAGCGTATTCTACAATATCCAGATCATGAGTTACAATAATGATTGTCTTTCCTTCTCTTTCGTGCAGATCGTTCAAGAAATCCAGAATGTAGTTCCCAGTCCTGGTATCCAGGTTTCCTGTAGGTTCATCCGCTAGGATTATAGGCGGATTCACAGCAAGGGAATGGGCTATTGCAACTCTCTGTTTCTGTCCCCCTGAGAGTTGAGAAGGCAAGTTTTGTTTCTTGTCCGAAAGTCCTACTATCTCAAGCAGGTATGCAGCTTTTTTTCGGGCTTTCTGTGAATCTTCTTCCTGAAATTCCATAGGTAAGAGTACGTTTTCATAGGTGTTCAAGGTTGGAATAAGGTTAAAGTTCTGGAAGACGAATCCTATCATCTGTCCCCTGATCTTAGCAAGCTCAGACTCGTTAAGTTCTGAGATATCTTTTGAATCTAGGCAAACTGTACCTTTTGAGGGCAAATCCAGGCAGCCCAACAGGTTCATAAGCGTGCTTTTTCCGCTCCCGCTGGGCCCGAGAACAACAAGAAACTCCCCCTCATAGATTTTCAGGGTTATTTCTTTAAGAGCTGCAAACTCAATCTCTCCCATCGGGTAAATTTTCCACACATCGGTCAGTTTGATAAGAGGATCGTCTTCGTTTTTGGAGATCCTTACTCCATTAGAACTTTTAGTAAAGTCTTCTTCTGAATTATAGTATGGATTACTTTTGAAATTATCTCCTGAATTATCTTCCTCTGAATTATTCTCGGATTCGTTATAGAAACTCGCCTTTTTTTCTAGCGAATCCATAAATTTTGAGGGATTCAATTTTGTTTTAAAAGAATTGATTCTTTCAGTAAGTGTCATTATATACCCTCTAAAAAGTTAGTCGTATCTGAGCTGAATCTTTCTTTGTGAGGCTGATCAAAAGAGTCAGGCTTAGTTTATCTTACTCTTTTCTCAGTTTACTATCAATTTTTCATCGATTGCAGAGGAATCTCTCTCGGTCACAACTCCAATACCCCAACAATGATAACGCCAAAACTCAGTGACTAATAAATAATTTTATTACTGTTCATATATTATAAATAGTATACCATTCAACTAGTTTTCCAACGAGCTAGAATTATGCTGAGTACCATCTTACATTTAATAAGATGATTTCTCCTGCAAAGTGTTTCCATTTAAAGGCATTTACTGGCATAATGTATACTCTTAAATTTCTACTTATTTCAGAGTCTATCCCAAAACACTAAATTGCTTCTCTGAATCCTGTATTCCGAATAATGAATCAAGTTCCTTATCATAAAAACAATCCTGAAAATTCTTGATAATTAAGAATTAAATGACTTTTGGGATAGGCTCTCAATAAATCCTTTAATAATTTTTTTGCAACGGAACCGTATATGGTAAGGTACTGTTAAGTCTTCGGGGAATGGCTATAATTGTATGTTCGCCTGTAGCTGGAAAATTTCTTATCCCCCGAAGACTTAACAGTACCAAAAAAGGAAAAGATAAAATGAAACCAACACGAGTTCCTAAAAATCCTTGTTTTTCTTCAGGACCTTGTGCCAAACATCCAGGGTATTCTGTTGAAGAGCTGAAGGATACACCTTTTGGCCGGT
>DASXVB010000132.1:0-6373 GCA_036504475.1 Methanosarcina sp.
TCTCCCATACGCAAAGCGTATTCAGTTGCCATTTTTTTGTCACCTCTCATTTTTACCTTTTATTAATGCGAGTTAAGAAACTGTATTTTGGGGTTTAGAACTTGGATACAAAAGTTCTGGCCTGCCAGAGGGCTATTATCGCCAAAATCAGGATAAAAACCATCCACATGATTTTGGCGTCCGGTATGAAGGACTTTGCCCAGTAAGCATTATAGGCTTCCATAGCCACTGCTGTTTGTGTCATACTATTCCCTCTTTGAAATTATATACCTCTAAGGCAAGCATCAGAACCTCGAACTCTGCCAAAATCTGTTATCATGTACTTGTGAAGTAGAAAACCTTTTTTGTAGATTCCCTCTTCGTCGACTTTCTGCTCCACATCCTTCAGCATTCCTCCAGACGCCAGTTCGAGAATGTCAAAGTTGATGCTGTCTCTCTGGAAATCATTTCTCATGCCGTACTCTTCTTGGATTTTCGAAACGATTTCATAATTCCAGTATTCCTTCCCATCCAGGAAAAGTTCCAAGACCCTGAACTTGATAGGACGTTTTCCACTCATTTTACTCACCTCTCAGAGTTTCAAGTTCACTTGTATCTTCAGTAAACATGATGAAACTCCCAGCGATACAGAGCAAACCGCCTATAAGAATAGTCCAATCCGGAACATCTCCAAAGAAGAGGAATATGAATATAACTGCGCAGAACCCATAGAGATTCCCTATGCCCTGACCTCTTCCAACCCCGATAAGCGGGAACGATTTGTACCAGGTAACATAGCAGAAACCAAAAGTAATTCCTGCAAAAACCAGGATCAGTAAAGTCAGAGGTTCGAATGCCTTAAGTGCAAACGAATACATCGGAAAACCGACAATTGCAAGAATCGGTATAATGATAATCCACCAGATAATGTTCTCGCCAAGGAAGCGAAGAGTTAATCCGGCATCCGGTTCTGCAATGTCAAGCCCTTTGCCTGCAATTGCACCTTCAATACCCCAGCCTGCGGCAGCCATTAACCCTCCGAGATATCCTATCCAGGGGACGTTGCCTGACGAAAGTTCAGTAAAAAGTCCGCCACCATAGATCGAAATACCTCCAAGAACGATGACTCCAATACCGATCGCTGCCCTCTTTGAAATCTTTTCTCCATACCAGTAGTAAGCAAGAATCGAACCCACAACAGGGTAAAGAAGACCCGCAACGGCTGAAAACGCTCCTCCGATAAAGCCCATAGCAATGAAAGAACCAAGAATTGCCATCGGACCACCGAAGATTGAAGCAAGGAAGAACCACTTTGAACAAGGGTGGAATTCCTTAAGAGTTCTTCCGAGTTCTCCGTATTTTCCAAGTACCCCGTTCCAGATCATAAGTGCCAGCATGACAGCTAAGGCATTAAAGGCAGTAATTAGTACGGCAGTTACAACAAGAGATACGCCATCTCCACTTGTTTTAGCAATAGCACTGCTCATTTCATCGAACGGATTAAGCACCCAGACAACGGTTCCTGGTAGATACCAGATACCCCAGAAAACAGCACAGAAAAGGGCCCACATATACCCTTTACTGATTTTTCTTTTATTCTCCTGTTTTTTTAAAGTCTTTAAATCCACAAAAGTTCCCTCCATTTTTCAGAATACAGTGGAACTCCCTCAGGGCGGGGGTCTCCCAGTCCCTATTCCACAGCCTGAAAGTGCAGCTCACAAGCTCTTTTTGCGGGTTTCCGATCTCCAGGAATATTTTCAAACTTCTTTTTAATTGCCATTTTTTAGCTGCTTTTCAAATTGCACCTAAGTTGCCACTTTTACAATTGATTCAGCCGCTTAATTGTTAATAGCCGTTTTTAGCTATTTTGTAATAGCATCCGTTTTGTAGCAATATGTTTTTTTTCGTAATATTCCCGTGAGTGGTATGACCTGCAGTAGCTATTCTATCTATATGTACACATACAGATACAAAACTGCACAAAATAAATGGTGGTAGAAATTGCATTCCGAAGAACACACTTTCTACAGGTTAAACCGTTTGCTAAGACTGTACTATTTTAGACTGCCAGAGCTGCTTTTACCTTGGCTACGGCATCGTTGGCACTTTCACCATAGATATCTGCACCGATCTTGTCTGCCCAGTCCTGGGTTACAGGAGCGCCACCGACCATAGTTTTTACCTGGTCGCGAACACCTGCTTCTTTCAGCTGTTCTTCGATCTGGATCTGGTTGACCATTGTTGTGGTCATAAGGGCTGATGATGCGATTACCTGGGGTTTTACTTCTTTTGCTTTTTCAACAAAAGTCTTGATTGGGACGTCTCTTCCAAGGTCCACAACTTTGAAACCTGCAATGTTAAGCATGGAAGCCAAGATGTCCTTTCCAATGGAGTGGATGTCTCCTTCAATAGTTCCAAGAACAACGGTTCCAAGACTCTTGGTCTGAGAATGGCGCTTTTCCATTTCCGGAGTGATAACTTTTATACCGGCATTCATTGCCTCAGCGGCTGCAAGCACGTGGGGCAGGAAAAGTTCACCCTGACCGAATTTTTCTCCGACTTCTTCCATGCCTGCAGTAAAGCCTTTCTCAATGAGTTCTACAGGGTCAATCCCTGCAGCAAGGGCCTCTTCTGCGACTTCTTCTGCAATTTCTTCATCAAATTCGGTAATTGCTTCTTTTGCTTTTGCAATGATTTCTTCTTTGTTTGCCATTTTTAGATCTCCTGAATATCTGAATATTGTAATTACATGCCTCTGAAGGCTTTGTCAGCCCTGTCCACTACGGCTTTCATGTCTTTGAGAATGTCTGCATCGATGGGCTTTACCTGGTGGTTTTTAAGAACATCTAAAACCTTCTCGTGTGCAACTGCTGCAAGATCTTTTGAGCCTGCAGCTGCCCAATCTCCAAACATGTGCCTGTCGATAAGCATGGGGTTAGAAGGATAGTCTACAAGCTGCCTGGTCTGTTTCAGGGCAAGGAAGTTGTTTCCGATACCTACTTTCTGGATGGATTCAACTGCGAGGGTTTCTTCAGATACAGGAATTCCCTGCATAGCTTTCTTGACCATGCTGAAGATATCATTGTCAATGACGAGCTGTTCCATTGAGAATGTCATTCCAAGCTCAAGCATCCCGGCTCCATAGATGGTGTTGGCACCAGCAAGGGCAGGTAGGAGAGTGGTCATGGTTTTTTCGTGGCCTGCCTGGTTGTCCGGGACCTTGGCATCAGACTAGGAACCTGCTACATAGGAGGGAAGGCCATAGAACTGGGCAAGCTTTGCGACTGCAGCACTGATAAGACCGAGTTCAGGAGATCCAACAGGCGCAGTGCCTTTCTTCAGGTCGAAAGTGGTTGTGGAACTTCCATACCAGACCTTACTTCCAGGGACTGTAAGTTGGGCAAGGACAATTCCGGAAAGGACCTCGGCATTGTGAGTTACGAGGGTTCCTGCAAGGTAAACAGGAGAAGATCCGCCTGACATTGCCATACTCAGAACATTAACTGGCATTCCGAAGCGGGCACCTTTAATGATGACCTGACAGGCATTGACACTGAGTTCTAGAGGGCTGGTCGGGCAAAGGAGCATAGAGAAGATTGGCTTCTTTCTTGCTTCTTCTTCGTCGCCGCCGTAGTAGGCATTTACAATGTCCCGGTAGTACTCGACATTTTCGCCTACAGGGTCAATGTGGTGGTAGTGCTTTGCGGTGCTTGCAATTGGGGTGAGAGTCTCGTGAACATCCTGGGCACCCTGACCTGCAATATCCCTTGCAGAAACTGGTAGAGAGAAGTAGTCAATGTTTTCTGCCCAGTCACAGAGTTTTGCGATGTCTGCAATATCCTGTTCAACGGAGTCAACAGTTACGTACTTTCCATCCTGGTACTTACACATCTTAACGCCAGTACCAAAGCAGGTCCAGTGAACTTTGCCACCGCATTCTTGGACAGTGTTGAATTTTTTGTCGCGGCCCCATAGGACAAATCTAGAGGGTGCGAGCTGAAGAGCTTTTCTTACAAGATATTCAGGGATCTTTACAACGTTGGTTTTTTCATCGACTTCACAACCATTTTCCTTGAAGATCTGCCTTGCTTCAGGATCAGAGACCTGAACTCCAGGGTTCATCAGAACGTCCATGGTTGCATAGTGAATTGCTTTAAGTTCATCAGTAGTAAAAAGGTTTAATTCTACGCCATTAAGTGCATTAAATCCTGCAACTGCATTATTTTTTGCCATTTTTTTAGCCTCCAAATAAGAACAATTTAAGCGAGCAGCTCTTTTGCCTTTACGACAGCCTCACTTGCATTTTCAGCATAGCAATCTGCACCTATCTTGTCAGCCCACGCCTGGGTTGCAGGTGCACCGCCTACCATAACTTTTACTCTATCTCTCATGCCTTCTTCTTTGAGAAGTTCAATGACATCTCTCTGGCCCTGAAGAGTTGTGGTCATAAGGGCGGAAATTCCAATCATATCAGCGTTTACTTCCTTTGCCTTTTCTATGAAATTCTTTATTGGAACATCACGACCAATATCGTACACTTCAAAACCAGAAGATTGGAGCATTGTGGACACGATTGCTTTTCCAATATCATGGACGTCACCTTCTACGGTACCGTTCACAATAACACCGAGCTTTGAGCTAGAAGCCCCTTCAGGCATAAGATCCTTAAGAGCTGCTACTCCTGCGGTCATCGCATCGGCAGCCATCATTACGTGTGGAAGGAAAAGTTTGCCCCTTTCAAAACGGACACCCACTTCATTCATTCCGGCTGCAAGTCCTTTTTCAATTATTTCAGAAGGCTCTATTTCTCCTTTAGCTTTTTCAACAGCAGTGAGTACTGCGTCCTTCTTGCAGGATATTATAGCATCTGCAAGTTCCTGAAGCAATTCTTCTTTGCTAATGTTGCATCCTCCGTTTTAATTTTTGAATACAGAGACGTCTTTCCCTGATAATCACGATTATTCGTGAACATTCAAGCTGCAAGCTCATGCTTCTAAAGAAATCATGAAATGCATAGAAGAAACTCACAATCATCATGGGTGGGAAACCATGATTACCACAAGCGAGACAATGAAACCATGAAGTATTCATGATTACGTTGACTGGGGTTCATGAGTGTTTTAGCAGATGGGGTGTTTTTAGTGCCATTTTAATCCCGTCTGATAACTCGTCTTTAGATGTCTCTAGTAACTAAGTTCACTTTTCTTGTATATATATTTTTTCAAAAATTCTAAAGTGAATTTAGGGGTTGAATATATAGTTTTCGGTAGATCTTGTTTTACATATATTTTGAGGAAGAAAATAAAATTGGATTAGCAAAAAATATAAATATTAAATATTCAAAATGGATTTTTATAAAGTTTCTTTTGGTTCGACCGTCAAGCAGTATTTTGGTGAAGTCTGCTATCCGGACATCTTACAAACAAAATATGATCGGTCATGGTTGCAAGGACTGCAGCCAGATTTCTGCATGGTAATGGATTTTCCAATGCCATCTTTTCCATAGATTGCTATCGGTCTCACTTTTTCCTTGCTTTTCCATTTCTTCTTTATAGTATAAGAAGTAGGTAACCGTTGTATTATGTACTATTATTTATAGTTTGCTACATATAGAAAATCTGTTTTTGTTAATTGTCTGAATTATTTTGATTTTTATAGATATCCTGAAAAATAAATTTAAAAATCTATCCTTTAGATATCTTGTGTTCTGTTTTTTTTCAATGTTTATATGCTGCCCGATTGAAAAACTAAGAATATAAGGGAAGATATATATCGTCATCTTTCTCCTAGTTCAGAAAGTTCTCCGAACATTAAAAAGAAAAGAAAATCAAAAAGAGATAAAGAACTAAAAAATGTGGATTCCGAAGTAAGATTATAAGCCTTCGGATTTCTCGTATCCTAAAATGCAAAGCCTGTAAGCTCTGTTAACGAGTTCAATCATTCTGGAATCTTGCCTCTCGATTTTTATTCCACAGGCAAGGGAAAGGTATTCTGCAAGGTCAAAAATTTCTATATTTTCATCCTTCCCAGCTTCAATAAGATTCTGCATGCAGCCTCCACAGTTTGTGATAATTATATCACAGCCCAGCTTTTCAGCAGCCCTATAACGGTCTGAAGCCACATCAAGAGATTCAGATGGGTAATTGACCCTTACCCCGCCTCCAAAGCCACAACATGCTGAATTTTTGGGGGATTTATTGGCAAGTTCAGTACCCTTGATGTTCTCAAGTACATCTCTTGCTTCTTGATACACCCCCATCGCCCTGGTTAGATGACAGGGATCATGATAAAAGACCTTATGTTTTAGAACAATTTCAGGAGTAAGTTTACCTTCTCTTAGAAGAAGCTCAAGGTATTGGGAAACATGCAACACCTGAAAATCAAGTTGCCCAAA
>DASXVB010000133.1:0-26101 GCA_036504475.1 Methanosarcina sp.
TCAAAGATGCAGATCCAGAGATGCGGATTCGAATTTACAGAATTTTCGCTTCATTGTCGAGAAATCAGTATATAGGAAAAGATAAACAAAATTAAGACATTTTTGCCGAAATAAAACGATTTATATGAAGATTGAGGCAATTTTTACTCAAAAATGGATATATAAATTCCTTATTATCATTATTAAGCCTCCGATGTAGTTTTTTGGCACTATCTAAAAACCATCGATGGAGGAATTATGGATAAAAAATACTTATTTGGGATGTTTATTGTTTTAATTGTGTTTGCAGGTGGTTGTGTAACCCTGCAGAACCAGGGAGGCTCTTCGAATTCAGACGGTTCGCAGGTGAATACCTCAGCCCCTACAGAACAGAGTGTTAATAACTCAGCCTCCGAGTTCAAGACTATCAGACACGGATATCTGCCCTCAAATGGGGGCGCGCTTATCTTTATAGCAAAGGAAGAAGGTTTCTGGACTAAAGAAGGATTAAATGTGGAACTTTACCAGTTCGCAAAAGGTCCAGATGCCTATAATGCATTGTTTGGTAACAAAATCTATACAGTGGGAGCTGGCACGGGTGCTCCTGCTACTTTTATTGCAAAGGGAGCAGCTATTACGATAATAGGCGGCTTGATGAGTGAGGGTCAGCTTGTAGTGGCAAAGCCTGAGAACTCAAAGGAACTTTCAGATCTTAAAAACTGGAAAGGTAAAAAAATTGCGACAATTGCGATGTCCAGCGGAGACACTGTCTACCGGGCTGCACTATCAAGGGCAGGTGTAGACTGGAAAAAGGATGTAACTTTTCAAGAATTAAGTTCACCTGCCGCAATACTTGAGGCAGTTGAAAGTGGAAAAGCCGATGGTGGAATAGTATGGATTCCATATGAGATACTCGCACAAAAACAGGGACTGGCTATAGCTTCATATTCATATCAATACTATGATAACCACCCATGCTGCCGGATTGTGCTGAAGACTGAGACCTTGAATAAGGACAGAGATACTTATGTGAAGTTTGAGAAAGGATTGATCAAGGCATACAAGTTTTTCAGCGAAGATCAAAATAAATCCGTTGATGACATTCAGAAATATGTCACTGTCGACAAAGATACAATCCGCAAATCAACCTGGAATAATTATTTCTATGCATCACCTGACCCCAATAAAAAAGGTGTGGTGGAATATTATCAGCAAATGAAGGACAGCGGGTACATTAATACAAATGTCAAGGTTGAAGACCATATAGATAGTGAAGTATACAAGCAGGCACTTTACGAGTTGATCAAGGAAAACCCGAATGATAAGTTTTACCAGAATCTGCTATTGGAATATAAGAAAATGAATGAGTAATAGTAATCATCAGGTAAATTCAGAGGAAGCATTGTCTACAAGAAATATCTAAAAATGAATGAATCTATAGTCGTAATCATGAAGAGTATTAATACTCTTCAGTTTACTGACACTGATTTTTCGTATCAAGTTTAAAATAACTGTTGGTTTTGTTTTGATATACCACCCGAGAATATTACTGAGGAACTTATGGACAAAAAACATCTGCTTATCGGGTGTCTGTGTGCTATTTTTGTGCTTGCAGTCATCTTTTCAATGCTACTAAAACCCGCTAGCTCATCGGATTCGAGGAAATTACAGGATTTCTATACTCTGCCTTTTGCTGATTGCTGCAGTGGTTTTGATAATACTTCCATGAATATTTCGGATGATACAAATTATTCTACATATGATGCCAAAACTTTCAGGAACGTTACTAACTCTCAAAAGGTGACACGGTGATCTGATTAAGAAAGGAGGTTTCTTGAAGGAGAACATAGTGTGGAAACCTTATCAACTCACAATTTATTTCCTATTTTCCTCTTTTTCGACCTGTATTTTTAATATTAATCTTGTAAAATGATGGTATTCTCTTCCTCTCAAAATTGAGGAGTTATTATATATTTTTTATTTGCTATTTCGACCTTTGAATAAAGTTTTTTGCACTGGTAAAGTAGAGAAACTTTTTGTATTTCAATTTTGCTCAGAAAATTGAGCTTTCTAATAAAGTTGAGATTGAGTTAATAGTTTGCTTGAAGGTGGTTTAGGCACTTTTTGCCGTAAAAAAGGGGTTTTAATACTAACAATGAGTATTGTATATTGTCAATTCACAATTGTGAATTGACATTTGTAGAATGACAAAAGGCTACATAATTGCAGACCAATTTCACTCTACAACCTGAGTATTCGGAGATACGATTCAAGAGTTATCTAAGGATGCAAAGAAAACTAAGAGATACTTAAAAAGAAAATCAGCGAGGTGATATTTACCTTTGAAAAAAGGTTCAATCTAGTAAATGCATAACAAATTGTTAACTTGAAAGCTATAAGAGTGATTTGGTAATTTCTAATCTGGATTGGCTAAATATGGAAACTTCAATTGTTATAATAAACACAAAATTGTTTGCATAACCCAGACATTAAATATAAAATTCCAGTACATATCGAACAGAATGACATCACTTATACAACCCATATCCACAGGAATTCACAAAAGTGTCATTTACAATATTTCTTTAATAGTAATGAAAACCCCACATTTACTTTTAATAAAAAACCCTGACGATATTGTAATATGAACTATGATTGTGAATTTTTGCTGGATTTGGGGTATAGATTAAAGACTCAAAAAGCAAAATAACTTGCAAAAGAGTGCTGAGATGGCAGAAGGGTTACGCAGTGGACTGCAGATCCATTTATCCCGGTTCGAGTCCGGGTCTTAGCTTAGAGATTCTTCTTCAGAGACAAGAGATTGAAGGTTTAGATCCGAGTCAAAATAGAAAGACTGCTATATGGTGGTTATTCGCCTTTTTAAGGGTCTCTTCATATCTGATCAATATTATACACCTCATGTTTTTTCTCATCTCAGTCCATTTTCGAAGCCCACGCTAAAAATCTAAGCTTCAGTGCTTAAAATTCCTCTTCTGTTAATATATCTCTTTCCTAATGCTACTTGCTCTTCTTCAATTCATTCTGGGAAAAATGCGCAAAAATGAGTTGAAATCGTGCAAGTAGGACAGCTTATGAGAATTTATGATTCCTTTTTTGTGTTTTTCTGGGGTTCAAATCTTGTAGGCACTTTAATAACACCGATAACACCGTTAACAATATAACTTTGTAAATCATATTTACCTGTCAGATAAAAACTGAAGTTCAGCTCAAAAGGAAACTTAATTTAAGGTACTGGATATGGATGAGACGACAGTAAATGCAGCAAAGAAACGAGTTGATAATAGCAAGAAGAAAAGCTTTGCTTTTGATGTACTGACACTTACAGGTGGGACAACCTTTGCTCAAATTCTTACTATTCTATCAGTTCCTGTTTTAACCCGCTTATACCAGCCTGAAAATTTTGGGGTATGGGCTCTATATAGTTCTATTGTCAGCATTATCAGCGTTATAATATGCATGCGATATGAGTACTCCATCATGTTGCCTGAATTGGATGAAGATGCCGTAAATCTCTTAGGAGTGAGTTTTCTTGCAATAGGTGTAGTAACTGTCTTAACCATGACAATAATGTGGTTCTTTAAAGAGCCTATAATTAATATCTCAAATTCTCCTCAAATAGGAAATTACCTCTGGCTTGTGCCCCCATTTGTTTTTGTAAATGGAATATTTCTTGCCTTGAATAGCTGGAATTCAAGGACCAAACTTTTCAGAAGATTGTCCATTTCAAGAATTTCGAGTTCTGTTTCGACTACTGCAACACAGATAATTATAGGACTAGTTGAAAAAAAGAGCCCAACTGGCCTAATAACCGGTAGTCTTACTGGTCAGTCTGTCGCAACATTTATACTTGCAGGGCAGATTTGGAGAGATGATGGAAACCTTATCAGAAAAAACCTTAACTGGAAGAAAATGTGTGAAGTACTTAAAAAGTACAGAAAATTTCCACTTGTAGATTCATTTTCCGCCCTTATGAATTCGATATCCTGGCAACTTCCAGCTTTCCTTCTTGCAGCCTTTTTTTCTCCTACAATCGTCGGTTTTTATTCCCTTGGATTTCGACTTCTTCAGATGCCAATGAGTTTAATTGGCAGTTCGATTTCGCAGGTGTTTTTCCAGAGGGCATCAAGAGCCTCATCCAGGGGAACTCTCCCCACACTTGTTGAAAATGTATTTAAAGTTCTTGTAATAATAGGTATGTTTCCGATATTAGTCCTGACAATTGTAGGAAGTGATGTTTTTACTGTGATTTTTGGAAAAGCCTGGGCGGAAGCAGGGGTTTATACCCAAATTCTTGGGTTTTGGGCTTTTGTCTGGTTTATCTCATCTCCACTAACCGGAATATATCTTGTAGTTGAAGAGTATGATTTTGGTTTCCGTTATAATTTTTTTAACCTGACTACACGTTTTCTTTCACTTATTATCGGTGGTCTGCTCGGAAGCGCACGTATAGCACTTATTCTTTTTTCAATATCAGGAATTGTGGTATATGGCTACCTTTGCCTGAAGATGATGTCTTATTCCGGAGTAAAGATTTCAAGAGCCCTAAAAATCGTATTCTCAAATTTTATTCTTTTTGTTCCTGCAGGAATTATCCTTGTTGCTCTAAAAATCGCCGAAGTAAACCCAATTCTGCTAGTTATCTTTTCTGGTGTGTTTATCGGTATTTATTACCTGTATATTTTGAAAACCGATACAAATGTGAAAAAAATACTGAAAGAACTTCGAACCTGATGAGCTGGTTCAAAGGAATCAAAGTCTCGCTGGCACATATCCCGCAGTAAGCCGTAAGGTACTCGACTGAAATAAAAAAAGAGAACTTGAAGCTATGAGGTTAAATATGGAACAACGCAAAGAATACAGATGGATCATTGTAGAACAAATGAACATCATTGACCATCTTTAGGTATTCTGGTAGTTAGTAATTATCTTTTCTCGGTTATATCCGTTAGTTATTGATCAATTCTAAAAAAGCAAATATATCCCCTTTATTTAAGGAAATGTTGAGGGATTATTTTGCTTATATTTTCTTATATGTTTCAATAACTCACACTTTTAATGGTTTTCCTTATATAACAACTGCTAACTATAAATACTATTTTTTCTTTATTGCACTTTACAAATTATAAGCAATGAATCGAATATAAAGCCTGTAAATTATAAAATTATGTATTATCATTTTGAAGATATTTCAGACTTAGAATAATTCTTTATAGTTTCAACATATTTTATTTAATCCTTCCCCTTATGTGGGATTCTGTTGTGGGTTGAGAAAAATAAAATGCACAACTGCATTAAATTATAACTTGATTCACTGGAATAAGTTGAGGTAGTTTAGGGTATGAAAAAATACGATGTAATTATTGTAGGGGCTGGCATAAGCGGGCTTCTAGCGGCGCTGACGCTTTCAAAGCATGGGAAAAAAGTCCTTGTTCTCGAGAAAAGACGGCATCTGGGTGGGAACTGCAACAGTTACATGGTAGACGGTTATCAAGTAGATACAGGAGCACATGCAATAACTCATCTTATTGAAGGCCCACTGAAAAGGCTGATTGATAATTATTTTGATTTTCTGCCTGTGTTTGAGGACTATGGGCATTACTATGTCAGAACTGAAAATGCTCTTGTCAAGATCCCTTCCAACCTGAAAGATTTCGTGACTTTTGATGTGCTTCCGAGAAAGGATAGGGTACTACTCTCGCAAACCTTGACAAAAGCCTTTACCCTTTCCTCATTTGGAATAGACTTATCCAGTCAGTCGGTGTACGATTTTCTACCAAAAAGCCTTTCAAAGGAAACCTACGACTTCGTGGATACAATATCAGCTTTCCTCTCTGGCAGGTCAATGAAAGAAACTTCTGCCCAGCGCGTCCTGTCAGGAAGCAGTTTTGTCAGGGACAGCATTACCCAAGAACAGTTTGATGCGATGATTGGAAGATTGGAGTCAAAAAAATCCCCGTCTGCAGAATCTATCCTTGCTTCTATTCTTCCATATCATCTTCATGCTTCCCTTCAGGCTAGAATGACAAGGGTTACCCAGCCCTTTACATCCTTAGAAAGGCTTGCAACAAATAATGTAAATTACTCCCAGGGCTATCCCAGAAAGGGCCTAAAAGCCTTACTTAACGCTATCCTTTACTCTCTTCCGGAAACTGTTGAAATCAAAAAGGAATGTGAGGTTAAATCCATCCTTGTACAGGACGGAAAGGTTTCAGGCGTGGAGGCGGACGAAATTTACGTCTCTGACGTTGTTATTTACACAGGATTTGCAACCGAACTTCCCATACTTATACAAAATCTCCCTAAAGAGTACCTGGTAAATCTGGAAGGTATAGTCCATAGCAAAAGCCTGACCATCTGGCTTGGACTGGAAAAAGAGTTTCCTGATTTCAATTACACAGGTTCAGAGATTTGGTTTAGAGATTTCGCTTATTGGGCAACGCCTATCAGCAATTATGACCCTTCGCTTTCTCCAAAAAATAAACAACTTGTTGGCTTTTCCTTCGTGATCGATGAGAACAAAAGCGAAGATCAGGAGACAAAAAAAGCCTACGATACGATTTTCCGTGCCCATCCAAATATTGAAAAGTACATAGATATGCAGCACGAACAGATAATGGTTCCGGAAAAAGCCGCAGTTACAATTAACGGGAAATTCGCAGATATTCGAACTCCTGTTCGGAATCTGTATGTAGCTGGCACGGATACTGATAAACGCAGCATGGGAATTACCCGGGCTTCATACTCGATTATCGAGCTCTTAAAAATTCTTAATGAAGATGGAAATCTTCATTAAAGTTTCTATATTATACTAAACAGGAATATAAAAACAAGTCAATTACTAAAGGGCACGACCTGATAAGCAAAGGTATTCTTAATGAGTTTTCGAAAGAGAGTGAGCTTGCGAGATGCAATGAAAGGAATAGTTGAAGAACCCCTGCTTCCGATAGTTCCAAAACGTTTTGATTATATAGGTGATGTGGCTGTAATCTCAATTCCTCCAGAGCTTGTGGCTTATAAAAAGGCCATTGTCTCAAAGCTGTTTTCTATGCGAGGCAATACGCGAGCTGTGCTTAACAAGGTGAGTAAACTCGAAGGAGAACACAGAGTTGCGGATTTTGAGCTTCTTCTTGGGGAAACTACAGAAACTATTCACAGGGAAAACGGTTACATCTATAAGTTGGATGTCAAAAAAGTCTTTTTTAACCCTCGTCTGTACTCGGAGAGAAGAAGAATAGCCTCAAAAATTAAGTCAGGGGAACACATTATAGTTCCTTTTGCAGGTGTGGGCCCTTTTGTTCTTCCAGCTGCGGGAAAAGGAGCAAAGGTTTATGCAATAGAGATAAATCCCGATGCCTGCGCCTGCCTACAGGAAAATATCCGGATTAACAAGCTTGAAAGTCAAATAACCGTTATTCAGGAGGACTTTGAAAAAGTTTTTAATATAGTTTGTTCCGCGAAAATCAATAAAGAGCTAATAAATACGATTTTTTCTGATCTGCCCATATGCCTCAATCCTGAGAAAGCTGAAGATGAAAGTTTTCAGATTCCTAAAAATGGGTTTGACAGGGCTATTGTGCCGACCCCTTATGGCATGGACCATTTTCTTGAAAGAGTCTCGAAGCTTGTGAAAAAAGGCGGGTACATCCATTTTTACACCTTTAAAGCCGAATCCCAGATTCCTGAATTAATTGAAGCCTATGAAAAAATGGGGCTTGAAGTAGAACTGTACAGGAGAGCTGGAAACGTTGCTCCAGGCATTAGCCGGTGGGTTTTTGACCTCATTAAAAAGCAGGTATAAAGAAGAAAATGTTGAAATTTTTCAGTCCTCAAGCCCGATATGTTTAAGGAAATGATGATAGTGTTCAGGCGACAGCCGCGAATAAAAAGCCCTAGTTACAACCTCACTCAGAGACGGGTGAATGTCCATACCTCGCATGATTGGCTCATAACTTCTTGATTCGGTATACATAAGAGGAATGATCTGATGAATCAGGACTGAGGCATGAGGGCCTATTATATGAGCTCCCAGGATTTTTTCTTCCTCCGCATCCATAATTACCTTTACGAAATAATCCCTTATTTCCATGGCCGATCCTTTTGCAGTGTCTTCAAAAAACTTGAGTCCTATGAGAATTCTCTTCTCTCCGTATTTTTCAATGGCTTCCTGCTCCCTCATGCCCACCCCGGCAATTTCAGGATAGGAAAAAACAGCATGAGGTACAGCATGATAATCTGCCTTTACTTTTTCTTTTAGAATCGCATTAAGGTAAACTATTCCAGATTCGTAGTTCCCTACGTGCTTTAGCAGGTATTTTCCATTTGCATCCCCAAATGCCCAGATATTAGGCTGTGAGGTTTCAAGATACTCATTCACAAGAATCCAGCCATGAATATCGGTTTTGATTCCGGCCCTTTCGGGGTGGAGAATATCGGTATTAGGTGCTCTTCCTGTTGCAACGAGGATTTCATCTACAGTAATCTTTATTTCTTGTCCTGATTCTTTTTCCTTTGCTACGACAGTTTTCTGTCCGTTGTCTTCTCTTCGAACTTCTATGGCTTCATGGTTTGTAATGACCTGCATGTATTCCGACATCTTCATCTTGGCAAGTTTGGATATCTCAGGCTCCTCCTGCGGAAGAAATTGAGAATTTCTTCCAATAACCGTTACTTCGGCTCCCATAGCCGAGAAAAAGTGCCCGTATTCGGCTGCAATGTAACTTCCTCCCAGAATGGCGAGCTTTTTTGGGCATTCCGTAAGCTTAAGCACAGTATCACTTGTAAGGTATCCTGCTTCTTCGAGACCTTTAATGGGTGGGATTGCAGGTTTTGAACCGGTGCAGAGAAAGATCATTTCGGAGTGAAGATTTTTTTCACCTATTTTTAGAGTATAAGGAGAAATGAACTCCGCACTTTCATGGTAGTAGTCAAGATACGGGTTTTCGGCCAAATTTTTCTTTATTGCCTCGATATCTTCTACGATTTTCTTGCGCATCCTTTCCATAATCGCAAGGAAATCAACTTTCTTTATTTCAAGCTTTATTCCAAATGTAGATGCGTTTTCCAGCTCTCTGATAAGTTCGGCAGGATAGAGCAGGATTTTGGAAGGGATACACCCTCTGGTAAGACAGATCCCACCTGGTTCATCTTTGTCGATAACAGCAATTCTCATTTTCGGGTTTGAATCAATGATAGGATTTATGTAGTTCATTGCAGAACCCGTACCTATCACAATGAGGTCATAGTTTTCCATGCTTTTCCCTCACCTCCGATTACGGCTTGCAGCTTTGCCGGTTATAATATTATCTATTTCTGGTTATACTTATTGATCACGATTTGTCAGGTTTCGCGCATACGCCTGGATGAACTATTTAACACTAAAGTTTTAGAGATTTGGAAAACAGATAATGTTTGAGAAAACTCTGAAGACATATACAGTTTGTGTAACTATAAAAAATAAAATAGAAAGCAAAAGTTATTTTATTCATTGAATATAGTTATTGGATAATCTCTAATACGCTTAAAGGATTTGCATAAATTTTTACCTCACCGCAGCCGATAAAAAAGATATTTTTAAATTTTATCCGTGTTTTTAAATACTTTCTGAAGGTAAAACAACTATCTATTTATAAAGATAAGCCCATTTTATGTAACTTCTTACGCATATTAAAATTAAAAGATGTCCTAAATGAACAGAGCTGCCCGATCTTTCAGAAACAGGAATTCTTATCCGAAGATTCCTGTAATGCATATATTGTATTTCCTGCTCATTCTTATAGCTCCTTTTGCAAGAGTAAATTTTCTTTTTTTACTGTCTTTTGCTCTATTCTTGAGTCTAAGGTTTTCTAAAAACTCTTTTTTTGGCAATAGAGATTTCATTAGCCTTATTTTTTCTCTAACTCTCATGCTTTTTGTTTCGATAATTTCGGGAAGCTCTTCTTACACTTATCCATATTATATAGTACTCGCCGCGTTTGCAGTTGCGGCAGTAGGAAATCATAAAACCTCTTTTTCCGAAACAGACACTATACCTGGTTTTAATTCAAGGCGCAGCAGAATTAAAAGAAGAAGCTTTTCCATACTCTGGAGCTCAGCTTTTCTGGGACTTCGAATTGTTGCTGCATTCTTTGCCGCAAGCTGGATTGTTTATTGGCAGGGACTTTTAGTTTCCTATAATCTGGTCTTCTTCATAGCTGTTATCGGGGCGGTTACGGGTTCTCTTTTTGAGTCAATCCCCTCCAAAATAGATAAAAATATTTCGGTGTCGCTGGGTGCAGGAATGACGATGTGGATTTTTGAGGAGTTCAGGTACTATGTGCCTCCTGAAAAAATGGTTTTAGCCCTTGTCTTTTCGTTTTTCCTTGGCATACTGGCTTATAGGGCGAAGATTGCAGATGTTTCTGCTCTCCTGAGTGCCGCCCTTTTAGGAGTCCTGATAATTGTCTTCAGCGGGCTTTCCTGGTTCCTACTTCTGCTAACGTTTTTTATCCTTGGAGGCGGGTTTACAAAATACAAATATGCATATAAAGAATCCATAGGAATTGCGCAGGCCAAAGACGGTATAAGGAGTTACGAAAACGTATTTTCCAATAGTACAGCAGCTCTTACCCTTGCAGTAGCATACGGAATTTTCCCTGAGCACAGCCTTCCGATTATCTATGCATATATGGGCACGGTTGCAACGGCTACTGGAGATACTCTGGCAAGTGAAATTGGAACAACGGCAAGAGGAAGACCAAGAATGATAACAACCCTGAAACTCTCAGAACCTGGAGTCGACGGGGCTGTATCGCTTCTTGGCGAACTTGCTGCAATCTTTGGTTCTGCAGTAATAGGAATCCTGGCATACTTATTAGGAATCTCAGATAATTTATTATTAACAGTTCTTATTACAACAGCAGGAGGCTTTTTCGGGACAAATGTGGATAGTTTCCTTGGGGCTACTCTTCAGAAAAGGGGAGTGCTCTCAAACAGCGGAGTAAATTTTGTAGCAACCTTTATGGGAGCAGGAATTTCTGCAGGCTTGTATTTCCTTATAACTTGAATCAGGTAGAAATAATTTTTATAAACCGATTTCGTATCTTGAGATTGCCCTTGAGGCTCTTCGGCTCTCTATGCTGTTTTTTATACATTTTATACCCTTTTAACTTTTTGTAGGGCTTCTTACATTTTTCTCAAGTTCCGCATTCTCTAAAAGAAGCATCCATTTATATTTTCAGGAACATATCCTTAAGGAAACAGGTTACCGCATATTTCATTTTTCATTCACTCTATTTTTCGTTTTCAAGCTTACAGGAAGGCAGCCAGATGACAGAAATCAAGTATGAAGGCAAAAAAATTTTGCTTGTAATCGCCCAAGAGCAGTTCAGGGACGAGGAATGTTTTGTTCCGAAAAAGCTTTTTGAGGCTGCAGGAGTAAAAGTTACCGTTGCAGCCGAATCTATGAAAACTGCAAAAGGGATGCTCGGAGGCACAATAAAGCCTGATATTACAATCTCCGAAGCTAATATTGACGATTATGATGCAATAGTAATCTCCGGCGGTTCAGGCTCAAGAAAATATCTGTGGAACAACAAAGAGTTACATAAACTCGTAAAGGAAGCGGATGCCCTGAAAAAGGTGATCTCGGCAATCTGTATTTCCCCTGTGGTACTGGCAAGAGCAGGTATCTTGAAGGGCAAAGAGAGCACAGTTTTCAAAAGTCCGGATACGGTACGCGAACTTAAGGAATACGGGGCTGTCTATCTGGACAGTGAGGTAGTAGTTTCGGGCCGGATGGTCACAGGACGAGATCCGGCAAGTGCTGACGCGTTTGGAAAAGCCGTACTTGAAGCTCTGAAAAAAGTTTAATTCTCTCAAATAATCCTGAAATGCAGATATTCTTTATCGAGAAAGTTGTCTGAGAATTAGATTTATTCGGTTGTCGGGTGTGCTTATTATGACAGCAGAACTTGAAACTATACTCGCTTATCATCAGGCAAGTAAACACAACTTTAAAACCTATGCTCCAGGTCCTCATCATCTGGATATATCAATCAAGCCAGATCCTTTCCTTAATTATCATGGAACTCGACTTTTGAATCTGGGCATATGGAGTGATGAGCAAATAAAAGCTGGGATTTTTCCTACTTATGAACAGGCTTTTTCACCGGAAAAAATTAAGCCATTTGAATTGAATGCTAAATCGATTTCCAGGTTTTTTTTTGACAGCTTTGCCATTTCCTCCTGGAAAAAGGCAGATGGTACAAAATGGCCTCTTCGTGTCAATCCTTCAAGCGGAAATCTTCATCCTACCGAGGTTTACCTTCTATCAGGCCCTGTAAAAGGATTTCTGAAAAACCCGTCTGTCTACCATTATGCTCCTTTGCCTCACGCTCTTGAACTCAGAGCCGAATTTTCCCCGACTACATGGGAGCTGTTAAGTTCGGGCTTTCCTGAAGGCACTTTTTTTGTAGGTTTGACTTCAATCTTCTGGCGTGTTTCCTGGAAGTATGGGCTCAGAGCCTTCCGATATGCACAGCATGATATTGGGCATGCAGTTGCTGCCCTGATCTTTGCTGCTGCCGAGTTAGGTTGGAAAATAAGCCTTCTTGCGGACATGGGTTCGGAAGAAATTTCAACGCTTCTTGGCATATCTGGGGAGAAAGGCCCTGAAAAACAAGAGCCTGCCTGTCTGCTTGCGATTTATCCGGCAGGAAAAATCTGTACCAAAGGCAGGATTTCTTCCGACGCAATTCCTGCTTTTAGGAACCTTTCCTGGAAAGGAGTTCCTAACAGTTTAAGTCCAAGGCATGTTGAATGGGTAGATATTGAAAAAGCGGCTTCGGCAGCTCAAAAGAAGGAAACCGATTATCTGAAGAAAGGAAATGAACCAAAGTTAGGAACACAAGCCATTTCATCCTTGAAAACTAATAGTTCCAAGAACCAGCCGGATCTTGAAACCGTTTCTTTGCACAGCGTTATCCGTGGAAGGAGAAGTGCTATCGAGATGGATAACAGTGCATACATGGAAAAAGAAACTTTCTATGCTATGTTGCAAAGAACTCTTCCAGAAAATAACCCTATCTTCGATTCTCTTGCTTTTGGTTCCTTTACTCACCTGTTGCTTTTCGTAAATAGGGTAAAAGATCTTCTTCCAGGACTTTATATTTTCCTTCGCAAATCAGAGGAAAAAAAAAGGTTTAAAGCTGCAATCAGGCAGGATTTTTTATGGGAAAAGCCAAAGGATTGTCCATCAGACCTTGAGCTTTACCTGCTAATGGAAGAAACCCTTGATAATTTTGCAGCCCAACTTTCCTGCGCCCAGAGAAAAGCCGCAGACGCCTGTTTTACTGCCTGCATGCTCTCGGAATTCGAAGAGCCTCTTAACAAGTTCGGCGCTTGGATATATCCATACCTTTTCTGGGAATGTGGAATTTTAGGACAGCTTCTTTACCTTGAAGCTGAAGCAAATGGTCTCAGGGGTTGCGGAATAGGATGTTTCTTCGATGACCCTTTACATGACACCATAGGGCTCAAAGGGCTTGAATTTCAGGATCTCTATCATTTCGCTGTGGGTTCGCCACTTCAGGAAATAGGAGTTATAACCCTTCCCGCATACGAAGAGTAACTTTTCATTTCCTTTCCCGATTGTTTTTTATTTTTTATGTTTTTCTAATTTTTTTGGTTTTTTTCTCTATTTTTTTCCTTTCTTCTCTTCATTGCTTTCTTTCTTCGCCCCTCTTCTCAAACTTCTTTTAACAATACCAGGTTGGGTAGGTGGGACAGGCAGTTCGCTCCCTGATGTCAGGTCACATTCCACTACAATTCCCCGCAGCAACCTGCCCAGAATATCCGAACCAGTAACAATCCTTTTCTCCTGGCCCCAGTAGAGAATAAGATCCTGGTCGATTACATCGTCTTCAGGGTATTGCGGATACACCTTAAACTGCCGAATTACCTTTTCAAGTCTAGTCTTGGGAGATTTCACCACAACCGGGAAATGACAGTAAGAAAGCGGAATAAATGGGCCTTTTTTATAAACCGCATCACGGAGAAAATGGTCCGCATCAAGCACCATAACAGGCTCATTCTGAGGACTGGTAATGATTACCCATTTTTTCCCGGACGCGTCAATTTTTTGCAAAAATGAGTCAGTCGGTTCTCTTTTGAAAAGAGGAAACACCGGACGGTTATTTTCTACTGGGAGAGAGATTATGCTTCTCTGGTCTATTAGAGAACCTTCGTCGGAAATACTTACATCATCTATGGAAAGAAAGTTCAGGGCTCCTATTCCTTCAAAAACGCCAATATCGGTCTTTCCCGATTCTATATGTTTTTCGAGCATAATCCGCATAGACTGCTCTTTGAAGAGCTCAAGTTTTTCCTTGCCCAACCACCAGTCAAGAATAAGGGCTGTTGGCTTGGCTACCGGATAGAGCAGTATCTGGTAGAAACGGACAATAGGAGTTAACTTTGCTCCAAGTTTAAGCGCATTTCTGGAAAAGTAAGCCTGTGGTGCGATCTCTGCGAAACTAGTGATTACGAAAGTGGAGAAGAGGAAAGCTGAGGCTCCTGTCAGCACGGAATCTGTAAGCTGGGCAACGAGGACGTTTGCAGCTATATTTCCCCAGAGCAGTGTCGTAAGCAGGAAATTGGAGTCCCGCCGGATCTGCAAGATTTTGATAGCCTCTTTATTGTCTGCTTCGGCCTCGATCTCAAGCCTGAGTCTTCCAAGGCCAAAAACCCCGATTGTCATACCGGCGAAAATAGCAGACTGAATAAGGCAGAATATAATCAGTATCCAGATAATTATTTCATTCATTGTGAGTCTATAACCTCTATAATCTTCATACAGGCATAATTATAGCTTTGCCCATAATAATTTCATGCAAGCATGGATTTAATGGCTTAATCCCAAGTTTTGTATATAAAACTTGATCGCTCGTATCTTTCAATTTACATCTATTTTCTTTATGTTACTGCTTGATTATCATAAATTAATTTGCTTTCTCATGTTTATTGCAAACATTTGTAGGAAGTTTTTGATCAAAAACCCTATACTAGCGGCGTGGTTACTGCCTGTTTTGATATACTCTAGATCATAAACTATAAGAACTATTTAACCAAAACCCCTATCCATTACGTGATCTTAAGGCGCAACACAAACTTTTCGTTAAATGTTTGATCGAAAATCTCTATCAACTTTGCTGCTGGAATGGTATATTTAATAACAATGAAATACACTAAATGATCGATCAGTCAATCATGGTAAAGTATTATGAAAAGCATTATCTAGGAAACATTAAACCCTGCAAATAAATTCAATTTTGCTTTCTTGATGTTGAAGACCACAGATAATGACCTTTCTATCAGTGATACATATGGAAAACGAAACAAATAATGTTAAATCATTTAATAAAATCCCGGAAATCTGTCATACCCCTAACGCTCCTGTTAGCGGCATCGAGAAACAGATTGTACTCTTTATTGCGATACTTGCGGGATTTCTTACTCCTTTTGATGGTTCGGCAGTAAACATTGCCTTGCCCTCACTTGGGGCTGAATTTCACATGAACTCAATTTCCCTTTCGTGGGTTGCTACTGCATATCTCCTTTCATCAGCACTGTTTCTTGTCCCCTTCGGAAAAATCGCTGACATTTATGGAAGGAAGAAGGTTTTTCTCTATGGCATTACGATCTTCAGCATTTCTTCTTTAGCTATGACTATGGTTCCTTCAACGGAAATGTTAATTGGACTACGGGCTGTCCAGGGTATCGGAAGTGCTATGATCTTTGGGACAAGTGTCGCTATCGTTACTTCTGTCTTCCCACCTGGTGAGCGTGGGAAAGCTCTTGGTACTTATATTACTGCAGTTTACATTGGGCTTTCGATTGGTCCCTTACTTGGGGGCGCAATGACACAATATCTTGGTTGGAGGAGCATTTTCTTCGTAAATGTCCCTATAGGTATTACAGCAATTCTTCTAACCTTATGGAAGATTAAAGGTGAATGGGCTGAATGTAGAGGACAAAAGTTCGACCTTACAGGGTCACTCATATATAGTGTAGCTATAGTTGCAGTCATGTACGGTTTTTCAATTCTCCCAGCATTTAAAGGGGCTGCCCTATTAGTCATAGGAATTATTGGGATTATTGTTTTTGCTCTGTATGAAATGAGAATACCGTTTCCAGTTCTTGATATTAAACTTCTGACAAACAATCGAATTTTTGCTTTTTCTAACCTATCTGCGCTTATCAATTACAGCGCTACTTACGCAGTAACTTATCTTTTAAGCCTCGATCTCCAGTACACGAAAGGATTTTCTCCCGAACATGCTGGACTTATCCTGGTATCACAGCCAGTTATCATGGCTATGGTCTCGCCAATTGCCGGCAGGCTTTCTGACAAGGTTGAAGCACGGATTGTTGCATCTGCAGGAATGACATTTACTGCTCTTGGGCTCTTCTTTCTCATATTTCTTAAGGAAACAACTCCAATCTGGCACCTTATTATCACCCTGGGTATTCTTGGTGTAGGTTTCGGGCTTTTCTCGTCTCCGAACACAAATGCAATTATGAGTTCTGTAGATAAAAAATTCTACGGCGTTGCATCGGGAATGAACGGGACTATGCGTCTCCTTGGCCAAATGCTATCGATGGGCATCGCAATGATGATCTTTGCGATTGTTATAGGCCCTGTAGAGATCACGCCTCAATATTATCCCCAGTTTGTTTTAAGTCTACACTATGCGTTTACCCTGTTTACAGCCTTCTGCATTGTCGGGATATTCGCATCTATGGTGAGAGGAAAAAAGAGTTCGACAGCTCATCCGAGTATACCTGAAAAAGGAAAAAAATAATACGTTAATCCTGTGTAATTCATTTAATCAAGGTGATGATCATGAAAGTTCTTGGAATTAACGCAAGTCCGAGAGGGAATGAAAGCAACACCCTTCAACTGGTAAAATCCGTGCTCAAAGGTGCTGAATCCGAAGGTGCCGACGCCGAACTGATAGATCTCTACAAACTGCGTATAGAATACTGCACAGGGTGCGGAGCCTGTTATGCAACTGGGGAATGCCCGCAACTCGATGACTTTGAGGAGCTTTTTGACAGAATTCTTAATTCCGATGGAATTGTTTTTGGTGCTCCAAATTATATTAATTCGGTTCCGGCTCCTATGAAAGCCTTCTTTGACCGGCTTTCGGATGCTATCCATTGCCAGATGCTGACTGAAAAATTTGGGTGTTCTGTAGCCACGGCAGGAGGAGGCAAGGCAGATGTGGTTGTAGAATACATGAACAGCGTACTCATGAATCTTGGTGTTACCGTTGTTGGTGGCCTTGGTGTTGCGGTTGGGGCATATCCTTCTGCACTCCAAGAAGCCACGGGAACTGCCGAGGAGCTTGGTAAGAAGCTGGCAAAGTCGATTCGCGGAGAAATAAAATATCCAGATCAGGATGAAATGCATCGCCAAAGCACAGAATATTTCTGCAAGCTTGTAAAATCCAACAAAGAGCGGTTTGCCCACGATTATGACTGGTATGTTCAGAAGGGCTTGATAAAATAATATTCTAGTAGGATTTTTACAGCCTTACGGTGAAAAATCAATAGATAAATTTGGGAATCAGAGCAGAGAATACGCCTGAATTTCTTGTTTTTTAGTATTCAAAGTAGAATAAATTAAAATGGATAATTAGATCCGATAAGGAATTACTGTAACTTCTTTGTATTTCATTGCAAATATTTTGTCCTATTATTTTTCG
Source organism: Methanosarcina sp. (assembly GCA_036504475.1). Classification (GTDB taxonomy): domain Archaea; phylum Halobacteriota; class Methanosarcinia; order Methanosarcinales; family Methanosarcinaceae; genus Methanosarcina. Next base: position 17,745 of record DASXVB010000133.1, read on the forward strand.
GAATTTTCTCAAGTATGTCTAAACTTATATACTTTAGTTTATATTTTCTCATAAGCAATTTACAAAACTTGCAACCTGCCAGGACTTCAATTTGTTGGCAGGCTTAGGATTAAATTCGCTTTCAAAGTAAAGTACTCAAAGGCAGACTGCCATAAACTATCATGGCGGGGGTTAATCAGATGGATGTATCTGTTCTGGACAAGGAAAAAGGAGATCATATTTCCGGAATTGACAAAGGTAAGGTTGTAATGTATGGCCTGAGCACATGTGTATGGTGCAAAAGGACAAAGAAACTGCTTACCGATCTTGGTATAGATTTTGATTTTATATACGTAGATAAGCTTGAAGGGGAAGAAGAAGATCAAGCTGTCGAGGAAGTAAGACGCTTCAATCCTTCAACTTCGTTTCCGACAACTGTTATAAATGAGGAAAAAGCAATCGTGGGATTTAAAGAAAAAGAAATCCGTGAAGCTCTAGGGTTTTAAGTGAGAATTGAGACTAAAAGAAATAGTTTTTGATAAAACTTTTTCCCAAAAAGTTTTTGTTTAAGGGGGAATTGGGCTGACAGAAGAGGAAAACGCCGAAGAAGGCATAACCGATGAATTAGTGGACAAAGTCTACAAGCGTTTGAATAACCAGGTTGAAAAGTCGGGATATCACCTCAACCCTGACGTTGAGTTCACAAAGGATCTTGTCCGAGGGCTTCTCGCGAACGAACAGCGGTACGGCTACTGGTCCTGCCCTTGCAGGCTTTCTGCTAATAATATGGAAGAAGATCTGGATATTATCTGTCCTTGTTATTATAGAGACCCCGATCTGAACGATTATGGAGCCTGTTACTGTGCACTTTATGTCTCGGGCGAGGTTATCCGAGGAGAAAGAGAGGTCGAATCGATTCCTGAAAGGCGCCCCCCTAAAGCACAGAGGGACGCTGAAAGAGCTGAAGAAAAGAAAAGAGCCGAGATGATAGAGAATATGGAGTTTACAGGGAAACTTTCAAAGCCAGTATGGAGATGTAAAGTTTGCGGATATCTCTGTGCAATGGACGAACCGCCTGGAGTTTGTCCTATCTGTAAAGCGAAAAAGGAAAGATTTGAACGGTTTATGTAAATTTCAGCAAATGAAATTTCAGTAAATTTTTTACTATTTTCTTTTTAATGTCTTTTTTCCCTTTACTTTGTTCTATTTATTATTTTTTCAACTCGTTTTATGTCTTTTTGCTTCAATAGTACTTTTTATCAAAGCCAAAAGATTCTATAGGTCATGTTGCTTGTGATCAAATGCATAGCTTCTTTTGGGACTTGCCATTAGGCATCAAATTTTTGAGAAATGAGACATGATAGCACTTTAATGGTACGCTTGCTACTCAAATATCCTCAAGCGAGTGATTGCATTCAAAGACCTGCTTGAACTTGTGAAACGTGCTCAAAAAGAAAAGTATTCATACACTAAAATTAGAAATACAGTGCTTAGTTTCTATATATTTGAACGGTTCAGAAGGCTTCAAGAAACCCAACCAAATAGATACCTTGAATATTATTTTGGTTGGTAACTAGACATTTAATTTTATGCGGTGAAAATATGATTTCAAGCATAAAAATCAAAGGCTTTCGTGGTTTTGCAGAGGAACAAGAGCTGAAGCTCTCAAAACCTAATGGAAAAAAAGGCTCAGGACTTACAGTAATTGTTGGCCCCAATAACGGTGGAAAGTCGACAATTATTGAATCTTTTAAGGCAATGTCTTTAGGAACTGATATCAGCTTTGCAGAAGGACAAAGAAACGAAGAAGCGGGAAGTGTTGTTGAGATAGTATTGTCATCCGAGAGTGGGTCGATACAGAGTCTAGAAACAATTCTTGCTGGTGGTCATAAAGCAAAAAGGAATCCTGGACCTGAATATGGAAATTATCATCCTTATGATCCATCAATCATTGTCTTGTCATCGAGAAGATTTTTTGACCCATATTCAAAGGAAGCATCACACGGAGCCGGCGATCTATTCGCAGCACGACCTGACTCTATAACACTTAACACGAGAGGGCAGCCAATTGATGCTGACGATAATAAATTGTTCAAAATTATAGAAGATCCAAAAAGTATTGAAGAATTCAATAGCCTTTTGAAACAGATACTTGGTTACAAATTAGATTGGACAGTAGATCTATCCAATACAGGAAATTACTATGTTAAGATTACAAACAACGGATATCATGATTCAGATGGATTAGGTGAAGGACTTGTCAGTCTTCTTTTTATAGTAGCAGCTTTATTAAATTCTTCACCAAACAAGCTTCTTGTTATTGATGAACCTGAATTATCTTTGCATCCCCAGTTACAGAGAAATCTTCTAGATATAATTCTTGAGAAATCAAGAGATCATCAAATATTATATGCTACTCACTCTCCTGAAATGGTTTCTATAGATGCCATCCTGAATGGTGGAACACTTGCTAGAGTAGTAAATTCAGGCAATGGTTCAAAAATATATCAGTTAGAACTAAACAGAGAAATCACTAACTTTTTGAAAGGTACCACTAAAAATCGAAATAATCCACACATTCTTGCTTACGACGCAAGATCATGTTTTTTTGCAGATGATAGATCCGCGGGGCTAATAATAGTAGAGGGACAAGAGGATGTCGTTCTTTTAGATAAAGCAGTAAATCTTTTGGAAATTAAGAACAAAATTCTTTTTTTTGGATTTGGTGCAGGTGGGGCTGAAAATATTAGACACATTGCTACAATTTTAAGTTCATTAGGTTTCGAAAGAATATGTTGTCTGTATGATGGAGATAAAGTAGAGGAATGCAAAAACACAAGGAAAGAACTAAGCAAAGAAGGCAATCTTTTCAAGAAACGTTGTTTAAAATGTGGCTTTAAAGTACTGCCTGCAGATGATATAAGAGATAAAGAATGCCCTTTTCACGATAAGTGTATAAATATAATAAATGGAGATAACTGCAAAAGCTGTGAATATAAAAATGAAACACCTGAATCTTGTGCTTCAAATAAGTGTGGAAATATAAAAGATATACAGGTATGCGAGAAATGTAAATACATGAAGATAGGAATTTTTAACAATAAAGGTAAAATAAAAAGTGATTACGAACCAAAATTTAAAGATTTGCTAAATGAAATAGCAACTGAATATGGGTATGAAGGATATCTTTTAGAGCTGGCTCGAGGATATGCTAAATATCCCTGAGACTGGGGCCATGAAACGGTAATTATTTAGATAAAAGCATTAAGGGATTTGGGATTAGATCCCGGAAGATTAATGCTTCCTTTTTCCCTTTAATGTGCTTGGTTGCAAAAATATTCCTACTGAAGTGAAATAATTACTTTAGGGTACTCAGCAGGTTGAGCAGGTTGAGCAGCTGGAACAGCTAGAACAACTGATTTTAATTGTAACGGTTGCACAATCGGATCCATTCTTACCTTTTACACAGTATTTGAAACTGTCAGTGCAAGATTTGGTGCAACTTGCTGGTTTTGTGTAGGTGAATTTACCGTTACTTTGCATACAGACCTTACCGCCTTTTGCAGTAGTAAAGCATCCTGCAGAAGTAACTTTAAGGTTGCATCCTTTGTCGTTACTCAGCACGTTACCGGAACATGTTTTACTACATGATTTACAGTTACATGTAAAAACATCGTTCTTTGCATCTGTTTTTGTGGTACAAGTACTCGCTGCTCCTGTCATTGACATGACAAAGAAGACCAAAGTGAAAACACATATTGTCTTGAACATAGTTTTTCGCATTAGTTTTTCCTCCTATACTCTAGGTTGAATTTAATCTGATAGTACATACAATCGAAACCTAATAGAAGTTTAGGGAATGTTCTTTATTTTATTCAATTAGCTTTTCATTATTTTATCACATTAGGTAACATTTTATCTGATGGTACGTAATATCGAAACTAAGTGTGAAATATTTACATATAAAGATACTTATTTATATGTTGTTATATAAAAATCGGAAACCAAATTTAAAGCTTTATAAAACTTCATCTCTAAAATTAAAAGATGATGATATTGATAATCTCTTTATCTGTGCCATATATCCATTTGAAAAGGAGTTTAAGATATTTGAACAGGTCCTGCTTCCAAATATTTCACTGCACTTCTTTATAGCCAACTATATAATATTTGTGAAGCTTTTTTCTGCAAACCTGAAATATTAAGGTTTTTTATCCTGCCAGAGGAGCAGATCTGAGTTATTTCAAGAAAAGAAAAGCCTTTATCTTCACAAAGAATGCTGCATTTTACTGACCAGACTTTTCCAAATATCAAAATTTCATGCTTTTTGCCCTTACACTATGCTGTCTGCAGGATTACGTTTAATTCATAGCGCTCACGACGGTTAAACTGAAAAATCAATATCTAAGAGCGTGTCTTAAAATTAAATTTGGTTCTATAATTGAGATATGACTTACGCACTCGAAACGAAAAACGGTAGCATTAAACCATTAAATGTCTAAAGTGTAAATGCAAACCATGGCGTTTGCTGTATTTGATTTTATACATTGAGTACGTAACTAATATGGGATATTTTCCTAGCAAATACAGGACTATAAACCGCAATTAAAAGAAGAGAGCAATCGCTAAAAAAATGGTTGATTTATGCACCCACATCTGTTACTTCCCCTTTAAATTAGAAATACAATGAAATTTAAGATCCTCAAAAAGATACGTGATATAAGAAATAATAAACCTTATTTTCGGTATTATATAATCCTGATTGCTTTCTCAACAAAAATATAATATTTTGGATATTTGTCTGTGATTTAAAAGCTCATAAAGTCTTAAATGTTCTTATTAATGCATAAAGTTCCTTAAATTATTTAATCTGGTACTTTTCCCAGATATACAGATGTTTCAAGCTAAATTTCAAGCGAAATGGAAGTTTTTTATACGGACAGTTTCATACCTTATTACGGTATAGGGGAAGAATTTCCTGAGGGATTTTTAAGTATAAAAATTTTAAAAGTTATTTAATATGAGAGTGCACTTGCAGCACGAAAATAGCGTTAACGGCTGTTTATAAACCGCATATGAGTCTTATTTGGAATTTGGGGTTTTACAAAAAGGAGACTTTTAACGATTTTTGTTTTAAATTGCTCACAAAATTGTAAAGGATGGTATGCATGGATAATGAAGATAAACTTTCAGAGAGAGGGGAGAGAAATTTGGACTACGATGTAATAATCGTAGGTTCAGGGCCTGCCGGAATGTTTGCAGCTTACGAGCTTGCGGAGTTAAAATCGTTAAAAATTCTTATTGTAGATATGGGTAGAGATATAGATGAACGCCTATGTCCTATGAAAACCCAAACTTACTGCATGCACTGCACACCCTGTGATATTATGTGTGGGGTTGGGGGCTGTGGGACATTTTCGGATGGAACCTTAAACCTGCGACCTGATATTGGAGGAGATTTAGCAGCTCTGACAGGCGACCAAACCGAAGCCTGGAAGCTCGTAGAAAGAGTGGATACAGTTTTTTTGAAGTTTGGAGCACCTCAAGGAGCTCTTCTTACCGAAGGACCGGAAATCGAGGAGCTTAAACGAAGAGCTGCCTCAGTAGGAGCTCGTTTTATCGAAATAAAGCAGCGGCATATAGGTTCAGATAATGCCCCTGCTGTTATAGGGCGCTTTAAACGGAACCTTGTTGATAAAGGAGTGAATTTTCTGCTTGAGACCGAGGTAAGAGATCTGTTGATTGAGGAAAAGACCTGCAGAGGCATTATACTGTCTGATGGGCGAGAACTTCAGGCCAGCTACGTGCTTTTATCACCCGGGAGGCGGGGATCTAACTGGATTTCAGATATGATTGAGAAACACGAAATCGAAGCCCGGTACGGCGGGATTGATATAGGGGTGAGGGTAGAAGTCCCCGCAATCATTATGGATCCTGTAACGAAAATTAACCGTGATCCCAAGTTCCATATCCAGAGCCGCCGTTACGATGATTTTGTCAGAACTTTCTGCACAAACATGCGTGGATTTGTTGTAAAGGAGGAATATGAGGGCTTTATCGCAACTAATGGTCATTCCCTGGCAAATACGGAGTCCGAAAACACTAATTTCGCCTTTCTTGTCCGAGTCGAGCTCACCGAGCCCATTGAAAATACAACAAAATATGCCCGTTCAATCGCAAAACTTGCAACCACGATTGGGGGAGGAAAGCCAGTTCTCCAGCGCATGGGCGATCTGAGAAGGGGCCGACGCTCAACAAAAGAGCGCCTTGCAAAAAATCTTGTTATAAATACGCTCAAAGACGTCACTCCAGGCGATATTTCAATGGCATTGCCTCACAGGATAGTGATGGATATAATTGAAGGGCTTGAAACCTTAAATGAGATTATTCCAGGCGTCGCCTCAGATTCGACTCTATTGTACGCTCCTGAGGTCAAGTTCTATGCAATGCACCTGAAAGTTGACAGGCAGATGGAAACCAGTATCAAAAATCTATTTGCAGCAGGAGATGGTGCAGGGCTTTCAAGGGATATAGTCAATGCTGCTGCTACCGGAATCATGGCAGCCGAAGGGATAATGAAAATGATCAAAAGGGAAAAAGGAGTGAAAACTAGATCAAGAGAATCAATAAACAAAAGTAAACAAGGAACGGAGGGAAGAGCCAAGGTGAAATGAAAAATATGACGATAAGTGAAAAAAAAGTGGACAGAAATCCTTATTTGAAGGAAGTTACGTTCCCACCTAAACCTGGGTTTGCTGAAATATATTTAAAATGCTCAGTTTCTTTGTCTGAAAAGAGGTTTGAAATAAATTAGGACTGAATTTTGATTTTCAGTCCCTTGCTTGTATGCCGCAGATCTTTGTGGAGTAGGTGCTGTTAGTGGAGTTCTGTGTAGATAGATGGGAACGTAGGTTATACCACGCATTGATTCTATTTAATATTTTTAACATATAATGTTATTCTAAAGGTATAGCATTAGTGAAACATAACAAGTTTTAGTTTATTGGTTAATGATTATATTACCCCTATAATGACGTTCAATAAGTCTGACATATTGCAGCAGAGCTCGAACCAGAGCTAAGGAATTATGAGAAAGATAGCGAAAAATTTACGACAGCGACTGTTAAAGGTTTGTTAAAAGGCACGACCACCGAAAAAACGGAATTGGAGAAGTCTATCCCGCTACAGGCAGTAGCTATTAAACTGAAATAAACTAAATTTTGTTTTCAATTTTTCAGCCTCATCTCAAAAGGTTGTTAGGGAATATTCCAGCCGCAAAAATAAAAATAATGTGGCATAAATCCCGAAAAAACATATCAATGTTCTTAAAACTGTCTTTCCACCGAGCAAAGCTCGGACCAGGCAGAAAAACAAAAAAGAAATAATGAAAGGTTTTTCACATACAAGAGTCAGCAAATTCTTTTTTCTTAAAAAACAAACACAATGAAGCTATTATTTCTACTTCTTTTTTTGAAAGGCCGCTCTCCTGCGTCGAGCGTTACAAGCTCCGCTTAAGGCAACTAATGATGTTGCTTTGACTTAGTTATTCACTAATCTAAAAGACTGTCGCTTAAAAATAAAAATACAGTTTTGAAACTTCCCCAAAAACAGTTCTCTTGAGCGAAGCGAAGAGCAAGTTGAAAAACAACTTATCTTGTCCATAGTTCAGCCCTCTTGAGCGAAGCGAAAAGGGCTTCGTGCTCCCGAAGCGAAACTCGGGCAGCGAAAATGACACCATCCTCCCGAGACGGAACTCGGGAGAGTCAGTTATAATAATCTCCATTAAACTTTCTTTCCCACAGCATAACCAACTGCCCCAACAGTAGCGTCTGAATCAATATCTCTATTAAAGTTATCAAAGCGAATTTTAAAGGGTATGACTCAGCAGTGAAATAAACATAATGTTCTATCATACCACCTGAGGCTGCTAGGTATCCAAAAACAAAAACAATAGCAGTTATGGAGAATCCACCCCATAGCTGACCGAGTTCAAAAATCCGCTTTCTGAAGGGCAAGAGAACACCTGCAAAAAGTAGACCCCTAATCAATTGTGCTGGTATAAATAACATCTGAACATGAGTGCTCAAAGGGTCTCTTAAGTAGCTTAATGCATTGAGAGAAGGAGGATAAAACTCATTTGCTCCCAGAACCTTCTGTGCGATTATTCCTGCAAAAAAATAAGTTATCAAATGAAGAATCGAAAATCCTATCACAAATTTAGAAATCGATTTGGTATGAATCATTTTTTACCTTTTTTTGATTTTTATAATATTAGTTACATTGAGTGAGATTAACTGGTACAATAACTGTCCTTATTTTTAAATTATCACAACTCCAGCATCATCAAAATATAATTTTGTATCTCCAAATTCTAAAAC
>DASXVB010000134.1:0-5758 GCA_036504475.1 Methanosarcina sp.
TTGGAGATTTCAATTGCAAGTCTCGTTTTCCCTATTCCGCTTTCCCCTTATATTATAAGGACTTGCTCTGAATTCTTTAAAAATTTGGTTGCTTCTTTGATCAAGTCACGTTCAATATTATTTTCTATTCGTTGAACATAAAGAGTGTCAAGTTTTTCCAGTTCCCTTTTCTGTAAAATATTTGTTGTATTCTACAAGTGGCTCCGAATCCTTTGGAGTAGAAGGGCTCTTCATGAAATTCTTAGATAAATATCACACAAGACCGACCAGTACAGGTAAAGCACCAAAAGCACCAATTATCTCACATACTAAAGAAATATCTTCTTTATGCGTATGAACAAACTCTATCATCTCAGATGAATTTGTTAATATTGAATTCAGAATCAGGGTATACATTCAAAATCAATACATGTTTGGAGGAAGTTTTATTAATTAATTTTGATTTATTACGATTTTTAATAATAAATCTATCAAAACACTAATATTTTTCCAGAATATTGTCTCCCTGTAATATTTTTGGTCGTCTATCATTATACGGTTGATGTTTTCATAATTAATTTTCCAGTGCTGGAAATGCATGACGTTTTGTGCATCAAGCATGCTATTAACCTTACTAAATTGAAAAAAGGTGTGATGCGTCACTAAAAGTATTTTGGAAATAACATCAACTAACTAATAGTGCACGACCATATTTTTAGATATAACAAAAAAGAGAGTTATCCGCCTAAAATCGGATATACAGAAGCTACAATACTGAAAAATACTTAAAATGAAATCCTCAGAATAAAACTATTTTAAATTAGTTTTTCCAAAGCTATGTATTCTACATGAGTATTCCAATGTATTTCTAAAAGTTGAAAATTAAAAAAAGATTCAGGCAGAAGAAAGTGCCACAATGGCTTCTGCCAGATCTCCATTTGAGTTCTTTAAGGCTTTCCGGGCTTCTTCTTCAGAAACACCGGTTTGCTCCATTACAAGCTTTATATCGTCAGCGGGAATCTCCAGTTCTTTTGGGACTTCTTTTACGTCACCCACAATCTGGTATGTCTCTGAACCCTGGACTTTCATGATCGTAACATTTGCATTCTCAATAATGATATTAGAGTCTGCAGTTTTTATTACTACTTCCTGAACGTCCTTAAGCTCTTTAACATCAATTCCCATCTGCTTCATCATCTGCTTCATCTTAGCCGGGTTCATTCCCCGGCCTCCCACACCTCCCATTCCTGGGAACATAGACTTGTTTCTCCTTTATTTTAGTTTATTTTTCAGGTTTGGATTCAATACCTTCAGCGCGATTTTACTTTTCTTTAATGGCATCCACCACAGGTGCCGCACCCGCCAGCTGTAGGGTTGCGGATAAGGAATCCCTTCCCGTTTTCATCCTCAACAAAGTCAATGCTACCCTCAGAGAAGCTCTTTTCTATATCTTTTGCCATGACGAGTTTGATTCCATTACTTTCCATAGTCACGTCGTCTTCCTTGAATTCATCATCAAAAGCCAATCCATACTGAATTCCACTGCAGGCAACCCCCGCAACAAAGATTCTGAGCGCAAGTTCAGGTTTCTCTTCCTGTTCAATCAATGTTTTCAATTCTGCAGCAGCTTTGTCTGTTACTTCTATCATTTACGCACCTCTTTTTTAACTTCCATATTTATAAAATTTTTATATGCCTTATTTCCTATAAGATGCCATCCGTTACAGCTCACAGATAATTTCCAAACGTTATATACTCTTGCATCGGGAGCATATAACGTTTATTGTAAAATTGCGCTTTTTTCCCTGAAAAAGAAGTTTTCACAGGAATATGGGAGGGCAGGATCTGGATTCTTCTTCATGGAATCCATCGTTCTGCCAATATCTATAAATATATTTTCTATCTTATATATTTTTCTTCCTATATTTTTTCACATTCCCAACTCATAGAAATTCAGCATCTTCATCAACAGGCTCCTCAAGCACCTTCGCATTATAAGCATTAATCTCCAGAGAGTTGCGTTTTCCCTTTACTTCCCATACAGGGATGTACACAAGCTCAATATTAAGCTGTATTTCTTCAGACCTGGGACGTACATTCCTGTGTTCATATATAACTGCCTGTCCTTCCGTGTTATTGAAACGTATTTCGCGTGTATTTTCCTCTATAATCAAGTCCAGAAGAATCTTTTCTGCCTGTTTTTTATCCACGTTCGGCCTTTTTAACTCATATTGCACGGCGGGAATCCTTATAGGTGCAGCAAGTCCTTTGACCTCCATTTCTTCCTTTGACTTATTTAGAGCGTTAAGAAAACCCTTTCCCTTTCCGGCAATACTCAAGACTTTTGACCTAAATCGTTTTTCCGCTTCAACGCTATATTCGTATCTCCAGAAAGGTACAAACTTCAAAATTGCATCTTTAGGATTACTTATATAGGGTTTTGCAATGATAATTGCTTGATTTTTAGAAATCCTTGGTTCTACAGACTGTATATTCAGTATTTCATATGATTCTATTCCTGGAATTTCAACTTGCTCTGGATTCCTTATACCTTTTCTTCCCTGAAAGCTCGATTTCAGGGATTGATCCTCAAAATAAGTTTTTTCGACTTCTGATTGCTGGTTTTGAGGCTGCAAGATCTTTTCAGTAAAGTAGGGTTCCTTTTTGACCTCTTCTCTTAGCTTCCAATTTTCTTCATGTAGTTCAAAAGCTGGTTTGTAAGAATTCCGTTTTTCATTTACTGGTAGAGTCGCCGATTCAGAATACGAACTTTCTGATATCTGCTCAAGGTTTACAAGAATCGCTCTTCCAATTTGAAGAGCCAATTCCTCCCTATCCCAAACATAGATTCCAAGTTCAGTTGCATAATCGATTAATTCTTCAGGCCCTTTCTGGGTCATTACATAAATTCCTGTGCAGTCACCTATCTTTTCGTAAAAGGCTTTTAATTCCCGGCAATCTGGCTGCAGGGCATACCTAACATAAGTCTTATGCCCGTTTTTTTCCACAAAAATATCACACTGGCTGGATATTATGACATTGTATCCGGAGGATTTGAAGATATCAACAAGGATTTCTAAAAGGTCTTGCTTCATGATTCTCACTTTCTTATATCCTGTACAACTAAAATAGTTTATGTTTACATTTTAAATATACTAATTTTGCATCTTTTACTCTAAGCTGGCCTTCCTCCCTTTTTTGCATCCTCAACGCTTTTCCCAAAAGTACAAATATTTAAGAAATTAGACCCTAACCATATATGTATGAGTGAAATAAGGTTTGGAGCAGATTCCTTTTCCACGTATGAAGAAGGAATAAAGAAAGAGTGGATTATAGGAAACGGGCTCGGGGGATATGCTTCATCTACAGTCATAGGGGCAGGCACAAGGACTTATCACGGACTGCTTGTTGCAGCTCCAGAAAACTCTTCAGGGAGGTTTGTACTACTTTCTTCCCTTGATGAGGAAATCTCGATTAACGAGAACGTTTATCGTCTTGCAACCCACAAATATCCAGGCACTGTTTTTCCTTCAGGCTTCAGCTACCTCTCCAGATTCATTCTCACTCCTTTCCCTCTCTGGATCTACCATCCAGACACTTTTACCGTGAAGAAAAAGGTCTTTACGATCCATAACAGCAATACAACCTGCATTATCTATGATATTAGATCTAGGAGAGAAGGAGCCTTGCTAAGGATTTTCCCGCTGGTAAACTCCAGGAATTTCCATTACACTGTTCGCTCAGGAGAGCTTTCCTTCTCTCAAAAAGTATATTCTGAAGGAGTAAAACTGGAAAGTTCCAACGGCTTTAATTTCTCGCTTTCATCCAATCTCCAGTATCACCCTGATCCGAAATGGTATTATAACTTCGAGTATGATGTTGAGAAGCAAAGGGGACTCAACTTCCAGGAAGACAATTTCAATCCAGGTTATTTCGAAAGCAAACTCAAACTGGGAACTTCCCATTTTTTTATTGTTGCTTCAACAGAAGATGTTTCTGCTCTGACACCTGAACAGGTTGAGGAACTCTATACAAGGGAAACATACCGACAAAATCTTCTTTCCTTCAATTCAAGAATAACCGAGCCCTTTGCTCTTAAGCTTCTCAGGGCAACGGACTCTTTTATAGTGAAAAATCCTTCTTCGGGCGAAAATACGGTGATTGCAGGATATCACTGGTTTTCTGACTGGGGTCGGGACACAATGATTTCTATGCCTGGCCTGCTTTTAATTCCCCGTCGCTTTGAGGAGGCAAAATTCATTCTCAAAAACTTTTCTAAGTATTGTAAGAGAGGCTTGATTCCTAATACTTTTCCGGCTTTTGGAGGAGAGCCAGTCTATAACACTGTGGACGCTTCTCTCTGGTTTATTCAAATGGTGGGTCGATATTTCGCATATACGAAAGACTTCCTTTTCGTCTCGGACGTCTGGGACACTGTGAATAATATTATAGATCATTACCATAAGGGTACAGACTTTGGAATCAGCATGGATCCCGATTATCTTATTCGACAGGGACCTCAACTAACCTGGATGGATGCTAAAATTGGAGAATGGGCAGTAACCCCAAGAGCAGGTAAAGCATGTGAAATCAATGCTCTATGGTATAACGCCCTGAAAACTGCCTCCAATCTTGGTACTCTACTGGGAAAAAATGTTTCATCATATGAAACTCTTGCAACCGGCGTTGCTTCTAATTTTGAAAGTACTTTCTGGAATTCGGAAACTAACTGTCTTTTTGATCTTGTATATGAGGACGAAACAGGAAATGAGGTTAAGGACCCTGCAATCCGTCCCAATCAAATCTTTGCAGTGGCTCTTCCTTATACCATGCTTTCCCCTGAGAAAGAAAAAGCGATTGTAGATCGAGTTGAAAAAGACCTTTTGATCCCATTTGGGCTTAGAACCCTTTCAACTGATCACCCATTATATAAAGGACATTATCATGGGGATGCGGTAACCAGAGATGCGGCCTATCATAACGGAACAGCCTGGCCCTGGCTCCTTGGCGCTTATGTCAAAGCTTACCGAAAAGTTCACAATTATTCAAAAGAAAGCCTTGAAGATATGCGAACTCTCCTTCAGGGGTTTGATACGCACCTTGAAACCGCAGGCATAGGCACGATCTCCGAAGTCTTTGATGGTGATTATCCTTACTCTCCGGGTGGCTGTATTGCTCAGGCTTGGAGTGTTGCGGAAATTTTCCGAGCTTATGTAGAGGACGTACTGGGAATTAAGCCTTGAAAAAAGTGCCATGAGGCTCACTGCCGTCTTTCTCAACAATTTTTTACATTTAGTGCCCTCTCTTTTTTATACTAGTTTTTCAATTTATCTCCCATGATTGATTTTGATAACTTGAAAACCAAAAACGGTCTGATCCTTGCTATTGTTCAGGACCAACTTAGTAAGGAGGTGCTGATGTGTGCTTATATGAACCGGGAAGCCCTTGAGAAAACTGTAGAAACCGGAATCGCGCACTTCTGGAGCAGGAGTAGACAACAATTATGGAAAAAAGGAGAAACCTCGGGACATATACAGAAAGTGAAAGATATCAGAATTGACTGTGATATGGACTCTCTTCTCCTACAAGTAGAACAGATTGGAGGAGCCTGTCATATGGGATACAGGTCATGTTTTTATCGGAATCTTGAAGGAGAAATTGTCGGAGAAAAGGTTTTTGAGCCTGATGATGTATATGAATCTAAAATTTGATAAATATTGAGTTACTTATTTCGCTTTTTCATTTTTATCTTTTTATAGTAGGACTTACGCGGTTAAAC
>DASXVB010000135.1:0-4251 GCA_036504475.1 Methanosarcina sp.
TGTAGCGAGTCCAGGAGTGACTCCACGGTCACCTTTCAGAGATTCAACTTCTGATTTCACTTCTTCTTCAATCTGCTGTGCAAGAGCTTTTCCGTCTATGATTCGTGATTCATAGCCTTCGATTGACATTGGTAAGAACACCCCAGCTTCTTCGATTAGCAATAAACCGGGAACTTTGAACAGAGTTCTCTGACCTTGCCACTTGTTTCCGACAGGAGCTTATCGTTTTCTGCATTTTTGATTGCGATCTCAATATAGTCGGCAATTAATTCCATTTCCTTTTCCTTCATACCCCTTGTAGTACAGGCAGGAGTTCCGAGCCTTACTCCACTCGTGATAAATGGGCTTCGAGTCTCAAAGGGAACAGTGTTTTTGTTTGCAATAATTCCGGCTTTGCTCATGGCGGCTTCTGCATCCTTGCCTGTTATACTCATGTTATTGAGATTGACAAGCATAAGGTGGTTGTCCGTGCCACCAGAAACGATATCAAAACCTTTCTCTTTCAGGCATTTACAGAGAGCTTTTGCGTTCTTTACGGTCTGAACCTGATCCTGCCTGAACTTATCACTCATGGCCTCTTTAAAGGCAACTGCCTTTCCGGCTATAATGTGCATTAGAGGACCGCCCTGAAGACCAGGGAAAACAGCCTTGTTAATTCCGGTCGCAAGTTCTTCTGTCCTAGAAATAATCATTCCGCCTCTTGGGCCTCGAAGAGTTTTATGGGTTGTGCTGGTAACGAAATCTGCGTATGGTACAGGGCTCTGGTGCACACCTGCAATTACAAGCCCTGCAATGTGAGCAATATCCGCAAGCAGATAGGCTCCGACCTCATCAGCAATCTCACGGAATTGCTTGAAATCTATTTCACGAGGATAAGCTGAAGCCCCACAAACAATCATTTGCGGTTTGCATTCCTTTGCTTTTTTCATAAGTTCGGAATAATCCAGCATTTCAGTCTCTTTGCTTACGCCGTAAGGCACAATATTAAAGAGTTTTCCAGAAAAACTCACTGGGCTGCCATGAGAAAGATGCCCACCATGAGAGAGGTCCATAGACATAATGGTGTCACCTGGATGCAAAACCGAGAAATAGACAGCCATATTTGCTCCTGAACCCGAGTGAGGCTGGACATTTACGTAATTTGCTTTAAAAATTTTCTTTGCCCTGGCAATCGCGAGATCTTCAGCAACGTCTACGAAGTCGCAGCCGCCGTAGTATCGCTTTCCGGAATATCCTTCAGCATATTTATTGGTCAGAATCGAACCCTGAGCTTCCATAACGGCTTTGCTTGCATAATTTTCGGATGCAATCAGGTTTAATTTATATTCCTGGCGCTCGGCTTCTTTCTTGATAGCCTCGGACAATTCCGGATCAATTTTTTCAATATAAGACATTAATATCACCTGTTAATTTAAAATGCTTAAAACTAAGATTTTTTATGGCTTGGTTAATGGGTTAATTAACGTTAGCGTGTGAATATATCCAAGAGCTGCCTGACAGCTTGGAAAGTTACTCAAGAGGTAGGGGCATTCAGTAGTGAGAACCACCGGATAAGCGGGAGTGTAATTAAACAGGCTCTATAACCTCCCTGATTGGGAAATTTTCGTACTGAAGTACCATAACTTCGGCAAAAAGCTCCTGAATCTTGATGATAGGAAATTTCGAAATCTAGAAAGCCCTTATAGCTATGAGATTTCGTGGAAATACCTATAATTTTGGGATATATATTTATAACTACCAAAGATTAGTGAGATTATTAATTGGTAAAATCTATTCCGGTTTTGAGTAATTTTAGTTAATAACTCAAATACCAGTTACTACATTTCTACCCTCAATTTTAAGTTTGCCCTCGGAAAAGAGCCTGACTGCTTCAGGGTAGATAATATGTTCTTGTTCTAGAATTCTGGCAGTGAGGATTTCTTCCGTATCCCCGGGAAGTACAGGCACACATTTCTGGAGGATTATTGGCCCTGAGTCTAATCCTTCGTCTACAAAGTGCACTGTACAACCTGCAACTTTTACTCCGTATTCAAAGGCTTGCTTCTGGGCGTGAAGCCCTTTAAAGGCAGGAAGAAGAGAAGGGTGAATATTCATGATTCTGTTCCTATAAGCTCCAATTATTTCGCTTCCTAAAATCCTGAAGTAACCTGCAAGCAGAAGGAGATCCGTATCGTACTGGCTCAAAACATTCAGTATAGCTTTGTCATATTCGTCCCAGCCGTATTTGCCAGGATCAAGGAAAACTGCATTTATTCCGTAGTTTCTTGCACGCTCGAGCGCATAGGCATTTGCCTTATTGGAAATAACCACTTTAATTGCCGCATTCTTTATGTAACCCTTTTCAATGCTGTCTATAATCGCCTGGAGATTTGAACCCCTTCCAGAAACCAGCACTGCAATCTTCACAGTCATCGAAGCTTTTAGATTGAAACAGTGCTATATTAGGGTTTTGGAACTATCCTCTATCCAACCAATTAGTTTCTGCCCTATCCCATGAAGCAAGATCAAAAATCCACAAAGTAGAACCCTGTAAATATAGAATTTGGAAAAATTATCATCGCCAGGAAGGTCACTCAAAAACCTCAGAATTTCAGCCCTCTTGAGCTCAACTCAGTATCTTCAGTGTAACTCAGCCCTTTTGACTCAGCTGAGTATCTTCATTATAATTCATCCCTCTTGAGCAAAGCGAAAAGGGCCCCATCCTCCCGAGACGGGACTCGGGGCGGAAACACGGATTTTACGTTTCCTCGTTAGTATCTCTACGTTCTTCTATAAAGTTAAGTAGCTCTTGAGAATCACTTATTTTGTCAAGCTCCTTTTTCTCGATAAGAACTGTGTTTTCTACGGATTTTATCTTTGAGCGCCCGTTGATAATAAATACAGATTGGGTCTCAGTAACGCAAGAGATACTACTCATCAAATGAGCTCTTTTGACTACGGTCGTATTGAATTCGCTGACTCCTGTAAGGATAACTGAAGATTTATCCCGTGAAATGGCCTTGAAAGGCGCCTGTGCGGTAGGAAGTACGTCATAACCAAGCATGGAAATGGTATTGAGGATCAAATCTTCCGGCAAAAGTGTACAGGGCTTTTCTTGATTTTTGGTTCTAGATTCTGCCTTTTTTCTGGGCTTCCGGCTCCCACAGGATTTCAGGATATTTATGGGCTTGGCCAGCTCAATCCCGAAGATATCCTCCAGATGGAGCACAACGTCTATCGACGCATCCATGCCTTCTTCTTCGTATTTGCTGATTGTCCTCCTTGAAACCCCCACCATAGCAGCAAGAGTCCCAAGAGACATTGACTGATCCATCCTGGATTTTTTAAGAATATCTCCTTCTATAGAGACATATAGCCCACCAGGAGCTGCTGAAACAAGAGGAGGAATATTTTCAATAAAGTAATCATAGAGAGTCTGCACGTTCAGAGCAAGGATATCATAACGCATATATACAACGCTATCTTCAAGCATCTGATCTCTTGTCTTTGCTCCCACGACGATAGCAGAGCCTCCAAGATATTCGGCCAGGTACTTCATCTCTCTGGCAGTTTCTTCATTCAGGCCGTCAATATTAAATAAAACCTTGCAAAGTAATAGTGTTTCATCTTTCCGTGCGGCAACGTCAAAACTCCTCGGACGAATATTGCAGCGATCGGAAAGTGCAAAACCTGCACATGCCAATACATCAATAATTTGATGTATAAGAACTTCTTTTGTCATTCCAGTATCAATCTCTGTTTGAACATCTATATATATTTTTCCTTACTTTATACAATCGGGACAATGCAAAAATAGGTCGGAGAGTAACGAAAACCGTAATTATCCGAAACGCATATGGAAAATTAAAAGGCAAAAACTGGAACCGAAAAAATGATTATTGGAATTGATGACACTGACTCAAACGAAGGAATGTGCACAACGTATCTGGGAGCTCTGCTGCTGGACGAACTCCGAGTCTACGGAAATGTAGAGACTCCTCCACTCCTTATACGCCTGAACCCCACAATTCCCTACAAAACAAGAGGAAATGCTGCAGTAGCGCTGAAACTCAAGACTAACTACCCGGAAAAAGTAATTGCACACGTTGTGTCGAGAATAGAAGAATTTGCACGTATGGAGTGCGAAAAAACCAATCCAGGCACGGTTTTTATTCTGGAAAAAGACTACGAAAAACTCAAGCCTGCCCTCAGGAGCTTTCTGGAGAAAGCCGTAAGGGACGTGATTGAAATCGAGGAGGCAAAAAGCCTTAT
>DASXVB010000136.1:0-8077 GCA_036504475.1 Methanosarcina sp.
CCGGAAAAAAGGACATTTTCGAATCAGATTGGAGAAAATAAAGATGAATACATTAAGAAAAGCTTGGCCTACTTCACTAGGAATTTTTATAATTTGGCTGATTATCGTTGTGGGTGGAGGATTACTGCAGGTTAGAGGGAAACCTACTCAACTTGATGAACTGGTTAAAAGCCAGCTTATTTTTGGCGTGCTTGTTGCAATAGTCTTCTTGTTTGGGGTAATTACCTATTTAAAATGGTGGTATCAGGTTGGGTGGAAGGGTCCGAATAATCCAGGAAATTTACGCCTATTATGGCTACCGGCCCTGTTACTATTCCTCCTGCTATTAATAGTTTTATTTACAGGCCTGCCCCCAGCCCGAATACTTTTGATTGTACTTCTCAATACCTTGATGGTAGGCATCAGCGAAGAGTTAATGTTTCGAGGCGTATTGTTTCATGGAGCCTCGTCATCATTTGGGATATGGCATGCAGTGTGGATCACGGCAATTGTTTTCGGTTTGGTCCATACGTTAAACGGCTTAGTAACTGGAGACTTTAAGGCAAGCTTAGTCCAAGCTTTTTTTGCAGGTATGTTTGGGGTCTGGATGGTAGCTTTGCGGATACGTCTCGATACAGTAATTCCATTAATCATCATTCATTGGTTATGGGATTGCATGGGATTTCTTACAGGTTACCCTGAGGGGCTGGTGCTGTTACCCTTTTCTGTGATTCTATTCTTTTATGGCATCTGGCTATTACGAAGCTATCGACACGAAAAAGTCGATTTGCAAGGATAGCCAATTTATTTTTCGATCAACATTTGCGCCGGTTGATCACGCTGACCATGTCGTTTTAGATTTAACAGTGGTTTTCACTCAAGCCTTTTTTGAAAAGGCTTGCAGGCGAGTAGTTTTTGAAAAAACTTGATTTTCAAATACAGGTGATAGCCTGCCCTCATTGGAGATAAAGACCATGTCAGCAATAAGTTTTAAACAAATTTACTAAGAATATCCAGACTTTCTCAATCGAAGGGATGAAGATCTTTTCCGAAGGGCAATGTGCATCTTTGATCGTCGGCCCGAAAGAAATCATTTCCATACCCTCATTCACCGAACCGACTATTCCGCATTCAAGCCCTGCATGAATCACTTTAATCTCGGGATCTTTTCCAAAAGTCTCGGTGTAAACTTTTTTGCATTTTAAGAGCAGTTCGGAACTCGGATAAGGTTCCCATGCAGGATATCCAGGCTCATGTTCAACCCATGCGCCTGCGAGTTTCGAGACGGCTTCCACCTTCCCGCTAATTTCAGCCAGCCTGAGATTATTTGAACTGCGCTGGCTTGATACAATCATTACTTCATTTTCAGCCGTCCGTACTGTTGCAAGATTATTTGAGGTTTCGACAAGCCCATGAATAGTCTCCGACATCCTGTAAACCCCATGCGGCAGTCCCAGAATCAACTCTATTAGCTTCTCTTCGGTCCTGGCCGAAAAGACCCGAACACAAGGCACTTCCTCTCTGGAGATCTTATCTTCTGCAACTTCAAAGATTATTTCCTTGCTAATTTCTTCAAGATTCAAAGTAAGCTTAGGGTCGGTTTTTGCATATTCAGCTTTAAACGCCTGCCTGAGATCTGATACGGCTTTCTCGCTCTTTTCGAGTTTTTCCTTGTGGAGTGCAACAAAAGCTTCTGCAATACTGGGAATTGCATTATGGACACTGCCCCCGTTTATCAGGACAAGCCTTACATTTTCTGCCCCAATTTTTTCTCTGAGTCTGACCAGTGCCAGGGAGAGTAATTGTATCCCATTTGCGCGTTGCTTATTGATTTCAGTCCCCGAATGCCCGCCTTCCAGCCCTTCAATAGAGATTCTGAAAAACTTGAATAAATTTTCTTTTTTAAAGTCAAGCAATTCCCATTCAACGGGAAGTGTAATCAGCGAATTCTGCCCCCCTGCGCACCCAATTACAAAAACGCCTTCCTCCTCGGAGTCAAGATTCAGAAGCACTTTTCCTTCAAAAAAGCCAGCCCCAAGTCCCCTTGCTCCTGTCAGGCCTGTTTCCTCATCTACTGTAAAAAGCAGCTCAAGCGGCGGATGCTCGATTTCTCCTCTCTTCCCTGCTTCTGCCAGCACCAGCCCGATTGCAATAGCAATTCCATTGTCTGCGCCTATTGAAGTTCCGTCTCCCCGTAACCAATCTCCTTCACAAATGCATCGAATAGGGTCTCTGGTAAAGTCGTGTTTTGAATCTTTACATTTCTCGCAGACCATATCCATGTGCCCCTGTAGAACAAGTGTAGGAGAATTCTCATATCCAACTGTTGCAGGAGCTTTGATAAGCACATTGTTTAAGGAATCGGCTTTTACCCCAAAACCTCTGGATCGGCCCCACTCCTGCAGCCAGATGGAAATCTGTTTTTCATGCTTTGAACGCCTCGGAATTTTATTAATTTCTTCGAAGACTTCGAGGATCTGTTGAGTTTTAGGGTGCATAGGGATCAATTTTTAGTTTTCTTCCTGAGTTATTTTTAGGGTTATTTTTAGGATTGTTATTAGTTTACTGAATCACATATTTTTATAATTTATTGATTGCCATTCCGTAGTTTGAATAAGTGTGATTAATATCTCAAAGATATAATATAATTTAGGTTTTAGAATTATATTGAGCTACCTCTTTGAAGTTTGGAGGTTAAAATCCCGAATTTTAAAGCCAGATGAGTATGCATAGTAACATCCAACGCTTCGACATAAAAAATAAAAAGAGACTTTTGAAATATTAAATCAGCTTAAAATCAGTTAAGAAATAGATTGAGAAGGTTCGTTACTGAAAATCATAAAAAAGGTAATCCTCAATCTGGCAAGAAGATTACTTTTGTTTTTTGTCAAATTTGAGGGATACAACTCATTATCCTTTAGCCTTGATCTTTTTTGTGTTCCATTTTAAGGGTTATTTACTTTCAGAGTATATACCCGGTCTTGTATTTGTTGTCAATTTTATGTAATCTGTTTTTGCTGTCGTATTGCTGCCTGCAGCATTGGTTACTGTAAGTGTAACCTTATATTTTCCTTCCTGTAAATACTCATGTTTTGGATTCTGGTCTGTTGAAGTTTTTCCGTCTCCAAAATTCCAGTTCCATGAAGTTGGCGTTCCTGAACTTTTATCAGTAAATGTTACTTTCAGAGGGGCTTTTCCAGAGGTTGGAACTGCAGAAAATGCAGCAACAGGTTTTGCCACATTTACAACATTTATGTAGCTGGGCTTTGTTGTTGTATTGATTCCTGCTGTATTCTTTACTGTCAAGCTAACAGTGTATTTTCCAGCTTTAGAATATGTGTGCGTTGGATTCTGAATAGTTGAAGATGTTCCGTCTCCAAAATCCCATTTCCGGGAAGTTGGACTGTTGCTGCTTTTGTCAGTAAACTGTACCTTTAACGGCACTTTTCCTTCAGTGATAGATGCCGAAAAATCAGCTAAAAGTACTGGTTTTGCTGGAATGAAACCTATAAACTGTCCGAAGGCAACAGGACTCGCTCCTACATTCACCGTGGCTATAACCTTGTTTGTTTTTGTGTCAATTACAGAGACAGTATCGCTGTCTCCATTAGCTACATACACCTTTTTTCCATCTGGAGAAACTGCAACTCCCATAGGTGAAGATCCAACATTTACTGTGGATATTACAGTGTCTGTGGTTGTGTTAATTACGGAGACAGTGCCATCGCCAGAATTTGTGACATATGCCTTATTTCCATCAGAGGTGAATGCAACTCCGTAAGGACTATCGCCTGCCTTCACCGTGGCTGTAACTAGGTTTTTATTTGTGTCAATTACAGAGACATTAGTACTTAATTGGTTAGCTACGTATACCTTTGTTCCAACCGGATTAACAGCAACTCCCCAACAAGTATAGTCTACCTGCTGCACCTTAGCTATAACCTTTTTTGTTGTTGTATCAATTACAGAGACAGTGCCTTCACCGGAGTTTGTAACATATGCCTTTTTCCCATCAGAGGTGAATGCAATTCCAGTTGGAGATTTTCCTGTTTCTATCGAGGCTGTAACTTCATTTGTGTCCGTATCAATTATAGAAATAGTCGTGTCGCCCCAATTTGCTACATATACCTCATTTCCATCTGGAGTAACTGCAACTCCAAAAGGATAATTTCCTACATCTACTGCAGCTATAACACTTTTTGTTTCGGTATCAATTACAGACACGGAATTGGCATAAACCCCTGCTTCAAGGGCATTTGCTACATATAACTTTGATCCATCGGGGGTAAACGCAATCCCTAAAGGCTTGCTTCCTACTTCTTTCATCGCTTCTATTTTCACCGTATTTGTAACAGTGTCTGTATCTGTATCAATAATAGATACAGTGCCATCGGCGTAGTTTGTAATATATGCATATGTCTTCACTGGCGTAGTACCTTGCCCAGAAGCTGCCGATACCGAAGACAAAACTAAAATCAAGAATAAAATCCCAGCTGTTGAAACTAAAGTGATTGAGTACGCTTTTTCTTTCTTTTCCATATATTCTACCTATCACTGTCTTTTTATTATTTTTCATGTTAAAAATATTAATTATTAAACATGTTCACATTATTAAATTTTTTTATTTAGGTTTAAATTTATTAAAATAAAATAGTTTGAGAGGGTTTATCCAGGACAAGAATAAAAGAATGAAAATTTATGCAAAGAAAATAAGTGTTATACCGACAAAAAATTAAGAAGAAAATATTGAATATTTCAAATTAACTTAAAATAAATTAAGAAATTGGATTGTGAGAATCAGTTGTTGAGAGTAAAAAGAGCATTTCTCAATATAAGATGAGATAAATCTTATTGAAGTATATTTGTAATTGTATTAGTTGTATCTTTTATGAAACTACGAAGGCAATAGCGCGGGATTTCTTATTGACACAAACAATATACACTCATATTGCAAAGCATGTCGGAGGCATTAAAACGGAGATTTAAACTGCATAAACCCGTTTTTGAAATGTATTCAAAATCCAATCTTTCTTATTCAATTTCTTCGTTTGTAAATATCTCTTTTGCAAATTCTTCTTTATCTGTTATTTCTCCTGGAAAAAAGACGAAAGTGTCATCTGCTCAATTTTCGGAATTGTTTTAATTTGTCCTTCCGGCTTTTGTTGTTTCTTCGTTTTTCCCTTTTCCCCGGAATATAGAACATTCTCAAAAAAAGTGGTTTTGTTTTCTGAATTTAGCGAATTTCTATAATACTCCATTGTTTTTTCCTGCCAGTTCTCCGAAAGTAGCAGGAATTTCATTCCTTTTTTCTGATCATTCCATTCCCAGACTCCAGCCTCGTAAAAAATAGGTCCTAACTGGCTTGAAAGCTGGGCATAAGACACCTCTGGCCGGAGCTTGTACAGGAATTTTCCGATGCCCTCCCTCTCCGTGCCCATGCACAGTTTTGCGGCATTGTTTGCAAGGTCCTTCCATTCTCCATCCTGCATGAACTCGTAGAGCTTGTCCAGATGGCGGCAGCTAATCATATCGATTCTGGGAAAACGATTCTTTCTGAACTTCCTTTTTATGAAAAGATTTCCTCGATTGTCTATCCGCCAGGAAAAACCCTTATGCTTTGCGCCAAGTGTCTTGGACCTGGACCAGGAAGCAGCCATTGGGAATACATCGGATTTTAAATATAAAAAATTGTTTGTTGTGTATCTTCCCCTGCAGCTTCTGCAAACCCAACATTTAAATCAAAAAATTATTTCATACAGCTCTTAGAAATCTCAAATTTCACTTAAATGTATTTCAAATTTATTTTTAGATTCCCTCACTTAAGGTGCATAGGCATTTATGTAACTTCTCACAATAATCCAGAGAACAAGACAACAAATTGCCTCAATCAAATCTTTTTTAAATTCTGTTTCCATATGCTTATTTAACCCAATAATCACATTTAAATTTTTTTGTCTGTTTAAAATTAGTTCATCCGTTATAATACCCTCAGGCAAACTTTTTTTTGCATTCATAAAAAAGAAGAAACTATATCGGAAAATTAACAATAAAGTATTTTGGTAAGTGTAGAAGCTGAGAATCTGTAAAAGAGTAAGTATATTTCAGTAATATAAATTACATTTTAGCTCTTACTCTTTATGTTCTTTTTTCTACTTTGATTTTGTATATTTATTCTTGAATCTACGGTGAGTTTTTTATCAGGTGTGATTCCGTAATATTTTGTCCTTGCTGCCCCCCAAATGCAACCGTTTTTCCCGAAGATTTTTAATTCAATGTTCTGGATAGCCTTGCAAATTTTGTTCCCCTCTCTTGCACCCTTGCAGACTATACAGAACTTTTCACAAAAAACAGGGGGGTTTCCCTTATTTTCAACCATCTCGACACTCCCAACAATAGTTTATTTTTTATTCAGATACTTTGGGTGCTTACTCAGATATTATGCTAATCGGTATAGTTTTTTTCGATTAGAGTAGCTTCTTTCCTGCATTAGGACCAGGAGCGCACTGGAATACCTCGCTAATCCTTACTTTGATAAGGTTCTTTGCAGGAAGACCGGGTTTTGCTGTATTCACAATTGCTTTCATTTTATCAAATTCATTCCCGGAACTGAGAATTTCAGTTTTACCTTTTATCTGGAAGCAACCACCAGTATCCGGTCCCCATACATAGATCGCTACAGTCGGGTTTTCTTTAAGGTTTGCCAGGGATTTGGACATGAAATTGTCTGAAATCCAGATCGTTTCATCGTCTACAAGCTGGCAGAACCCTATAGGCACTACATTTGGAATTCCTTCTTTTGAGGCTGTAGCTACGGGAAAGATCTTGACTTTTGAAAAAGCAACTTTCATTTCTTCACTTAATTTTACCATGGTAATCACCATCAAGATGGTTACAGTATAGATTTATATATTTAAGCGTCAGAATTGTGTACAGAGGATCGGATTTGTGTATTTTTATGACCCTAATAAAAAGAAGGTTAATTAAAACTTATTAAGTGAAATAGAGGAAAAGATTGAGATTTAAGAGTAATATAAGGAATTGAGGAGCAGAAATACTCGAAAATAATCGGCTCTCAAAACGAAAATATTATTAACTGGAAGCTCTGGCTGCGAAAATCTTATTTTCTTGCCGAATGTCCAGATGATTCTACATATAGCTTATAGATATTCTTGCACTGAAGTTCATGGCTTCCAGAAATTACAGATTTTGAATTCTTGTAGGATCAGGCGACAAGCTTGCAGCCATGGGCTGTAACTCGGTGTATTCGCTCTATTTTAGAAACAACCTGCATGCAGAGACGATACTGCAAACTATTTTGAAGAAGAAAACCAACTTTATAGAAAACCTATCTTAATCAAAACAGCCTCTAGCTTATTTGAGGCTCTTAAACCAATTATTAATCCATTTGTATTCGGTCAAGATACGATCTATAAGAAATGTGTTATTTTTGTTGCCATTTCTGTAAACCTATAAATGTAAATCGAGATGCGTAGATTATTGCAGTAGGCATTGTAATGTTAACAGATTCCTTAACCGAATACAAATGATTAGTGATCAGATGTTAGTCTCCGGTTCGGTCAGCACCAAAGTAATTGAGAGTTGACTTTTCAGCGGCCTAGATGTCTTTTTAACAGAAGCTTTCTGTAAATATAGATAAGATTATATCAAAAGAACATGTATTGTGGTGTGAAAATTTAATTATAAAGTATATCTTTTAGATATATATTTGGGGGGAAAAGATATTAGGAAATCTGGAATTCTTGTAGTTTTACTTTTATCAGTAGTGTTTATTTCAGGTTGTATGGAAAATGCTCAGGATAATAAGACTGGACCTAGAGACCAAGAAAGGGTGATTCCCGTAGAAGGTGCTACTCCCAATGCAACAAAAAATATTACAGAGTTGATAGGTAGAGATACTGGGGAAGAGTCAATGTCTGATCAGGAAAAGACATCTTTGATTGAAGGAAAAGAAGTCGTAATCCCGGGTGAAGAGGGATCTACCCAAAGTAATGAAACCTCTTCTGAAAACCAGACCTCAGATAATAATCAGACAATTGTTCAAATTGCGGAAGGGGCAGGATATACCACCTTTGCTTCA
>DASXVB010000137.1:0-3816 GCA_036504475.1 Methanosarcina sp.
AAAAGCAGTTGCTAACTATTTAAATGGCGTGCTTAAAGTCACAGTACCTTATAAATATACTCCTGAAAAATTAGTGAATGTTAAAATTGAGTAAAATAACAATGACATGATAATTGTCTTTAAAAAAAGAAAATAACTACAGATTATTCACTCAAAATAGGGTTCTGGTGCAAAAAATCTGGCTTTGTTACAAAATTAATTAAATCCTTTACATTTGGGAAAGTTAAACAAAATGTCACCACAAAATTTGGCACAAAAAAGTAATTATTATAGCCTTAAAGTACGAGACGAAAATTTTTGCACCACAACCTGATTAACTGAAAGAAAGGAAAAAGCAAGAAATAAAAACAGGAAGCAAGTTTATGAAAAATTAGAGTATTCAGGCTCTACCATGAGAGCAATAATGCTCGAATATACACGCATTATTCAGATTGTTCTCTTTCCATACAGAACAGGTGTTACATATACAATTTTTTTCAACATTTAAATCTTTGCAAAAAGCTTCACCTGCCGAACAGTACACGCCAGGAACATTTTGTGGAGTTGGAGCTTTACCTTCTTTTAATTTACTTACTTCATTCTTGAAGTTTTCAACTTTTTCTAATGCACATGAACTCTCAGATTGTACAGGACACTGCGAACACACACATCTTTCGAGATTTGATGCGATATAAGGAACTTCTATAGACTCACAACTGTTACTCATTTTACTCCCCCATGTAAAATATTAATATTCAATTCATGTTTTGTATTTATGCCTTAAAAGTCTTTTCAGTTTTAGAATTGTAATAGATTAACAGCTAGTGTTCATGTCCACAGACCTCCTGCAGTAATACTCAATTAAACTCCCGAGGAATTCCATATTTCCACTGGACTATATCATAAAATTTAAATCAAATTTACTGCGGAAGGTCTCTGGACATGAACACTAATAAAAGCGGAAATTGCAGGTGCAGTATTAACTTCCGTTATTCGTTCGATTAACAATCGCATAGGTAAATCAAAGAATATGCAAGGTAAAGGAACGAAAAAGTAAGTTTGGAGCAAGATTAACAAAGAAATAATTCACACCGAAATCATTGATACAAAATGCGTAGACACGAGACTCATTGAAGCAGAACTCAAGGTCTGGAGAAAGATCGAGGATATAGATTTATGCTGACTCTTCGTTGTTTTGTGTGGCTATCATCATAAAAACCAACGCAGTCTTGAGTTGAAAATCATCTTGCCCATAGAGAATGGCGAAGAGCCACAATTAAATTTTTAGTCTTATGGGCTTAAAACAAGACTAACCATCTTTAGTATCTACTGAGACTGTAAAATAAACTGTCTATACACTTAATTTCTGATTCTGATGTTAAACGCTCTCTTTCAGCCTCAGAAATTGACTTATCTTTTAATGAAGTTAAATATAATATCGTTTTTATACAAAGAACGCTAAGTTAAAAATGGAGGTCGTCTATTATCGAAAATAAGTCGTATACAAAGAACAAAGAATAGAGGAGTGAATCATGAAAAAGCTATCAGATGAATTGCAAAAGCTCGCAGACCATGTGGCGGACGCAGAAAAGAGAGCCGCAGCCGCCGAACAAGCATCCAAGGAAAAGGTAGAAGCCTCGATCCAGAAATCAAAAGCAGATGCTAAAGCAAGGCAGGAATCGTTCAAAGCTGACGTCGAAAAGCGACAGGAAGCGACGTATATGCATTGGCAAGAACTCCAGAAAGATTATCATCAGAGGGTTCAGCACATCAAGAACAAAATTAAAACCGAAAAAGAGGCTAAAGAAGTCAAGCAAGCAACACGACGGGCGGATGATGCAGAGGCGTATGCCGAGTATGCCATAGATTTTGCCATGATAGCAATTGACGATGCCGAAGTGGCAGTGCTGGAAGCGATTGACGCACGGGTATACGCTGAACGTTACCCCAAAAGTGAGAGCGGCGTTTAGATCATTGTGCAAGTTGGAGAGAAGTAGGATATTGACTTAGTGTTCATGTCCACAGACTTCCTGCAGTAACACTCAATGAAACTCCCGAGGAATTCCATATTTCCACTGGACTATGTCAGAAGATTTAAATCAAATTTACTGTGGAAGGTATCTGGACATGAACGCTAGTGTCGAACCTATAAATATGTTCATCCCCCGAAGACTTTACAGAACCCAAATACCATTATTGACTTTTTGGATAGGTCCTAAGTTGCTATACCCTGCTGACAGAAGTGATTATTGGGATCTGCATCTTTGAGATCATACTCTTTCCAGACGTCACACGAATCACAAATGCATTGTCTATCAAAGTTGAGGTTCTGGCACCTGGCTTTACCTTCCGAGCAATATGCCCCAGGTACATCCTTAGGATTAGGGATCTCTTCTGCGCGCAAATTCTCCATTTCTTGTTTTGAACTCTTAATTTCATCCTGTGCACACTGACTGTCAGCCTGAACTGGACATTGTGGGCATCTACATCTGTTAATGTTTTCCTCTGTATAAGGAACTACAAATCCTGTATCTCTTTCAAAAGTTATATTCCTGTCTCTAGGTGTTATTGAGCCATTATCTTCAGTTGGTGTATTTCTTCCCATATTTTCCCTCAAGTTGGTATTCCAATAGTATTAAAGATATAGAGATATCAAGTTTTGGGGTAGTGCACCTAAAGTTCTGTCAATTCTGAGCGGCTTTATACTCTTCGTCTTCGTCCTAAAAAACAGGATTTATCGTTTTTTTGATGCACATGTTTTATTGTAAAACTTGTGGTTAGTAATAAAACGAATTTACGATTATATACACTACTTTAATATATGACAGAACAAAACAAACGCCAGGGACAACTAAAGCTTAATGGAAAGAAAGCAATTCCTAAACCACTGTGTCCAAAGCATGGTGAATACTGAAAAGAATCTATACAAGAGAGAGAATAGACAGTAAGTGGCGATATTCCCCGTATGGATGGGCTTGCCCTTCGTCATCCTGCGATTACATAATAAAAGATTTTGTGGTGCTAAAAGAAGAAACCGAATCCATGAACGAGCTAGAAAACGATTGAATTACGGAAAAGGAGGATAAAAGCATGACTGAAATGACAATAATTGAAGCACTTGAAAAACTTGCAGAGCTCAACAACTACGAAGAAATTTTAGTAAAAATCAAAGATGATGAACCTACTTTAATTGATTTAGAAATTGATGATATCCGAAAGTTCGCGGATGATCCGGACCAAACTTTTGATTTGATAGTCGCAGAGTACACGATACGAGAGCTAGATGAAAACGGAAATGAAAAGTTAGGAGAACCTCTTTATAGAGTGGTTAAATAATCTATTCTTTTTTCTTTCCTTTTTGTGTCATAATAGAATGCCTGTAGCTGTCAGGCATTGATGTGTTGGCAGTGCATTGAGTTTTCTGTAAATTTGCTTCGTAGTTTATTCATATGTTTCATGGTAAAACCTATAGATATCCTGAAAGTTTCAAATCTCTAAAAAATTACAAAATACCTTAAGTATACAGAACTAACATAACTTTGTTAAAAGTTGTAATACAAAAAATGTTATTTCAATTTTATCGTCTGATTATTATAATGAAAATTGCCAATTTCAAGCTGATTTTTCTACAATTGCCTATGTGTTTGCTTTCTCGTGCGACAAGAAGCTGTGTCAGAAGATTGCGGATCAATCCGACCCCTATCCGCTTAAGGTGTCCCTACCGTGGCATGCGTTCCCGGTAACAGGAAGGTGTGAAGCCCACGGGACAACGTAGAAAAGAATGGTACCCTGAACTGTTCAATCTGCAAGGGAAAAGACGCCATGGAGAAGCAAACG
>DASXVB010000138.1:0-2783 GCA_036504475.1 Methanosarcina sp.
AGTGCTGTTGAATATTACACGATCTCAACTTATTATTTTCGTCATAGGAGCTGGATATCGCAGTACAATCTACAGAAAATTTTAAGTGATTATTCCCACGACTTAAGTCGCGGGCATCTAAGCTCTTCTATCTTCTCTATGGCTTTTTTAAGAATATCCTCGGCATGGTCATCTTTTTTGACCATATCTAAGGCTTTATTTGCTTGATTTATACTAATTGGATTCTCTTTTGCCTTTACCTTTTGTATAAGTTCTTTGGGAGCATTATTTATAATCTTCTCATATTTGGCTACAGTATCGTGAGATACACCTGCTATTTTGGAGAGTTCTTCACGGGTGTCGATTTTCTTCTCTATCTTATTTTCCGGTTTTGCAGATTTCTGCAACTCCGAATTATTAGCAGACCCGCGCAAAGTATTAGATATAACCGCAGCAGTTGACTTATTCTCTTTAGCTTTTTTAAGAATTTCGTCTTTCTTATCGTCATTCTGAACCATACTGACGACTTTATGAGCCTGATTGATACTGATATCGCCGGATCTGAGTTTCTGTTTAACTTCTTCAGGTGCTTTTTCAACTATTTTTTTGACTTTGTCGATGTTACCATGACTTATACCCGACACCTTAGATATTTCTTCACGGGTATCGATTTTGTCAATTTTAGGAGAACTGTCTAAATCAGGTTTTGCCAACTTTGGCAACACATGGTTTACACTGTTGGCAAGTTCATCATATTGCCTCTTCTCAATATTTTGTTTTGCTGCGATCGATTTATTTTCTAATCCTTTTTTACTCAAACGTTCTTCAAGTTTTAATGCTAGTTCTGCTCTAACATATGGAACTAAATTACGTCTGCCAAACTGATTTCTGATTATCCAAATACAAGCATCATCTATCGAATCAAACTCACGCTCAACAGTCTTAAATGGAATATCATGCTTGCTGCAAATACCATAACGGTTATACCCATCAATCAATGCTCAGATCAGGAAGCTCGATATTAAGACATGCTATATTCTTTGCAGTCTGTGATACAGGAAAACAGCAGGTTAAACGTCAAGCTGCTTCCTGAGAACACAGAAAAGAAAAGATGGTGGGTGTTTTGGAAGTGAATTGATTTGTAAGTATCCAGCTTAAATAACTTTATAAATTACATTTAATAAAACAATCGTTTTCGCTTCAATCAGTTATCCAGGGGAATAACAGAAATTAACTCACTGGCAGCATTTGAAGAACTTTGTATTCGGGACACAATAAATATTGAAATAGAAACGCCAGAAAATAAAAAGATTCAGGATTTGTATAGTTGTCTTACGCAGCAACAGAAGTTAAAAAAAAGTAATGAAGATTTGTGTAACCGCACAATAATCTTCCTCTACACTACCAAACTTAACTTATTATATGATTTTTAACTCAACGATTCAACGGTTACTGTATACGGCTGTGCAGTATTGATCATTAAATAATAATCTCCTGCCCCATGTATTACAGTATTATCAGCATTTGCACCAATTACATTAGCAGCTACACTTTTTAACGTCCCGTCCGAATTATAGATATATATTTGGAAGTTCATAGCTCCTGCTTGTCCTGGCTTAGTATCCCAAGATAATCTCCATTGATTTGAAGACACATGAAAGGTCTCTGTTGTTTTTGTAGCACTTCCTGTCCAACTAGCAATAACTGTAGGCACAGTATTGGACTCTGTCACACTATTGTCTACGGTATTTGTAGGTGTCGTCATTCCCCATCCAATTAATAAACAGATAATGAGAACAAAACGTAATGCTCCCGACAACGTGAAATTGAATCTTTGTTCAAGTGCTTGGGAAATCGGAGGAATCAAAATGATGACACTTATTAGTACAAATATAGATGCAAGCTAGTTGTGCTCAATCAGTGATCCAAGATAAGCAATGAAAAATAAAACTCCGAATACCCAACGAGCCGCTTTACTCAAAGTAATTTTTCTAGGGGATGTTTCTTCCAGTTCTTCCATAGGTATACCTGTCACAAAATTTCAAAGATATTCAACAGATACAAAGATGAGGATATTATAAAGGTTAAACCGTGGTGGAAATCTGGTAACAATGTTCAGGCACACTATTTTTTTTGATTATGAATCACTACAAGGAGAGCACTTAATATGCCCATCAAAACAGCAATATAAATCGCCACTGTAAAACGAATTGTCCCACCCTTACCCATAACACAACATATACTGAACAACTATAATAAATAGAGTATTCTATCACTGGACAAATATAATAAAAAAGCAATTGAAGTACCTCAGGCGCAAGCCTTGAGTGGCAATTCTAATAATTTAGCTTTCTAGTGACCAATTTTTCATTAGTCACTATACACGCTGATTTTATCTCAACAAAAACAAGTTTGAATATCAAAAAGAAAAGAATATGAAAAATATCTTATCTTTTAATTACCGCACTCAATCTGATGGATCAAGTCACTTGTATATGCTTCAGAGAGATATACATCCGGGCTGCACGGCGAGACTTTTACAAGTCTCCCAAATCGTGAGACATACATGTCAGAACCGTGTGAAGTTCTCACTTTTGTAAAAGTATATCCTTTTGCAAAAATCATTTTTTTACCTCCAACACTTGATATGTCAGGCTAGACATATTAAGATTTTTTTACTTATCAATCGTTACATTTTTACAGGTTTAAATATTGATTAAAAAGAAAGCCATTCAAGCAACTAGATAACAGAAATCATGGGTTTGGATGACTTGTTACCAGAAAAACCGCAATTAGAAAAAGAT
>DASXVB010000139.1:0-3052 GCA_036504475.1 Methanosarcina sp.
ATTAAAAATAACACTAGTGTTTCTTCCTCCTTATTCACCAGATCTAAATCCTGTAGAATTTGTATGGAAAACGATAAAACGAGAAGTATCTGTCAGATTTATTCAATCTAAAGAACATCTAAGAAACATTATAAAAAATGAATTTACGAAAGTGGAAAAGTCATTATCGTTTGCAAAGAAAATGGATGGAAATTTTCAATCCGCAAATAAAGAGTGTAGTTTGGTGAGTAAGGAACTATAATTTCTGACCTTTATCTGTTAGGTCGTGTCCATGAGTTATTGATCAATTCCGAAAAAGCGAGTACATCTACCTTATTTGAGGAAAATGTAGAGAGATTTCTTATGCTTATGGTTTTCAATAACTCACGCCCATTACCATCTGTTACATGATAACAAAATACATGACTTTCATATACACTAATTATGGTTTCAAAGGTTCTGTGAACTTCAGATCTATTTATATAGAACTCATTCTTTTTTTTTAATTATGTCCTTTATTGATTACATCGATACTTGGAAAGGAGTTTTGCTAAGACCATCTGATTTTTATAGGGAAATGCCAAAGATCGGGGGATACATTGATCCTATCGCTTTTGCAACAATCAATCTTTGTATAAGCGTACTTTTTTGCTTGTTTTTTAATTCCAACTCGTATGTTCTAACAGATGCCTTCTCTAAAACACCTATAATTGTTGCCATTTTTATATTTATTATAGGTATCGGTTCCCTATTTATCGAGTCTACAATACTTTATATTATTTACAAAGCACTTGGGGAAACCGGAAGTTACGAAGGTACTGCGAGGTTTGTGCTTTACGCCTCTGCTGCGCCAATGTTTATCTGGGTCCCTCTTGTTAGCTGGCTTTTTGGCATTTACCAGTTTTATTTCTATGTTTGTGGGCGGCAGATTTGTACACAACGTTAGCATGGAAAGATCTGGATTGGCTATACTTCTTTTAATTTTACTAAGTTTTACTTTTGGAGTTCTTCTTCATTATTTGGTCAAGGCGTAAAAAGTTCAAAGTTACAGTTTTTTATACTGCTCTTTTTATGGTAACGATTCAATAATCAAATCTGAAAACCTATATACTTACTATCTGGCTTGTGTACAAAATTAGTTAACCGATAATAAATCAACTAAAATATTTTTTATATTATCGGCCTAGCCAAATCTAAAGAGGATCTAAAAAGCCGTCATTTTTGCGGGTTTATAAGGAGCCCTTCGCAGGGCCTTTTTATCAAAGTGATCTTTCCCTTTTGGGGAGGGATTTTTATGATTCAAGTGACTAATTTCAAGTGAATTATGGATCAGGTAACGATATAGTAGTAAAATTGGTCTTGGATAACTCAGCTAGAAAACAAGGCATTTATATAGCAGCTTCAATAAATAATACTATATAAATTGCCAATTTATATATGGTAAGAAATTGGCAATTATGTATGAAAATTGGGGGTACATAAATGATAGAAATTACAAACAGAGCTGTTGCAGAGCTTAAATCATTATTCGAGAAAGAAGGGATCGAGCAACCAGCGATACGGATCTATATAACTGAGTCAAGTGCAGATGTTCACTATGGATTAGCACTTGCTGATGACATAAATGAATTTGATGTAATCACTGAGAATAATGGTATCAAGATTGTCATGGCACCAAAAGTGGCGGTCGGCTTTCCTGACGGTAGCATTGATTTCAAAGCCGACAGTGCAGGTAAAACTTTCATAGTACAAAATGCATTCACTGGCAACTGTGACAACTGCGAAGAATGTTACATATGCGATGCAGATTAAAATTTTGAACAAGCTTAATAATTGATTTTAGGATAAGTTTTAAATATATTTTTTCTGCCGGTAGTCTGCTGGAATCTTCTCCGAACACATTTAAAAATCAGGTGAAATAGAAGGCTCGTGAACTTTGAAGATCCCATAATAGTTTAGAAGAAGCCTTTCGAATAGCCTTTTGACAAAAGTGAACTTTTTTCCTTTGGAAAGACTATTTTCTAATTATTCACATTTCATCCAGTATGCGCTTGATATCCGGTTTTGCTTCGGGAATACCTTCTTTAACAGATAACCAGACTACTTTCAAATTCACTCCGAAGTAAGCATGAATCAGTTTATCCCTTATTCCTGCCAGATCTTTCCAAGGAACAGAGGGATATTTCTCACGTAATTCATAAGGGACATTCTTTGTTGCTTCGCCAATAATCTCCAGAGCTCTAACGACTGCAAATTGTGTTTTGCGATCTTCGGTAAATTCTTCAAATGCACAGCCGTTGATAAATTCTTCTGCTGCCTCCATTGCATCATAGATATCCTGGATATAGTCTTTTACTTCACGAATTTTAATCCCTCTTCAAACAACTTCAACTTCACTCAAGATATGTTTGCCTATGTTCGGCTTCAGCGCATCCTTCATAACCAGATCTATCTTAACCCCAAGAGCATCTGAAAGATAATTTTCAAGGTTAACAAATTTAAAAATAGTAGGAGTTTTGCTGAACTCAACCAGTATGTCAAGGTCACTTCCTGATTTTTGCTCTCCCCGGATGTAAGACCCAAAAATCCCCAGATAACTGACATGGTATTTTTCTTTAAGCTCAGGAAGCATTTCATGGAGTTTCCGAATGTAAGTGTCAGTTTCTTTTCGGTTTTCCGGCATTTTTTCAGGCTCTGTTTGGTTCCTTCTTGATATGTCATAGTATTTGCGGTTGTAGTATTTATATTTACTAAAGGAGAAAGGCTAAATCTTCCTCATGTTCAATTCAGTTTTAATATATTTCTCCGGCCGGCGATCTACTGGAATCTTCCTCAAGCGCGTTTGTTAAGAAAAGAGAAATTGAAAACCCGTAATTTTTGTAGATTTATAAGAGGCATTTTGCAGGGCTTCTTTAGATTAAGCGATCCTTTACCTCTGGGGGAGATTTTTCTGATTTAAGGAAATTTTTCAAATTATTTATAAACTAAAGAAAGTAGCCAGAAAATGGATCGCTTAATAAGATGTGAAAATTTCTCCTTATCCTTCCAGGTAACTCAAAATTGATTCGAAAAA
>DASXVB010000140.1:0-5264 GCA_036504475.1 Methanosarcina sp.
AGGGAATGAACATGGAGTTTTCACCGGAAAACAGCCTCGTCAGGCTGCTCTGAAAGCTGCAAATAGATGCAAAGGAACAAAATCAAAACCAGTTACTCTTATGCTCAGGGAACGCGGAACTAAAAAGGTGCACGTTTTCAAGGCATGGAAACAAATTGTCAAAGCTCCAGAAAACCGTCCAGAATGGATGCCAGAGAAGATAAGCAAACCATTTGTCAAAAAAGAGAAAATTGAAACAATCGAATAAATATAAAGGAAACAAAAGAAAAATAGATTTTATATCAGAATCAATGTGTTCTATTTTTATCGCAATTTTATGCCTTAAGAAATCGCTAGTGACCTCCAGATATCGCTAGTTAGGTCCTGCTAGAGTCCCCCCGCAGCAAGCTAGCGGGGTATTCGACTGAAATAATAAAGTAGCATAAAAAACTAATGTAATGTTTTTTGTAAATGTAAATGCCATTACTTATTTATTTTATATATAAAGATAGAGATGCACCTTTATCGACATGTTAATAGCCGATACTGTTTTTTTGTGATTGTTATAAGCTACGAGATAAACTATTAAAAATAGTTTATATTGTTAATATATCTACTATGTTATTGTGCTTTAACATTAATACTATTTATAATTAATGATTAAAAATTATGTTTTCAAATTAACACGTCGAAATAAAACAATATCGGCTATTAACATGTCGATAAAGGTGTATGTGTATACGCACATCTAAACTTTATAATTATAAGAAATATGTACTTTTTACATAAATTTATAAAATTACATAAATTTATAAAATTATACTTTTTATATTAATATATGAATTAATTTACATGTTGGTAGTGATCCTATTTCTTCAACGCTGAATTTATATACCTCTCTCGACATGTAATTTATGTGGTTGATATGGATGACATTTATGGATGACATTATAACTGATGAAAGTGATATCTTCACAGATTCATCTTCCTATATATTCAAAGATGAATATATTTTATCAATTGAATATATTCCAGATAAATTGATAGGCAGAAGCGAGCAAGTACAAAAAATAGCAGACCTCATAAATCCTCTTTTTAGAAAAGGGAAACCATATAGTTGCTTAATTTATGGCAAAACTGGTTGTGGCAAAACTGTTGTTGTTAAATTCGTGTTAAATGCCTTGGCAAAAAAGGTTTTGCAAAAAGATTTTGACTTTAATCTAAAATGGATATATATTCCCTGTAAACAAATGAATACAGTTAATGAAATTTTATATTTTTTGATTACTGAAATTGATCCCAAAGCAAATATTTCGAGAAAAGGGCACCCACTGAATGCCTATTATACTCTCTTATGGGAAGAAATCACTCAAAATAATTTGTCTTTGATTATAGTTTTAGACGAAATTGATCAACTGAAGAAAGATGATATTCTTTACAACCTGAGTAGAGCAGGAGAGTTGAAAAACATTCCTGATAGAAGATTTATTACGATATTTGGGATTTCTAATGATCTAAACTATGTAGATAGAATTGACCCCAGAGTGAAATCATCCTCTTCTTTTATCGACATCATTTTTGAACCCTATGACTCTCTTCAGATAAAATCTATTTTAGACGACAGAGTAAAATTAGCCTTTCACCCTAATGTTGTTCCTGATGAGTTGGTTAGCATTTGCGCTGCTAGGTCGGCCAAATCCGAAGGTGATGCGAGGAAAGCTATTGATTTGTTGAGAACGGCTGGTTCAATCGCTGCAAAAGAGGAATCTCCTGAAATCACAATAGATCATTTAGACCGTGCGGATGAAATGTTATCTGAAAACAGATACTTGAAGTTAGCTGCAGATCTACCTCTACACAACAAACTAATTTTACTGTCTGTGATTAAATTAGCGAGATTGATGTCTTCTGAAAGAACGACAAGTGCTGTCATTGGCACGTATCTTGAAATATGTAATTATCAGAATCCAAAGATTGAGCCCTTGAGACGGACGACTATCTCGGGGATTATTGGTGAATTAGAAATGTTAGGCTTCTTGAAACTGAAAAAATTAAATCGTGGCAGAGGCGGTGGCGTAACGCGACAAATTGATATTGCAGATAAAGTCCCTATCGAGTTACTAACTGATGTTTTGTACACTGATTATAACGTTGATGGATTGCAAGAATTTGTACCAAAAATCTACTTGTTTTCGTGAACTATCCACGCTAAAGCAGTGGATCAGTAAACGGTAGGAAACAAGGGTTCCGTTGCAAAAAAATTATGAAAGGGATTTACTGAAACACACATGAAATTCTTCGAATAACAGGCACAAATACATGAAAGTACTTTACCTTCTCTTTTTTGACTACTAGGCCTTTAT
This sequence comes from Methanosarcina sp., assembly GCA_036504475.1. GTDB lineage: Archaea > Halobacteriota > Methanosarcinia > Methanosarcinales > Methanosarcinaceae > Methanosarcina. The sequence continues at coordinate 2,343 of DASXVB010000140.1, forward strand.
AATGTTGGGCAGTAAGGTTGTCTTTATTTTGGTTTTTCAAAACCGTACTGAAACTAACCACTAAATGCCGCCGAAGGCTCAAATGTGACCTTGATCACGGATGTCAAATTGCCTTTGAGATCATTTCACTGCCCAAATAACTTTGGTGATTTTAATTGGTAGAAATTGTAAACAAATCTTGTGGTCTTGATATCCGGTTCCGTTGCAAAAAATCAGAGCATTTTACAAAATTGTTGAAAACCTTCACAATAAGGCAACTTGAGTTATCTAACAGGAGTTAAAATAAGATTTGAAGGAAATAAAAATAGGTTCCGTTGCAAAAAATCTCAGAATAAGCATGTAAATCTATAGACAATAAACAATTCAAGAAAATTTATCCATTTATGGAACTATTCCAAATAATTGATTAATATATTTAGCTTCATTAAGACCAGAATAATTAAAATTTTTGATTTGTCCTTTTTTAACCATATTCATAGCTTCAATTCCTTTTAAAGTTTTGTTGGCAGATCGAAAGGACTGAAATCCTAACATTGGATTAACGATTTGCTTTATTGATCTATGGTCTTGTTCTATAATGTTATTCAAATACTTGATTTGTCTAATGCCAACGTTTTTAGGTAATATCCTATTATTTTTCAGTTTATCTATAGCAGGTGGATAAGCTGGATTCTTATCAACTGTTATTGCTCTTGGAATTTGATTATGATTAGAGTTCAAGGCTTTCTTGAAGAATCTATTCGCTGCTTTTTTATTACGTTTTGCACTTAACATGAAATCAATTGTATCTCCATTTGAGTCAACTGCTCTGTAAAGATATTTCCATTTACCCTTTACTTTTATGTAAGTCTCATCAACTCTCCAAGAGTCATTAGTTGGTCTTAAATGTCTTCTGATCTTCTTTTCTATTTCAGGTGAGTATTGATGTACCCATCTCATGATAGTACTGTGATCAACTTCTACTCCCCTTTCTGCCATCATTTCCTTTAAATTTCGATAACTTAATGGATATTTTAAGTACCATCTCACATTCAATAAAATAATTTCACCCACAAAATGCTTCCATTTAAAGGGATTAGATAGCATATCACTATCTTTGATTTCATTTTTATTTTAGTATAATCCCTGGCAGATATTTTTTGCAACGGAACCAGTGTAGAGTATATTTATAAATATGGTTTTAATAAAAATTTTCCTTTTCTTGTATTCTATTTTGATTGTACCGTACCAATCAATGGGTACGGCAGGTACGATTTTAGGCTTATACTAGTGCTTCGATTTCAAAATATGTCTATAAACCCTAGCTATAAATTCACTATCGATCACTTAATTCTTACTTCAAATATGGATCAATTTTTGAATCGATGCACTAGGTCGATATTTTACTTCTCTCCAACTAACGGTCTAAACGCCGCTCTCACTTTTGAGGTAACGTTCTGCGTATACCCGTGCGTCAATCGCTTCCAGCACTGCCACTTCTGCATCGTCAATTGCCATCATAGCAAAATCGATTGCATACTCGGCATACGCCTCCGCATCATCCGCCCGTCGTGTTGCTTGCTTGACTTCTTTAGCTTCTGTTTCGGTTTTAATTTTGTTCTTGATGTGCTGAACACTCTTATGATAATCTTTCTGGAGTTCTTGCCAATGCATATACGATGCTTCATGTCGCTTTTTGACGTCAGCTTTGAACGATTCCTGCCTTGCTTCAGCATCTGCTTTTGATTTCTGGATCGAGGCTTCTACCTTTTCCTTGGATGCTTGTTCGGCAGCCGCGACTTTCTTTTCTGCATCCGCCACATGGTCTGCGAGCTCTTGCAATTTATCTGATAGCTTTTTCATGATTCACTCTCCTCTTTTCTTTGTTCTTTGCATACAACTTATTTTCAATAATAGACGACTTCCGTGCATTAACTTTGCGTTCTTTTTTTAAAGGCGACCATATAAAAATACTAAAGAAACATAGTTCAGAACAGGAATTAGGTTGTTTTTGTTATGAAATATGAAAAAATTGTAGACGGGTTCAAGGCGAAATTATTTCAGGATCAAATTTCCTCTGATTATGGATCAATTTTTGAATCGATGCACTAGGCTAGTTGACTTCTAAATAATATTAAACAAAAAAGAAACGTTCTTAAACTCTCCTATTCAAATTCTAAACGGGGCTTGCATTCCATTATCGAATCGCCTAAACATCCTACTCAAGAATTCTTCATTTTTGCAAGCCCTGCGCATAGTTCTATCTGGAAAAGACTTTACATATTAGGGTTTACGCGGTTGAAATGATAAATCAATAACAATAAACCTTTTAAATATCTAAAACACTAAATCATTCACAGCACCTAATATGCTCGATTTGTACTTCAAGTGCGTAAGTCCTACATATTATAACCAAAAATAGATTAGACCTGTCAGCTGCAGGTCTTCAATTGTGACACTTTCTTATAAAAACAATTGTTGCATTAACTCTTTTTCTCATCGGTCTCAATTTTAATCCGTATAAAATTAGCTAATCCTATTTCATGATCATTGCAATGATGCAGATCTGATAACTGAATAGTCTTGCCTCCTATTCTAAATACATGCTCCTGTGATCCAAGAGTATACCGTGCTGCAGACACAAGCTTTTCTAATGAAGCGTTGCCAATCTCAAGCTTGTTTCCGGGGTAAATTTTTTTACAATTTCTACACTGATAGAACGGGATTGTGATCATTGTTAGTTCCCCATATTATAAAGGCGCTCTTTATAATTAATTTTATTTCTTAGGCCTATTCCAGTATGCAGATTTACATTTTGGACAAATCAAAGGCTCTTTTTCTCTTCTCTTATGCCATTTATGTCCACATCTCTCACATTGGTAAATCGTCACTGTTCTCTTGATTATTGCCGTATTTTACAATATCTCTCCAACAGTAATCACT
>DASXVB010000141.1:0-11536 GCA_036504475.1 Methanosarcina sp.
TGTGGTTTATTAGATTTTATTACAATTCGTAAGATATATACGTTTTATAGTAATAAACCGATTTCCATAAAAAGATTATAGCTACAAAATGAAAGGCAGTTATTTTCAGCTGATATGTTATTTGCCTAAAAACTTAGCTAGCATCGAATGCAATTTTCCCTGTTTTGAGGTAGATAAATTAACCACATAAGGACAGCACAGGATTAGCTTTGGGCTCATCAAAAAGAAAAACGGCTACATGTTATCAATAACCGTAGCCATTGAAAGGTTTATAGATGATCAAGAACGCGAAATATTTTCGATCTTTATATTTTGATTATTTTTCCATATCTATAAACGCAGACTTAAATTGACTCAAACCGGCGATATTATTTTGTCCAAGGGCGTTGTTGTTTACACTTCCCGTAGCTGTGGCTGTTCTATAAGTAGAACTACTGGTACTCTTAAATCTGTAATCGCCGCTTGTTGAAACAGAGGTGGAGCTACCTTTCTCAACTTCGCCTGTTCCAGTCCAATTAGCTGTGACGTTCACGGTCTTTACTTCACCTGTATACCAATTGTAAACATTAATTGGAACCTTAGACAAGCTTGCAGAATCAAGCTTTTTATCTATCGTAAAAATATTATCCTTTGTAAAAATATATCCATACTCATCACTTACTGTTTCACCGGTTGTAGTATTCCATGTATAGGTACTCAGATAGATATCAGTCCCATCGTTTGATTTAACCGCAGATAGATAAGTATCAGTAATCTGATCACAACACGTCGCGTTAGACCAAGAGGCCGATGCAGAAGCACCGTTGTCTCGTTGAATTGTTTTAGATTCCATAGCTTGTACACTTGTAGCAAACAAGAGCAAAACTATGAGAGCAAAAGTTACTGAAAATGCTTTTTTCATTATATCACTTCCATGTATTCTTAAATTTAAATACAATATCCAAAATTGGGGTATTCGGTTGTAACATTTATAGTGTGCACAACTGTCAAACATAATTTACGGTGATCATATAAAAAACTGTGCAAACATATTTTCAAAGCATATGCAGACTTAAAAAATAAGTATGGGCAACATAGACAACTTTATAGAGTGCCTTTACTGCCCTTTAATCCAGTTCCTTACTATTGTTAATAACTCATGGAGAGAACAGCAACACATTAAGGATAGCAACCATAAAAAATTAATTAGCAAGTAATTGAGAAAACAAGCTTGTGATTGAAAAGTTTACTATTATAGGACTTACGCACTTGAGAAACAAAATCAAGTGCAGCAAACACTGTGGTTTAAAATTACAGTTTATGCAGTTAACGGTCTAATGCTGTTGATTTTTCAGTTCAACTGCGTAAGTCCTATTTTATTCTATCCAGCATCGAAAGTATCTGCTTAAAAGTGCTGACTTGAGTTATCAACAATATTACAGGGAGCTAAAAATGGCAGAAAAGAAACCAAATATACTGGTCATCTGGGGAGATGACATTGGCATTAGCAACCTCAGTTGCTACAGCGACGGGCTGATGGGCTACAGAACGCCCAATATTGACCGGATAGCTAACGAAGGTATTAGATTTACAGACTCTTATGGAGAGCAGAGTTGTACTGCAGGCAGGGCGGCTTTCATCACAGGACAAAGTGTATTCCGTACAGGGTTGAGCAAAGTAGGCATGCCCGGGGCTAAAGTTGGTATTCAGCCCGAAGACCCAACAATCGCCGAATTGTTGAAACCGCTGGGTTATGCCACGGGCCAGTTTGGGAAGAATCATTTTGGAGATCGCAATGAATACTTGCCCACCAATCACGGTTTTGATGAGTTCTTTGGTAATCTCTATCACCTGAATGCTGAGGAGGAACCGGAAAATCCAGACTATCCGCCTGAAGAGGATTTCCCCAATTTTAAGAAGAACTATGGACCCAGGGGGGTAATCCACAGCTACGCTGACGGTCGCATAGAGGACACCGGCCCGCTGACCAGGAAACGCATGGAAACTGTAGATCTGGAGTTTCTGGAGGCAGCCATTGATTTTATCAAGAGCCAGCATGAGGCTGGAAAACCGTTCTTTGTCTGGTTCAATACAACCTGGATGCACTTCCGGGTTCATATTCCAGACAGGATAAGGGGCCAGTCTGGACGCTGGCAGTCGGAATATCACGATGGCATGATAGAACACGACCGGCAGGTGGGAATTCTGCTGAATTTGCTGGATGAGCTTGGAATTGCAGACGATACTATCGTTGTCTACAGCACGGACAACGGACCCCATATGAATACCTGGCCCGATGCTGCCATGACCCCATTCCGCAACGAGAAAAACTCCTGCTGGGAAGGAGCTTTCCGCGTTCCGGAGATTGTGCGCTGGCATGGCAAGATCCAAGCAGGCATGGTTTCTAACAAGATTGTGAGCCACCTTGACTGGTTGCCCACCTTCCTTGCAGCAGCCGGAGAGCCGGACATTAAGGAAAAGCTCAAAAAAGGCTACAGAGCAGGAAACAAAGATTTTAAGGTATACCTTGATGGCTATAACCTGCTCCCCTACCTGACCGGGAAGGAAAAGAAATCCCCGCGTATCGAGTTCTTTTACTTCTCCGATGATGGAGACCTAGTAGCTCTCAGGTATGACAACTGGAAAATGATCTTTATGGAGCAGCGTGCCATCGGCACGTTACAGGTCTGGGCTGAACCTTTTGTCCAGCTACGCGTACCGAAAATATTCAACCTGCGCACCGATCCTTATGAAAGGGCAGATCAGACCTCAAATACTTACTACGACTGGCTCCTGGACCATGCTTTCCTGCTGGTGCCTGCCCAGGGTATAGTAGGAGACTTTTTGGCAACATTTAAAGAGTATCCTCCACGCCAGAAAGCGGCCAGTTTTACCGTCGATCAGGTAATGGAAAAGCTTTTGCAGGGAATCGGAAGCACTTGAAGGTCAAAGCTTTATCGGAATAGAAATCTGCGGGAAGCGGTTACATCGTAAATCAATAACGAGCAGCTTAACTGCAGCTTGTAAAACGAAGTTCATGCATAATATAAATTTTAAAATTATAAAATAATACATATTTAGTACTGCATATTTATCCTTTATTTATTCATGTGGGGAAACATTTCTGGGCAGTCTGAAGAGCTATAGTTTAGATTATAATTGGAAACAGGTTCCAGTGTTACAGGTTGCCGGGGCCGGTAGGCTAACAGTCCCAAATTCAATAACCGAATAAATAAGCGGTTTTCAAGGGTATCTAAATGCAGTAAACAAATGGAGTGATTATTGATGAGACGAATCATGGGCGGTCTTAGAGGCCGTGAGGCTGAAAGCAGACAACGATACAAAATGCACGAAAAACTTGTTTCCATAGGAGACGACTACTGGATAGAAAACGAAACTGGGGAGAGGGAATTCTATGTAGACGGCAAAGCTCTCCGCCTGCGTGACACCCTGATCATCAAGGATGTGCAGGGTAATGAGGTATATAAACTCCAGGAAAAGCTTCTCAGGATAAAGGATACGATGGACATCCAGGATGCGGATGGAAAAACAACTGCAACGATCAAAAAAGCCCTGATCTCACCTCTTCGCGACCGCTGGAAAATTGAAGTTGTAAATGGACCTGAGATGGATGTCCGGGGCAGTATTCTGGACCATGAGTATAAGATTGAAGCCGGAAGGGAAAAAGTCGCCGAGGTCTCAAAAAGATGGTTCCGGATAAGAGATACCTATGGTGTGGAGATTGAGCCCGAACAAGACAGTGCACTTATCCTGGCGATAGCAGCTGCGCTCGATCAGATGGCCCACGATTGATAGGGGGAAAATTATGGGTTAGACTTTTCTTTTTTTGAATTCCTTGAAGAAACAGGAGTCTGCCAATGAAAGTTGTAAAGTTTATTGTAGGAATGCGTTTTCTCTTATTGATTCCCGTGATAGGATTGGCGGTTGCTGCCTGTGCTTTATGTGTTAAAGGCGGCATAGGCATTGCTCACTTCATGGGAGAACTCATTGCCGGAATGTTATAAGAAGGTCCAGAAGGGAGTATTATTGTTGAAATTGTGGGAACTGTTCACCTCTTCTTAGAGCCTATCCGAAAAGTCATATGACATGGAGTAAATATCAACCTGGTTAACTACAATACTTTCTGTTTTATGGTAGAGCTACCGCAACTGCTGCATAGGCCACGGTACATTTCGAATAAGATTTAAGCAAAACTATTCTGCACTATCTGTATGAGGTTGCCGCAAGTGTCATCAAATACGGCGATAGTTGTTGTTTCCATTTTTGTTGGTTCTTGAGCAAATCTCACGCCAATCTTTTTCATTCGTTCGTATTCTTTTTGAATATTGTCCACGAAAAACACTGTTAATGGTATCCCCTGATTATAAAGTGCCTCTTGGAATGTTCTAGCAGCTGAATTGTCGTTTGGCTCAAGAAGTAATTCTGTACCTTCAGGTTCCTCGGAAGAGACAACTGTTAACCACTTAAATTCCCCCACTGGTATATCGGTTTTCTTAACGAAGCCCAGAATCTCAGTATAAAACTTAAGAGCCTTATCCTGATCATCTACAAGTACACTGGTTAACTTAATTCTCATATTTGTTTCCTCGAAAACATCTAATTCTATTTATAGAGTATTCTTTGGTTTACTTAAGAGTGTTTACGGCATTCCAAAGAGTAAAATAGCACGTTGTTAACTTCTCATTTTAAGGATTAAAAAACGACTAACGATTAACAAAACTTGTTCATTCAGAGGAAAAAGAGAATGAATAAAGACATTAATTGGTGGCTGGTTCTGATAGATTATTATCTTCCAAAGTGAACCGTATAACGAATTCAGTTCCATTGTTATTTTTTATATCAAGTTCTCCATCTAACTGGTTTACAAGGGTAGTTATCAGTTGAAGCCCCAGACTATCAAGCTCTCCAATATCAAGGTCTTCAGGAATGCCCATTCCATTGTCTGAAACTTTAAAAACGAAAGCAGTACTTTCAAATTCCTTGCTCTTGCTTTCTTCATTTTCATCTCTAAGTAATTCGATTTGAATTATCCCTTTGTCTCTGCCTTTAAATGCATGTTTGAGAGAGTTTGAAACAATTTCGTTGATGATTATTCCTAATGGAATAGCGATATCCATATCAAAAAAAAGGTTCTCTTCCATGACCATATTTAAACTGACATCGGTATTTCCGAGCCTATATGACAGGAAAAGATTATCAGTGAGTTCTTTTACATACGACGAAAAGTTAATTGTATTGACATTCCCGTCTTTATATAGTTCCTCATGAATAAGAGCCATTGACGCTACTCTGTTCTGACTCTCAACGAAGGCATCCATTACTTCTGTATCCACAATATCTTTTCGGTTTCTGAACTTTTCAGCCTGAAGGTCAAGAAGTGAAGAGATTATCTGAAGATTATTCTTTATTCTATGATGAATCTCCTTCTTACGGGCAATCTCGATATTTTTAATAACATCTTCTGTTCTTTTTCTGTCAGTAATATCCCTGACAATAACTGAAATCGCAACTAGCTTTCCAGACATATCCATAACTGGGGAAAGAGTCCCTGAAATAATTATTATAGTACCGTCCTTTTTCAACCTTGAACTTTCGTAGTGCTTGATCTTTTTTCCCTGCTTAACCTTTTCAACTAACTGTTTTATATCCCCTCTAAGATTTTCTGGTTCGAGTATTGATACTTTTTTTCCCAAAATCTCTTCAGCTGCATAACCAAAAATCTGCTCTGCTCCTTTATTCCAGCTGGTAACAATACTATCAAGAGACACTGTTACGATAGCATCAGTTGATGACTCCACAACATTTGCTAAGTACTGAATTTTCTCTTCAGCTATTTTACGTTCAGTGATATCCTGAACTATTCCTCTAATTCGAATAGGGGTATTTTTCTCATCAAAAATAGCTTTACCTTGTGCGTGAACTATGCGCTCTTCACCATCAGAGATAATTCTATGATCAATGTCGAAGGGTTCTCCTCTTATGGCTCTTTTAACGGCATTATCCACATAGTCTCTATCATCTGGATGTAAGTAACTTAATAACACATTGTAAGTTATGCCTGATTGAGGATTAAGTCTAAAAATGTGACACATTTCGTCAGACCAGTATAATTCATTAGTCACTAAGTTCCTATCCCAATTTCCTATATGCGCCATTTCTTGGGCTTCAGCAAGACGTTCTTTACTTTCTTTCAACGAGATATAAGCCTGCTCAAGTTCATCTGTCCGCTCTTTAACTTTTATTTCCAAGCTGTCAAATGCTTTTTTAACAGCTTCTTCAGCTTTTTTACGCTCAGTGATGTCTATGAATGCAGAGATCGACCCGCGTAAGTTTCCCTGCTCGTCACGTAAGGGTCTGGCATTACCCAATAAATGTCGTATGTTACCGTCAGCAGATATGATATATAGCTCGCAGTCGTTTACCTCTATGCCCGCAGATGCCATTTGCGACGGCATTTCTTCAGGGAGCATCTCCATTCCGTCTTTGAATAGCTTAAACGTCTCAGGGCTCTCTCCTTCAGATGCTGACTTGGAGAAATTTGCGCCCACAGGAAGCTGTACCCATTCACAGGCGAGACGGTTACCTGTAATCTTAAGTACCTGTGGATCGCGTGATATAAACACAGCGACAGGCACGGCATCCAATACTGCTGCCAGTTCATCCGAGCGAGCCCGCTCCCTTTTCTCACTCTCTCGTAATTTTTCTTCAATTTCTTTCTGTCCACTTATATCGAATCCATAAATGTTTAAGCATTCTTCTTCAGGTACGGGGTGAAATGCAAGCAAGTATACTCTCTTTTCTACTTTAACTTCCATCTTTTCGGAACTATTGCTGGAGATTACCTTTTGCACAAGGTCTCTAATACTCGAAGGTAGCTTTTCTCCAACTTTTACACTCCACTCGCGCAATAAGGGCTCGCTTGCCTCATTTGAGTAAATAATTGTTCCATCCTTTTCAATACTAAGGACAGGATTCGGGTTTATAGCTGGAAAATGATCCATTTTTGTGTTCATAGTTCCTTTTAAGCTCCTGTCTTTGAAAGCGATGCCTTACTAAACATAGTTGCGTCACTAAAGTAGATAACGAACTTAAATACACATAAATATATAAATATGCGTTAAATTTAAGTATTGTCTCATTGTAACAATTAACATTATGTTTGGAAAATGACAGGTATACAGTACTCTATATGTAATTTAAGCCTAAAAATAAATAATCTATTGTTTTAATTAAGGATAGTGTCCCAAGCTCTCATATATTGCTGAAGGCTTACTTCATGAAAATGCGTTCACATATTAGCATAGGGAGTAGTGAGGGTGAACAATCAAAAACCATAGATGAAGTGACCTCTGTGAATAGCGAATCAAATTGGTTAACAAATAAAAAGAGAGACTGAAAAGAGAGACTGAAATCAGATCAACTATCTCACTTTTCTTCTTTGCAAATTGCTCTTCATGTTCTGTGTAAATCAGCAATCATTTTTAAGTCCGTTTTGTTTATAATATTGTAACTTTAGAATCGCTTAACTAATATATGGAGGATATGGAGGCGGGTTTATATTACCCTAAACAGTAAACCTGGAGTAAGATTGCTCTTTTTACTATTGCTGATGGTACTTATTTTGCCCATTGATCCGGCAGCTTCTGAGTTTAATTATCCAAAACTTTTGGATCATCCATGGGATCATTCCCCTATTACTGTATATATAGATAACAAAAGTGTTCCTCCACATTATAGTTCTACCTACTACACACAGGTACAAAAAGCTCTGAATTACTGGGCAGAAGGAGGAAACGGAAAACTGAAGTACGCTCCTGTTTTTGAAATTGTGGATTCCGAAAAAGCCGATATCAGGATCAGATGGGTTGAAAACCTTCAGAAAGACCAAGGTGTTCCTAGTGGAGTTGCAGGTGATACAATTCCATTGATCGTCAACGGGCGATTTATGCGTGTAGATATAACGCTTGGAGTTGGAAATTCTCAATGGGGAGAATGGGTCCCATATAGTGATGCTGCGATGCTCGCCATTGCAGAACATGAATTAGGACATGCTCTGGGGTTGGATCACAGCAATGACAAGCAAGATATTATGTATCCAACCAACGAGCAGATAAATAACACAAATCCTATTCTCAGTAAATACAGCTCACTTTTGCTTTTTGCAGTTTACGCCATTCTTGCCATTGCCGTCTTCCTCTCTGTAAGCTACATATTAAGACGTGTTACTAAATAAGAGCTTATCTGAAAAGTGGTTATCCGCTGTAACTTTCACAATAGACAATATGCAAAACCGGAACGGATACTCTGAAATTATAGACATATTATGACTTTTCAACATGCATTACTGACTTCTTGGATAAATTCTAAATTGGATTGTTATAAACATGTATTGAACTTCTGCTAATGCTTTGGAATTTCTAAGCGTATATACAGTGAATATTATAAAATTAAAACTACTGATTTATTTCATTATCATTATAGCCCCCTTAAAAAATGATTAGTTTTTTAAGAGTTATTAAGCCTTATTTTCCCAATTAAATATAGTGCCAGCCCTTCCCCAATTAAAGTACAGCCATTAAATGATTTATTTGCTATTTAGGGATCTTAAGTGCTTCAATTAATCGATTAAATATCGTTCTTTCCTTGATTTATCATTGAGGTTTAGATGGATAAAAATGACGCCAGGCGCCTTAGTTACAAATAAAAAGAAATTGTGAACAAACAAAGGTATTGTATTAATTATTTACTGATTTTAAAGACTATTATAAACTATTTATCTAAAAAAATAGTTTTTAGAGTGTACCTTAAATGGGGGGGGTTCTAAATGCAGATATATTGTCAAAAATAAGCCTTATATATCCTTAGTTTTAAGGCTGATTTGGAAGGACCCTATACAGATAAGATTAGAGAATACAACAGGAGAAAAGGAATAAAGTCCAACATACCAGTAAACAAAAGAAATCAGAAGAAAAAAAGAGAGGAAGACCAACAGAGGTAAACCAGGAAGAATATAAAAAGAAAAGTGCAATAGAGAGGTTCTTTAGCTGGCTAGAGTCATATAAAAGAAGTATTTCCAAGATATGAAATCAAAGAAATATCATACCTTGGAGTTGTGATGTTAGCAGTAATAATGAGATTACATGAAGTTTTGAGATCAGTTCATAATCTAAAAATAACTCCTTTTTTTAAATAAAACTCGCAATTTCATATTAAAAGAAGAGCCTGATAAACCAAAAGGCGCGAAAGATGCCTAGAGAAAAAAGAAATGGTGGAAATTTTAGTAATATCAAGAAAGTTAGTACTGGCTTCTAACTGCAACAGATCTAATTATTTATAATAATCCCAGAAGTTTCTTTTTTTGTGTGGTGAACTCTTCTTCGGTTAAAATACCCTGTGCTTTTAAGTTTGCAAGTTTTTGAAGCTGATCGGCTATATCAATTTGGGGAGCTTGAGAAATATGAGGAGCGTCAGAAACTTGAGGAGATTGAGAAAACTGGGAATTCGGAGTGGTTGATGTTGGGTTATTTAAGTTAGAAATAAGTGTCTTCAAATTCTTTATGAACCTTTCTCCGTATACTTTAGATGCTTTATCCATTATTAGTATGTCGCTGCCTGCATGAATTTTGATATCAGCATATATCATACCTGAATTGAAATCAACACTATTAATTCTTTGCAAAGGAAACTCCATAGAAGAATGTCCCTTAAATAACATTTTGTTATGGTATAATATAACACGTGTAGGAGTTAATACTAAAGCACCTGTTGCCCTCTTCTGTTTTACTCCTGCCATAGTTCTATCTATAAAACCACTAATAGCATCAATTATTTCTTCTCCTTCCAAAACTCTTTCAATACCTCGCAAGTTAAATTTTGCAGCGAAATCAATGTTTTCATTTTTTTCCATAAACAAAGCACCATATTTTTGATCTGACTTTTGGGATAAATTCTAAGTTGGATTGTGTAAACGTGTATTGAAATTCTGCTAATGCTTTGTAATTTATAAGCATATAAATTGAGGAAGGAGTTAATTAAATGAATACTGTTGACAGAACCACTTATAATCTAAAAATAAAAACTCTGCTTGGTTTTGTAGAGATTATTATCATCATCGGGTTGTTCCTTTTTGTTCCAGCAGGTTCATTTAATTTCTGGCAAGCATGGATTTATTCAATCGTATTTGTTGTATCATCAGCTGGGGTTACATTTTATTTGTTGAGAACAAACCCTGAACTTCTGGCTCGTAGAGTTAATGCGGGACCAGGCTCTGAGAAAGAAAAGACTCAGAAGATTACACATTTTTTTGTTATTATATTATTTATTGCCTTTCTCGTTATTCCCGCATTTGACCATCGTTTTGGTTGGTCGCATGTCCCGTTCTACATTGCCATTCTGGGAGACATTCTTGTAGTGTTGGGATTTTTTCTACTCATTCTCGTATTCAGAGAAAATGCTTTTGCATCTGCAACCATTGAAGTAACTGCCGATCAAAAAGTAATAACAACTGGACCGTATAGTATAGTTCGGCACCCATTGTATGTGAGTGGTCTCATTATGATGCTAGGCACTCCTCTTGCGCTTGGCTCGTGGTGGGGTTTACTAATATTTATTCCCTTTACGCTGGTAATCATCTGGAGACTTCTTGATGAAGAAAAGTTTCTATCCAAAAATTTACCAGGCTATAAAGAATACTGTCAAAAAGTTCGTTATAGATTAATTCCATTTTTGTGGTAGGTACTACGTGTCGTCAGTTATAGTCAAGTCCGCAATTTACCAGGGCTTACGCACTTGATGGTCGATTCTGGAAAATATCGCGAAATTGAAGAAGTTGCTCAACTAGGAAGATATAAAAACTATATGATCTACGACCGATAATCTGTAACGAATGTATTATTTCAGCTGGATCCTCTCTGCTTGCAGCGGTGTGAACCAGCGTAAATTTGATTATAGCATATATGTATCTAAAATGGAGTTAGGTACCATGGCGAATGTTAGTGTCAAGCGAATTTCAAAAGAGAAGTTACAGCAGGAAGTTGAAGACTGTATCGTTTCTGGGTGGAAGCTTAAACGCCAGAATGAAAATGTAGCCATTTTAACCAAACCTGGTGGATGGGGTTCTGGAGCTGGTCATATACTGGCATTTTTATTAACTGCTTGGTTGACTATTTTTATTGGTAACTTCATCTATGCTTTATATTGTCGACTTACTTCAGGTAGCGAATTGCAGATTAAAGCTGATAATTAAATTAGATGTTATATAGTTTTTGAGATTAAGGCATCCACGAGCGGATTTTAAATGAGGTGTTCCCCGCTTGATTGGATCCCCTACGCCGGTGCATATTACACGCCTTCAATAGTGGTAGTGATAATCCTAGTTAGTAGTAGTGACACCCCTCCGGAAAAAAGGACATTTTCGAATCAGATTGGAGAAAATAAAGATGAATACATTAAGAAAAGCTTGGCCTACTTCACTAGGAATTTTTATAATTTGGCTGATTATCGTTGTGGGTGGAGGATTACTGCAGGTTAGAGGGAA
>DASXVB010000142.1:0-14078 GCA_036504475.1 Methanosarcina sp.
AAAAGTCTAATTTCGGTTTGGTTAAGTATATTGATTTCTACAAAACCCTTTTTTTGATTTAACTCCTTTAATTGACAAGAAAATTCTAAATCGCAAAGCAGGCATAAAGGTTCTTTGAATTAAACCCAAATTAAATTTTAAAGTAAGTCTATTCCTATAAATATTACTGCTCACAAGAAAAAAGGACTCAGTACCAAAATCTAGCGATAAATGTAAAATTCAAAACCATTAGATTTTGTAATTGGTCACAATTCTTGTGAGGCAACTTAGGAATTGAAGTCTTTTGATGTCGAATATTTATTTTGATGAAAACTGGATTCTTCTTGATAATTCAAATTTTCAATCAAAAAATGCAAAAATCACTAGATTTTGGAACAGAATCAGCACGCTGCAAATTATATATTATTAAATATATATTATATATTATATTCTTTTAATTACAGATAGTTCCTAATTTATATTTCTATATCTATTATATTCTTTGAGTATAATCTCCTGTTGGTACGTACTATTTGCTGGGGCAACTTGGGATCATTTTTATCGATACATTTTTTCAGCACATTAAATAAGAGTAAAATCTGCCAGTAATAAATCTGCCAGAAATACTTCAATGAATAAATGGAAAAGTAATATTTAGGTGCTGGTGTCTACCGATAAGAAGATGATTGAAACGCCAACAGCTTAGTCGTATCAAATTGGAGGAGTATACAAATGGGAATACTTAAGAAGACAATGAGTGTTTTAGTGCTGGTCTTTTTCGTAGCATCACTAACAGCTGCGTCAGCTAGTGCCGGCTACTGGAAAGATAAATGTGATTGTGGACACAAAGATAAATGTGATTGTGGACACAAAGATAAATGCGACTGCCACAAACATAAATGCGACAGCTGCTCCAACTTTGACTTTGACGCCTTCTTTGGAGGTAGCTTCTTCGGAAACAGTTGCGTCTTCGGAAATGGTTGCTTCTTTGGAGAGGACAACAACTGGTCTGGCATCTGGTAAAATTACTAGAGTGATACAATATAAATA
This sequence comes from Methanosarcina sp., assembly GCA_036504475.1. Lineage (GTDB taxonomy): Archaea > Halobacteriota > Methanosarcinia > Methanosarcinales > Methanosarcinaceae > Methanosarcina. The sequence goes on from DASXVB010000142.1 coordinate 1,030, forward strand.
AACGAGGGCTCGTTCGTAAAACTTTGAACTAGACTGCAGGGATAATAAAGCCTTCAATTATTCAAATCTAAAATCTCTACAGGGAGTGTTCTTAATAGGAATTACTGCTTAAATAGTAAAAAAGGCGTGTTAGCACGTACCTCTACCACATATATTATGAATTAGACAGTTTGGAGTCTCGTGCGACTAGGTTCTTCAGTTAAACTGCGTAATTCCTTTCCCTGTACTAGATAGCAGTCGTCGAAGTGAATTTACGAATGAGTCTAATTTCGTATTTTCTTAAATCTTACAATCTGAAAAAAGGGTTGAATTTTTCGAAAATTTTCCTTATTTCTGACTTTTAAGTATACCTTGATCAAGGAAAAAATCCTGAGATTTAGACACTCATTTCTACTTTGTACCTGACGGTTATCGCTATATTTTTCCTGTTACTGATCTATGTAGGATTTTTCTCTTGGCTCTCAAAATGGCTTAATTCAAGTTTCAATAGCCTCTTAAGGTTGCAGCTATATTGTTGCTCACTCACTAGCATATATTCTTTCTGTGACTGAAAACACTTTTATGTCCGAAAGCCAAAACCTGAAATAAGAAAATCAATTGGAATATTAAGTTTGGGGGTAACAGAATATGGGAAGAGATGTACCAACCGAAGAGAAAAGTTCTATAACACCTAGAGACAGGAATATAACTTTTCAGAGGGGTACGGACTTTGTGGTTCCTTATGTAGAGGAAAACATTAACCGGTGTAGATGCCCGCAGTGTCCGGTTCAGGCTAATAGTCGATGTGTACAGAGTGAAGTTAAGATTGCAAGACAGGCATTGGAGAATGCTCCCGCAGGGGAAGTTCCAGATCCAGAGAACGTTCCGGGAGTTTATTGCTCAGAAGGTACGGCCACATGTCAGGACCTTAACTTTAAAAGACAATGCATCTGCGGTTCATGTGAGGTCTGGAAGGAATATGATCTCAAAGATGCAAACCCAAATAATCACTTCTGTCAGCACGGCAGAGCAACTTGATTTTTCACTTACAGATTATAGTATTTTTTCTTTTTATCCACAATGTAAGTTTTTATGTTGTTTCAGGCCTCTTTAAAGTTATTTTGCGTTTTTAAGTAAGATCCATTGTTTTTCAGATGAAGAGCCGTTATTTTCAGCTCAAGGATCCATTATTTTTCAGTACAAAACTTGTTTTTACTAATTTTCCACTCTTCTTTACCGGCGGGTTTATTTTTATATCATCTTGAATTTATTTGTCTATGTTCAATTAGCTCTTCGATTTAATTTTCGTTTATTTTTCTTAATTTTCACTTGCTGTGAAGAACATTTCCTGGATTCACGAGATTTCGGTCTTCCACCGAAAATACTATATCTTTTAATAAATATTGTTATTCAACAATCAAAAAAATTTGGGGCTGACAAGTATATTCTTGATATTCCATGCCCAGGTTTATCTTAGGCTTTTTAAGATTCCAGAAGGCTTAGATAACCTTATTTCAATCTATGGAGGAGCAAAATAAATGGTTTCCTCTTTACTGGCAAACGTTGACGTACTTCTAGGTTTTGCTATCTTAATTCTTACTATTTTCTACAGATTTCAAGTTCCTCCTGTACTGGGCTTTCTTGTAACCGGAATGTTGATCGGTCCTTACGGGCTTGGGATTCTCAACGGAGGGCAAAATGAACTGAACGCCGATCTCGGTGTAGTCTTTTTGCTCTTTACAATTGGAGTTGATCTCTCATTAAAAGAACTCTGGAAGATAAAAAAGGCTTTATTTATGGGAGGAACTCTCCAGATTCTCTTAACTACGTTTCTGGTCCTCATCGTATGTTCGTCTCTAGGTTTTAGCTCCGCTACTTCTGTCTTCCTTGGTTTCTTGATTTCGCTTAGCAGTACTGCAATAGTACTTAAGGTTCTCCAGGATAGAAATGAAGTTTATACAGCACATGGAAAAACCTCACTTGCAATTCTGATATTTCAGGATCTTGCTATCGTTCCCCTAATTCTTATTACTCCATTATTAGCTGGAGATTCTCTAAATTTTGAGGGTTCATTTTCAACCGTTTTTGTCAAAGGCTCACTAATCATTCTAGTTTTTATTCTGAGCGCTAAATTCCTGATCCCCTGGATATTCTACCATGTGGGCAGGACAGGTAATAAAGAATTATTCCTTGTTAGTGTTGTTTTCATTTGTTTATCAGCAGCAGTCTTTACCTCAAGTATTGGACTGTCTCTTGCCCTTGGAGCCTTTTTAGCTGGAATTGTCATATCAGGTTCTCAATATAGTCAACAGGCAATGGGTAATATCGTGCCTTTAAGAGACATGTTCATGAGCTTCTTTTTTGTGTCTGTAGGGATGCTCCTGAACATAGGGTATTTGCTTGACCATCTCCCTATCCTTATCCTTGCTTCTATTGCCCTAATTTTTGTAAAATCAATAGCAGGAGTAGCTATAACTTTTATTCTAGGTTATCCACTCCGTACAACTATATTGACAGGGCTTGCGTTGTCTCAGGTAGGAGAATTCTCTTTTGTCCTTTCAAGGTTGGGGGTGGAATATTCTCTCCTGACAGAAGATATTTACCAGGCATTTCTTGCAGTTTCCATCATTACTATGGGAGTTACGCCCTTTTTGATTAATGCTTCCTACAAGCCTGCCGATTTCATTATTAAAAAAGTTTCAGGCACAACTTATGGTCTGAAACTGGTACACGGTTTATATTCAGAACCCATTAAAGAAGAAGAACAGGCCGAGCCTGAGATGAAAGATCACTTAATAATTGTAGGCTTCGGTTTCTCCGGAAGAACAATCTCTAAGGCTGCAAAAACCGCGTGTATTCCTTATATCATTGTAGACGCGAATCCTGAAATCGTTAAGCAGGAAAAGCAGAAAGGAGAAAACATTCACTATGGCGATGCAACTTTTAAGGTTGTACTGGAACACGCAGGCGTCAAGAATGCAAGAGTTCTTATTGCCGGAATCTCGGACGCAGCTGCCACAGGAAAAATAGTGGAGATTGCAAAGCAATTGAATCCTAATATCTGTATTATCGCAAAAGTAAGAGATTTGCAGGAAATGAAACGGCTAAATGCTCTGGGTGCGGATGAAATTATTCCCGAGGAATACGAGACTTCAGTAGAAATCTTTGTTCGCCTGCTGGAAGAGTATCTAGTTCCGAGAGAGGATATTGAAAAACTCGTAAATGATGTGCGAGCTAATGGCTACAGGATGCTTCGCAAGTTGTCCGTTAATACAAATATTGATAGTGGGTTTAGTATAAAGGATGGACTTCCAGGTGTCGATATTCAGGTTCTTAAAGTAGGTCGTGGCTCAACCTTTGATGGAAAAACCTTGGCAGATCTGGATTTCAGGAAAACACACGGAGTAACAGTGCTCTCGGTTCGCAGAGGCTCAGACCTTATCTACACTCCAGAAGGCAATTTCCTCCTTCAGGCAAAAGACGCCTGTATCCTTCTAGGAAAGGCTGAGGATCTTTGCAATATCAGAAGGTTCTTTGAAGGTGTTCACGGATAAGCATAACTTTCTCTTCTAACTTTCTAATCAATTTTTCCTCTATTTTTATAATTTTCCTAATTAATTTCCATGCTCCCATGTATGCAATACAAATATATTTTATGCATCCCGATTTTTTCCATGCGTCAGATAATTCTCGCATCTGCATCTCCAAGGCGAAAAGAATTGCTTAAACAGTTTATAGGAGATAATTTTCTGGTTTATGCCAGTTCCTATGAGGAATCTCCTTGTCTTGGCTTGCGTCCTGAAGAACTTCTTTTAAAGCATTCCGCCGAAAAAGCCAGAAACGTGGCTAAACATTTCAATTCTGGGCTTATAATTTCTGCTGATACCTCGGTGCTTTTAAAAGGAGAACTTCTGGGAAAGCCCCAATCTCCTCGAAATGCAGAAAAAATACTGGAAATGTTAAGCGGACAGAAATTTAGTGTTATAACCGTGCTTACGGTTCTTGATCTTGACAACGGGAAGGAAATCAGTGAACTGGAATCCACAACAGTCTGGATGGATGAAATAAGCAAAGAACAGATTTCAGCTTATGTCAGGACAGGAGAACCCCTTGATAAGGCAGGAGCTTTTGCTGTTCAGGGAAAAGGTGCGGCCTTTGTGAAAAGAATTGAGGGAGATTTTTATAACATTGTGGGTCTTCCTCTTTTTCGGTTGGGAAAGATCCTGCAAAGAATTGGAGTATCTATATTTGAGGAAAATCTATCCTGAAACCGTTGCGCCGGTTTATCACGCTGACCACGTCGTTTTAGATTTAGCAGTGGTTTTTTCGCTCAAGCCTTTTTTGAAAAGGCTTGTGAAAAGGCTTGCGGCGAAAGTAATAAAGCCTCTTTGACTAATTAGATAACAATAATGATAACAATTGAATTCAAATAAACTGAAATTAAATTTGAATAAATCTAAAAATCAGCTTTGCTTTTAATAAGTACTCTTGGTAATTAAATATTCAGAGGCGTTCCAGATGCTCCAGGTTTATAATACCCTTACAAGAAAGAAAGAGGTTTTCAAACCCTTAAAAGAAGGTGAAGTCTCGATTTATGCCTGCGGGCCTACAGTTTACAATATGCCGCATATAGGCAATTATCGTACTTTCCTGATGGCAGATAATATTGTAAGGACGCTTGAGTACCTAGGGTATAAAGTAAAGCTTGTAATGAATATTACTGATATAGATGACAAAACTATCAGGGACTCAAAAGCAGCCGGAATGTCACTTAAGGATTTTACAGATAAATACACAGCAGAATTCTTTAAAGGCCTTGATATGCTGAACATAAGAAGGGCTTCAGCTTACCCGAAGGCTACGGAAAATGTTGGCGGCATGATTGAGCTTACGCAAAAATTGATAGATAAGGGGCTAGCTTACGAAAAAGATGGTTCGGTTTATTATAGAATCTCAGGGTTTCCGGATTATGGCAAGCTTTCAAAGCTCGATTTTGATAACATTATGATTGGCGCGTCGGTGGATGTGGATGAATATGATAAAGACAACCCTCGCGACTTTGCTCTCCTAAAAGCTTCAACTCCTGAGGAAATTGAAAGAGATATTTATTATGAAAGTCCTTGGGGAAAAATCCGTCCGGGATGGCATATAGAATGTTCGGTAATGGCTATGAACAGCTTTGGGCCCACGCTGGATATGCATTTAGGAGGAGTAGATCTTATTTTTCCTCACCATGAAAACGAAATTGCGCAATCGGAGGGGGCAACCGGAAAACCGTTTGCATGCAACTGGATCCATGGGGAACACCTGATAGTTGAAGGGGAGAAAATGAGCAAGTCCAAAGGAAACGTCTTTACACTACCTGAAATTGTCGGAAAGTACGGTGGAGAAGTTGTGCGCTTTATGTTTCTCTCAGTTCAATATCGTAAAAAGCTAGACTATTCCGATGACTTTGCAGAAAACGCTAAAAGTAATTATTTAAAGCTTAAAGAAACGCTTGAGAACCTTGAGTTTGCCCTGGCAAGTGCAGATAATAAAGCTTATCCTCAGGACAGTGAAGTCCTTAAAATTCTTCCTGAATTTGAGATTCAGTTCAGAGAGGTTCTTGAGGACGATTTCAATACCCCTAAAGCCATAACGGTTTTCAAAGAACTTTCACGTACAGCTAACAGGTATCTTGAATCCGAGAAAAATCGGCAGGTTCTAGAAAAGCTTCATTCTCTTTACAGGCAATTTTCAGATGTTTTGAGTCTTTTTGCGGAATCCGGAAAAACGAAAATCCCTGAAGAAGTGATGAGACTGGTTGAAGAGCGTGAAATTGCCAGAAAAAGTAAAGATTGGGCAGTTTCGGATGCTCTCAGAGAAGAAATAAAATCTTTGGGCTATATCGTTCAGGATACGAAAGAAGGACCAAATGTTAAAGAAGCCGAAGACTGATCTATCCCCACGATCTTTCTCTCCATATCCTTTATCTCCGCCTTCAGATCTTCCTCGGGACTTCAGGTATTATTAAAAAGTTCACGCTTGTACCCAAGCCTTGGAAGAGAACTCCACATAATCTGTCGATGATAATACGATGCTTGCTATTACGGAAATTTTGCAGTTTTCTTTATAGTTCCAGAAGGAAGAAATAAGTATCATCTAAAGCAAATTAAAAGTGGTAGGTGGTATGAAGTCCAAATTTCTTGTTGTTTTACTGGTTCTTTCTCTTTTTGCAAACGCTTATTTTGTCATGTTTGAAGAACAGCCGTCCTTTGAGGGAAAACAGGTCCAGGAAATGCAGACTCGCATAAATTCCCTTGAAACAGAAAATGAAAACCTTAAGGCGCAGATAAATCAGAATAATGAATCGCTTCAGTCTTATGCTTCTCAGTTAAAATCTTATCGCGAAAAAGTTTTTGACCTTGAAAACAGCTCTCAAACGTGTCCTACAGGAATTGAGGGATTTGCTACTCTTCAGGGACCTGCAGTTTTCCAAAAGGTGATGACCGATCAGACAGGTCCCTTTATCCAGCAATCTGTTTCCGAAAAAGGTGCCCTCCTTGAAATCTCAGTTGAGGTCAGGCCCGGAAAAGGCCGTGTGCTCGTTCAAACAACTCCTCTGATGGGTGTGATCTTCCAGGATGCCGCAAACACCGCAGTTTTTGTGGCTGAAAACAAAACCGGGAAGCAACTTTCAAGCAGTGATATTATCTTCAGCATTACTGCTCCGGATCAAACGCCGGGTGTTGATGGTCCAAGTGCAGGGGCTCTCATGACGTTGCTTACAATTTCAGCTATTGATAACAATACAAAATTGAATAACAGTATAACCCTTACAGGCACGATTGACAATGAAGGCAATATCGGCCCTATAGGTGGAATTCTGGAAAAAGCGCAGGCAGCAAAAGCCGGAGGTAAAACGCTCTTCCTAGTTCCAAGGGAAAACAGCCAGCTTGTTACATATAAAGACGTAGAAAGAAAGTTTGGTGGTTTTACTATTGTTGAGAGAGAACCAGAAACCGTAGACGCTAAAGAATATATCGAAAAAAATGTGGGAATCAGGATTGAATACGTAGATACGATTAATGATGTACTAAGGTATGAGAAATAAAATCGGGATCTGGATAAGGATCTGAATTAGTACTGTGATTTGAGTTTTCTGGGATTTCTTTTCTCCCCAAAGCTGTCTCGTGCCAGTACAAATTGATTTTTTTTCATTTTTTTGAAATAATGATTCTATCTTTGAGAACTACTAGATCTAACTGCAAAAGAGCTACGTTATCGAACTTTAGTTAACCCCTAAGCTCTTTAGTCATTTTGTAATATCCCAAGCTTTGCCCGTTTTTCACTGGAATTGTGTCTTCAGTTTGTGTTTCATAACCCAGGGCCTTGTAGAAAGGATATGCTACAAGCGAAGCGTCCAGATCTATTATTCGGACTCCTTTTTCCACAGCTTTTTCTTCAAGTCTATACATAATTTTCTTACCAAACCCCATCTTTTGATATGCCGACTTTACAAAAACTCTTCTAGCATTTGAACCAAGAAGAGTGCCTGTTCCTATGAACTCTTCTCCAATAGCCAGGATTAGACAATATCCTTTCAATATGTCATTAAAGATATTCTCTCGATTGTGATAATCTTTGAAGTAATCAATTGCTTCCTGTGGGTAAATACCGAAATAGCAGGTATCAATTGTCTCATTTACCAATTTCTCCAAAGAGTCTGCGTCTTGAGTTCCAGCTGTTCTCATAGCTATTTCTTTGGCCATTTTATTTCCACCTGATTCTTAAATTTAGATAACAGTTTTTAATTGCTCTTAAATAAATTAAATTTTTTTAATTGATCCCTTTTTGAGCGATTCTTTAGTCTTTATGTTCTGGAAGTTTTAGGTATGAAAAATCTAGAGTATGAGAACCTTCTATCTGCTTTAGATTCATTCAGCTAAGCTTAACCTGTCTTTACTATTCTTATTTTTTATGTTATCTGTTTTATTTATATAACTAAAGTATAATATATCTATACGCGTTGAAATTGAAACTGTCTTAGGCTATTGTCTAATATGCATTTTTAAATTCTGAAAAACAATCTTTTATCGATTATGCCACCTGAAATTACACCTATTATTGAAGAACCTGCTCTAACTGTGACCAATACCGAAACCTCACTGGTAGTTGCCGACATTCACCTTGGGATCGAGTGGGATCTCTACAGGAGTGGAATCAATTTGCTCAGCCAGATGGAAAGACGACTGGACAGGATTCTTGGCTATATCCAGGCAAGCTCTCCTGATAGAGTAATACTCCTTGGGGATGTAAAGCATAATATTCCTCAGGTCTCCTGGCAGGAAAAAGATGAGGTTCCTCGCTTCCTTGAAACACTTGCAGAATATACGCATGTGGATATTTTCCCAGGAAACCATGACGGAGGAATCGAACTTCTTTTCAACAGGCAAAAGGATATAAGTGTTCATTCTGCACGCGGTGCAGTTCTTGATGGGGTAGGATATTTTCACGGTCATACCTGGCCTGCGCCTGATCTATTGGCTTCATCTCATGTAGTTACTGCCCATAATCATCCCACTGTTCGTTTTACAGATGCTCTTGGTTACTCTATAGTTGAACCTGCCTGGATCAAGACGAAGTTCAATGCGGATCTTCTTAAGGGCCGTTTCGGAAACCTCGATTTTGAAAACCATCTTCATTGGGCTAACCCTGAACTTTTTATTATGCCAGCTTTTAACGAGTTGTGCGGGGGTGTGCCTTTCAACGAATCAACGCAGGAAGATCTTCTGGGTCCTATTTTTTCCTCGGGGGGAATTGAACTTGAGCGTGCAGAAATATATCTGCTTGATGGGACAAGGCTCGGGCTGATAAAAAATATCCGGAAACTGCAGCATACAAAAGTTAGAAATAATACTTGGGGCAGGAAGCGCAGGAACTCCAAAGATTCTACATAAGACAGCTTAGCAATATGGATAAAGGTTCAACCTGATTAGACAGAGTACTTAGCTCTAATTATACAGCAAATTCAGCCCTAATTAGAGGATTAGGATTCAGTTATAGAAAGGCTTTGTTATAAAATCTTCTTAGCCCAAATTTTGCAACTAATTACCGGTTTCTAAAGAAAATAAATACGTTAACTCCAACTTTTAAGCCTCCAACAAAAATAAAATGTTCTTCAATTTCTTGTTCTACTTTCCCTTTTGAACTCGTTTAATGTTAATATTTACCGTAATATCCAAATCTTTTTTAAATTTAATGCATATAACTGACATAAATATTTGAATAATTTCAAGAAACAACTGTATATCTGATATAATCGAAGAATTTCGGAAATATTAATATTATATTATTTATATACTGATGTGTCATTAAAATCATTGTGTGGATTGATCCTCTGTTTTTCCAAAGAAATGATCATGAAATCTACTCTGCTTAATTTGATGAAAATTTGGAAAGTCCTACATAGTCTCTAAATGACAATTATTCACAGATGATTAGCTATGGGACTTTAAAATTATGTCTTGTGGTTAGGAAGGATGGAATGAAAGAAAAGCTGAGAAATTCTGGTATCAATATTATTGGAGATGTGCCCTGGGGAACTCACTTCTGCCAATTCTACCAGACAAAAAAAGATTTGATGGATATACTTATCCCTTATTTTAAAGCAGGGTTAGAGAATAATGAGTTTTGTCTCTGGGTTACACCAGAACTCCTGGAAGTAGAAGAAGCAAAAGAAGCTTTGAGAAGGGTTGTTCCTGATATTGATGTTTATATGGAGAAAAAGCAAATCGAAATTATCCCTTATACTTATTGTTATATAAAAACAGAGTTTTTCGATTCAGAGAGCGTTTTAAATGGATTAGTTGAAAAATTAGATCAAGCTCTAGCACATGGCTATGATGGACTCAGGATAGCAGGGAATATTCCTTGTTTGAAAAAAGGGAATTGGGATAGCTTTGTTGATTATGAGAAAAAAATGGATGTCAATATTGGTAAGCGTCAGATAATTTCTCTGTGCCCATATTTTCTTGATGTGTGCAGTACAGCAGATAGTATTGACATAGCCTTCAACCATCAATTTTCTTTGATCAGAAGGAAAGGAAAATGGGAGAGGATCGAAAATTCCGAGCGGCAAAATATAACCGAGTGTAATCGGATAGAGGAGGGCCTGCTCCAGAGTAAGCAGCGCGTCAGGTTGAAGTTCGATAACTTTCTCTCACCTACTCAAGAAATGGCGAATCTAGAACTTGCTGATATCATTGATATTCAGGTAATCCAGTCCCTTATGGACGATTTCTACAAGCTTGTTCACATTCCCATTGGCCTAAATGATCTCAAAGGAAACGTTCTAGTAGGCGCCGGATGGCAGGATATCTGTACCAAATTCCACAGGGTTCATCCAGAAACCTTCAAGCACTGCGTAGAAAGTAACATCAAACTATCCTCGGGTGTTTCTCCGGGAGAGTTTAAGCTCTACAGGTGCAAGAACAATATGTTGGACATAGTGACTCCAATCATGGTCGGTGACCAGCATGTCGGCTATGTCTTCGCAGGACAGTTCTTTTTTGAAGACGAGCCTCTAGACTATGAACTTTTCCGAGCCCAGGCTAGGCAATATGGCTTTAATGAGGAAGAATATATTGCCGCTCTTAAAAAAGTTCCTCGGCTTAGTAGAGAAGCTGTGGATACAAGCATGGCCTTTTTCATGACCTTTGCTAACATGATCTCACAACTAAGTTACAGCAATATCAAGCTATCCCAATCGCTGGCGGAACGTGATACCCTAGTGGATGCACTGCGGGAAAGTGAGGATCGATTTCGTTCGGTTCTTGAAAACTCACTTGATGTGGCGTACCGGCGAAACCTTCAGACTGACATCTATGATTACATGAGCCCAGTGGTAGAGAAGATTACTGGCTTCTCTGCCCAGGAGATCAGCGTAATGAGTGCCAATGAGACTCTCGGTCGTGTTCATCCCGACGATCTCCTCATAGTTACTTCGGGACTAGTCCAGGCGTACAATGATGGTTTTGGGACTCTGGAGTACCGGTTCAAACATAAGGACGGCAAATATCGCTGGTTCGCTGATAGTTTCACGGTGAATAAAGATCAGAACGGAAGACCACTCTTCAGCGGAGGCATCGTTCGCGACATTACAGAGCGCAAAAACGCAGAAGAAGCTCTAAAAAAAGTACATGAAAACCTTGAAGAAAAAGTTAAAGAACGAACAACTGAGCTTGAGAAGGCTTATAACTCATTGAAAGAAAATGAAAAAGGTCTTGCTGAAGCTCAAAAAATTGCTCATATTGGAAATTGGGATTGGGATCTTGTAACTGGTGAAATATACTGGTCTGAGGAATTGTATCGGATTTTTGGACGTTCTCCCCAAGAATCAGGCGCAACTTACGATGAACTTTTAAACTATATACATCCTGAAGATCGAGAATATGTGAATAATGCTATCAAGACAGCTTTAAACGGCAGGAAAGCTTTAAGCGGAAAACTCTTCGGCATTGATTATAGGATTGTCTTAGCTAGTGGGGAAGAACGTACAGTTCACTCTCAACCTGAAATTATTTTTGATGAGAATAATATTCCTATACGAGTGAAGGGGATAGTTCAGGATATTACAGAGTGTAACAGAGCGGAAGAGAAACTTCAGATCCTGGCGAATGCTGTGGAATCTTCGAATGATGCTATTGTAACTGAATCTCTTGAAGGCATTATTACAAGCTGGAATAAAGGAGCAGAGCAAGTTTATGGTTATTCAGCGGAGGAAATTCTTGGAAAAAACGTATCAATCCTAGCATCGGCTAATCTTAAGGATGAAACAAAAAGGTTAATTAACAGGATTAAACAGGGCATAAAGATCAAGAATTATGAAACTTCACGGTTAAGAAAAGATGGTAAATTAATTACTGTTTCAATAACTCTTTCTCCTATTTTTGATGCATCTGGAAAGCTGGTGGCTATTTCAGCTATCGCCAGAGATATTACTGAGCGTGTCAAGGCAGAAGAAACCATGGCAAAAATAGAGGATGCCAGAAAAAAGGAAATCCATCATAGAATCAAGAATAACTTGCAGGTAATTTCATCCTTGTTAGATCTTCAAGCTGAAAAGTTCCGGGATAAAGAAGTACTTGAAGCATTCAGGGAAAGTCAGAGCCGTGTACTCTCAATGTCCCTAATCCACGAAGAACTATATAAAGGAAAAGGAGCCGACACGCTGGATTTTTCGATATATCTTCAAAATTTGGCTGAAAATCTTTTCCAGACTTACAGCCTTAGTAGCAAAAACATCCACCTGAACACAGATCTAGAAGAAAATACATTCTTTGATATGGATGTTGCTGTCCCGCTAGGAATAATTGTTAATGAACTAGTTTCCAATTCTCTCAAACATGCATTTACTGAAGGTGAAGAAGGGGAAATCCGAGTTAAGCTTTGCAGGGAAGAGATTAATGACGAAATGAGTAAATTTCGTTTCAGTCTAACAGTTTCGGATAACGGAAAAGGAATTCCTGAAAATTTAGAATTAGAAAATCTTGAATCACTCGGACTGCAGTTAGTAAGTACTCTTGTTGACCAGCTAAATGGTAAAATTGAGCTTAAACGAGATCTAGGAACTGAATTTAAAATTTTGTTTGATGTAGTGGAAAGGCTATAAGTCTATAAAATTAATAGACATGGGATCTTTTTGCATTTGTATTCGGTTAAGATACAGTCTATCAGAAATGTGCTATTTTGTTGCCATTTCTGTAAACCTATAAATGTAAATCGAGATGTATAGAGGATTGCAGTAGTCGTTTTAACGTTAACAGATTCTTTACCCGAATACAAATGAATCTTTTTTCAATAATATCTGAAATTTTGTACCCAACCCTATGAAAGCAATTTTCTTCGGGATGTATGCCGATTTTACTAGTAATTTCATTAATACGTGTGTTCGTTTTCTCAATGTTTATATAATATGCATGGATCTATGGAAAAAATTAAATGTCAGGACTTAGGCTAATAAACAGTCGTTATTCTTGGCATTCGGACTTGCAGCTTTCAGCCTTAGAATTGAACAAAAAGTTTACATG
>DASXVB010000143.1:0-24337 GCA_036504475.1 Methanosarcina sp.
TCAGTACTTCGCTAAAAATCCCTCTTCTATGTTTTCCCCCTATTCATTTACCTCAGACATTCCACCACTAATCTAACCCTTAACTTTTTTCTGAGCCATTCCTCAATGAGGATTATGAACATATCAAATCTGAACTTATCCTCATCTACGACCTGAGGACCTCTCTTTACAATTGTAAAGTGTTTTTTCTGAAGGTATAGCCAGATGTTTTTTAGCAGGAAAGATATCAGCGTATAAAAGTATCTGATATCAGCATTTTTAGATGACGTCTTTGGCTTAACTACATTTCTCATCCTATATGATGATTCAATGGCAAATCTTCTTCTGTAAACCGTACTAACCTTTCTTGGAGACCATTTGACTCCAAAAAACACAAAACCGAGAGTCTCAAGTCCCTTTTTTCCTCTTTTACCTTTCAAATACTTGACATCAATAATAATGTCCAAAAGAATCTTTTTCTTTGAGTTTTTCATTACATATTGTTCTCTCCGTGCCTTATTCCCCTTCAGGATCTTCTTTATCTGTTTTCCTCTCTTAATAACTGGAACTATGTGTGGAACATTATTATTTTGCAAAAATTCAAACACGTCTATAGAATAAAATCCTCTATCAAGACAGAGAACCTTAATTTTAAAATTCAGTCTTTTGATGAGGTCAATAAAATAAGAGAGGTATTCAACCATTGTTTTGTTCTTCTCGACAGGAAGAACAGATACAGTAAACCTTTCATTCTTGTTAGTAATGTAGAGGGAGATATATGAGTAAAAAGAGTTTGTTGACTTTTTAGCCTGTCCACTTATTACATATTTCTCATTAGATGAGTCTATTTTTCCGTAATACGGATCATCGGTGATATCAATGGCGAATTCATAACTCTTACCCGTTTTTAGGGTTTTTATTAGTTCTTGAAGGAGAATCTTTTCATTCGACTTGATCAATTCTTCCATGTTTAGTTTCTTAAGATGATATCTTAGAGATCTTTCGCAAGCAACATCTTGATACTGTTTTGAGACAGAGTGAACAGAATTCTTGTTGACTGACATATTCACTACAGTAAGAAAAATGTCTTCACATGTAAGGGAACCATTGATCTTGATAGTTACATGGTCTTTTAGAGTTTGTAATACAGCATTAATACATTCTTTTGACTTTAATTCGATTTTAAGGCCAGATCCAGATTTTGATGATAAAAGAGACATATGGCGGCGTTTTCACAATATACAGATATTTGAAGACATCGTTTAAGGAGAAGTAGAAATTAGTGAACTACTGAATTTGCCCACTTTAGCCTCTATTATTGAAGACAAGTCAAGTTTTGGGCTTTCTGCTACGCTATTAACGTCTGGAGGTGTCTTATATCTAAAACCCCATTAGCCTTCAAAATAGCATAATTCACATCTCTGCCTGACAAATGAACATATACACTGGACATATCTGATCCTTGAATCCATCGAAACACATATATAAACACAAAATCGGCAACAGACTACGTATTTTACCATATATTGGTTCTAATTATACATTTTAAATTTTTATCAATATATCAGTATAAATATTTATTAAATCAACTTACTTATAAATGGTGATTGTTCTATTATGAAGAATCCTCTTTTAACTGTTGCTCTTTCAACCTTCTTCTTTCTTTTTTGAAACGTTCATCAAGTACCTGTGACAGTCCAGAAGTGGGATGGATTAAATATTCGGCTTTCGACTTCATGTGTTCAATTTCTGCCCGCAATTCTTGAAGTTCTTCTCGTTCAACCACGTGTCGTACTATTTCTGCCTGTAATGTCTGATTTTCTTCTTTTATTCGTTTAAATTCTGCACTTTCAGATACTACAAGCTCTTTTTGAATCGTTAGATACGGCACGAATTTGAGGTATGTCTCTTTGAGTTTTTCAGGAGAGGCTCTAAAATATGCAGTACGTGTACTGTCTAATGTGTGCCCCATAAGATATTCAACAAAAAAAGAATCAGCACCTGCATTAAGAAGTGCACTATTAAAGTATTTTCTCATGTTATGCGATCTTATTAAATTCCAATCTCCTTTTACCATATCCTTTTGCGCCTTTTCGGTAATAACTTGATATGCTTTCATTAACGCATGATGTGATAATTGACGTTCATTATCGTCATTTGTTTCTAAAAACGAATCTGAGATGTTACGATTAATAAATAGGAAATCATTATCGGAATATATTCTTTGCTTAAATAATTGGTTTTGTTTTCTAGTAAAATCAACTTGAACAGTACGATTTCTGTAAGAAATGTAATCTTGTACCGCTCTACTTGCTTCTGGACTCAAGAATGTAACGAAGTCATATTGTACTTTTTCACGCCGTAACCTTAATGTTGTAACTTCAGTTTTTTGATCATATCCTTTCTTAAAGTCCTTGACTTTCAAATTAATAATCTCCTGGGCACTTAATCCACTACTACAACCCACAAGAATTACAGCCCTTTGAAATACATTACATATTTTTAGAACTTCTTGCAGGTCCTCTTTTGTGGGTATCTCGCAATGTTTTTCAAGTGATTTGACTTTCATTTTTGGTAAGGTTGGTAATTCTATATCATTTGTACGATAAAAACTAAAAATGGCACTCATATATAATTTGACTGTCATTGGAGCTTTATTTTCTTCTTGCAGGTATTTTCTAAAATGGATTAAAAAAGATTTTACCTTTCTTTCCCGCATTAATTTACCTGCCGTAATTTCGTCTTCAGCTTCATTAATTAGCTCTTCGGGACTCTTTTTAGTCCATTCACAAAATACTTTCATGGCAAGTAAATAGTTCCTAGTCGTATTTTTTGTGGCGTTAATAGTAGCTAACCAATCTAAAACAAGTTGACTGTCTTTTACATTCATGCTATATAATAATAATTGGTTGTGTATAAATTTGTTGGTAATCAATGGTTGGAGTATATCCAAATTGCGGAAAGCTGTTCAGAATAGAATCAGCAGGCGGTGGGGAAGAATGACGTTACTGCGCAGTTTGCATAAATCCTGCAGCGGCTAGCAGGAGCAAGGCTGCAAGTCCGATCAGGCTACATATGCTTTGTAGACGGCAATATGAATGAGTACTTGCGAGACGAATATATTAAAGTCCATGGAATTGATCCTCTGCCTATCTGGAAAGCAATAGAAAAATGGCGTGAAAAGCAGATAGAAAAGTGGAAGATGTAAGTTTAATCTCAACCAATCCAGGATTTTTTACTTCTTATTTTATCTCTTATTTTACCTTTTTTCAACTTTATTTTTTTAGCTTTATTTGTTGTTTAATTCTTTTTTACCTTATCCCAGAACGTCACTATTTAAAAAAAATTAAAACGTTAATATTATGCTTCTTTATTCGTATTATTGACAAATATTGCAAAATATAGTGGGAAGTGTGATACTATACAAAATAAAGTAAGATTAATAAAGTTTGATGAGTTAAATGAATTGCTTGATTTATATAAATACCTAAACTCTGATGATCCGGATATGAAAGGGACGGATTATATAACTCAATTATGGGTAGAGATTTTCAATGATCCCAATAGATACTATTTTGTTGTAGAAGAAGACGGCAAATTGGTATCAGTGTGTATGCTAACTATAATAAAGAACTTAACAAGAAGTGGGAGACCATTTGGATTAATAGAAAACGTGGTAACTCATAGCGAGTACAGAAATAGAGGATATGGGACAGCAATCTTACAGAAAGCTGTGGAAACTGCAAAGAGAAACAATTGCTATAAAGTTATGCTATTAACCGGAAGAAAGGAGGAAAGCACACTGAGATTCTATGAGAAAGCAGGATTTGAAAGGGGAGTAAAGACCGGCTTTATAAAAAAACTATGATCCAAAAGACAAAAATCAGTCAATTCGAAGTGTGGGAAGTCAGTCCATTAGAAAGCAAAAATCCCTAAAAGGGACGAAATAAAGTATGTCAAAACATGTCAATTAATTACCGGGTGAGAGAATAATTAATCGAACGTTAAAA
The DNA here is from genome assembly GCA_036504475.1 of Methanosarcina sp. Lineage (GTDB taxonomy): Archaea > Halobacteriota > Methanosarcinia > Methanosarcinales > Methanosarcinaceae > Methanosarcina. Next base: position 3,990 of record DASXVB010000143.1, read on the forward strand.
CTTCTTTCTAACTGACATAAATAATTTCTTATTTTTAAAAAAGGCGTTATACCAAAGATCATTTGGATGGAATAAACAAAGGATTTGAAAATTCCAAAACAATCTTTTCAGAATTTATATATGGCTTACTTTAAATATAGTCAAAATTTGACGATTTTATAATTAGTAATTATATTCATTGTTGATTCCTATATCTTCAGTGTTCTGGAACTCGATAGTTTACTGGGCAAATTGTTGTCACTTGTGATAAATCCATGATCTCAGGTAAAAGTTTGCCACTAGCACATTTTACAATACTAATCACGAGCAAGATTTACTAAAAAGAACTTGAAACATATAGAAAGAGATTGAGAAGGAACTGAGTAAAGAATATGAAAGATGGATAAGAGGTTAAAGGGAAACTAATAAAATATAATTCGCGAGAACTACTAATACAGGAGATTAATTACTTTAAATATATTCATTTATTATCGTTTAAGGTTACTCCCCGTATTTCTAATAATTCAGATAACCTATTCAAAGCATATTTTTTTTCATTTATCATAATTTGTAACTTATTAACTTCAGCTTCTAATTGCGCGATTTCTATTTTTAGCTGTAGTACCTGCTCTTTAATAAGATCATTACTTTGCATTATATCCGCCCAATATCTGTTGTATTAACCCCTTAACTCAATGATATTGCTTATGTATAAATCAATGCGTTTCCATTTTTTAGATATTCACTTAACTGTACTTATACTGTCGTTACCTGCTTCTCTAGTTACATTTACGGAATTCAAAACTTCTATTATTACGAAGTTCCTATATGATCCACTAAACAGGAAACTGAACTTTTAAAGTAAGGAGAATATTTCATAAGTAGTTAAAAAGAGTTTTCCTGGAGATAACTTCTCTTAAACAGGAATTAAAATAGAAACTCTCCTGGCTTCTAAAAAACTTGATATTATTTAATCAGCCTCATAATGACCAAGACCGCTTAATCGGCTGACTGCTGGACCTGTTAAAACGGATGTGAGCAATGCCATAATAATCAAAGCCACAAACACATGATCGTCGATAAGTCCGGCGTCCTTGGCAACGGTAGCAAGTATCATCTCCATAGCACCTCTTGCGTTCATGGCAATACCTATTACGGCAGACTGTCTAAATGGCAGTTTGCTGATCATCAAACCAAGCGTCACACCGAATATTTTTCCTATACATGCAATTATAAGAACTGCAAGCACAAGGGTTAGGTCAAAAGATGTCACGAAATTTGCCCGCAGTCCAATTGAAACAAAGTAGAGAGGGGCAAAAAAATACATAACAAACTGGTGAATCATTTCATGCGCATCATCACGTTTTTCCAGACCCTGAGAAAATGCCAGGCCTACCAAAAAAGCACCAAAGACAGCGTGTATCCCAATTGCTTCAGCACAAGCTGCGGCTAACAGAATAAGGACTGTTGTTATTCCTAGGAACGAACCCGGCCAGGGCAGATATAACTTTAGCCATCTTTGAGCTTTTTGCGCTAGACTCCGGCCTACCGTGAGCATGAAAGCAAATAGCAAAAATACCATAACGAAAGTCATGTAAGGCGGGATATCCATTATGCTCTCAGGCGCGAAATTGCTCAGTATAAAGGCAAATAATGACCACCCTACAAGATCATCGATAGTTGCGGCGCCGGTAATGATCATCCCCATATCTGTCTTCATCAAATCCAGATCTATAAGCGTTCTAGCAATAACCGGAAGGGCGGATATTGACAGTGCTGTGCCCATGAATATCGCAAAGAATAATAATCTTCCCTGGAAATGCTCTCTCCACATTTCTGGGAACAGAAAAATCATCCCGAAGCCCATTATAAATGGTATCACTATTCCCATTAAACTGGCCCAGGCTATGTTAGCGCTCCGTTTCTTAATTAAACTCAGATTCATCTCCAGGCCAGCTGCGAATAAAAAGAACAGCATGCAGATCTGGATAAGGGCATCTCTGCCCTGAAAAATAGCCCCTGATTCTGGAAATAACCAGTTATAAGTGCTTGGACTAAGATATCCCCATACTGTTGGACCAAGGATGATACCGCCAAAAAGTTCACCAAGGACTGCTGGAAAGCAGAGCATGCGCATTGCCTGTCCGCACAACAATGCCATAAAGAGCATCACAGCAATCTCTAGGAAAAAGATCATTATATCTATAGGCGCCATAAAATCTCACTCAATTTCTAAATTTACCTTGGCTATTTTTAAAATCATATTACAGTGGCTTACATAAGTATACGTTTTTAACTACAGCCCTGTATAAAATTACAGGTGGAATCATAACTCTGTTTTTATAATTATTATTATAATATTAAGCCTTTGGTTCTAAGTTACGTAATTTTTTTCGATTACTACTGTCGATTTTCATATAAAATTATTGTCGATTCAAGTCTAGGAAATGGAATTGATATCTTTTCCAGCTTAAGCTATATAAATATTTGAACATAATCGTGAAAACAGAAAATCCATTTGATTCTTAATTTAATCGAATACGTACGAATATCAAATATTAAAATCAAATCTTAGAGATATTGAACTTTGTCTCCGATGCGAAATTGTATTGTAGCATTGGTAGAATAGTTCTCTCATATAGTCTAGAAAATATCTATATAAAGAATATGCGCAGTTAGTATGAATTGGATAAAACGAAAAATGGTATTTAGGTAGGAGCTTGCTCTAACCCTTTTAATTCTCTAAATTCACTGCGTTTTTGGAGCTTTTGTTGATATTGTTGTTCCAGCACTTGTTATATCCAGTTTTCGGGTCTATTCTGAGATCCTGATAGGGGCACCTGCTGGCAAAATTAAAGGGAGCAAAAGAGATTATTCTGCCGATTATGTGCGTGTGTCTAATCTGGAATGTCTGCAGAGTTTAATTGGTTTGTATTGGATTTTCCAAACTATGTATAAAACATGAATCCAGAATCTAGAGGCTTACAGTTTTGAGCTCACTCAAATCAGGTATGGAACTGTAAGATTGTAACTATTCTCATGCTACAGCCTCTTTTAGTCCGCATTGTTCCTTCTCAAAAGTTTGGATTTTAGTTAGAAAGTTGAGTTATATATGATATAAGATTAATATAACATTAGAGGGGAAAGCTTATAAAAATAAGCATATCTGACTATTTATAAGCTTTTATTTTTTTGAGTGCACAGTCTGAACGGGCAATGCACATTTTAGAGGGGGAACATTATGTCAGTTAAAATTGAATGGCAAATTTTCACAGCCGAGACCCGGAGTGACGGCATCTGGGACTCGAACAGCCCTGCGCTTGCGGAGCTGCTCAATGCTATCGCAAGCCCGGACAAAATCAAGGAACCTGCTTTGGATATTGAGGATGCAATGGCTCATCTGGCCATCAAAGGGTTGCCATATTTTAAAATAACTGAAGTCACTTCCGAAAATAATAGGGAGAAAAACAGCACTAAAAGGTCCTCAAGAACCATGTGCTAGCATAAACTCTAGGTAAATTCCATAAAAACTATCATTTGTATTCGGTTAAATACAATCTGTAGGAAATGTGTTATTTTCTTTGCATTTCTGTAAGCTTACAATGTATGAGATAAGTCTTAGATATATAGGAACGTTTAATTTTCAATTTTCTGCCTATCTATTTTTTTGAATTGTTTTTTAATCTTCTTTTCTATATCAGCTGCTTGGTTTGCTTTGAGATAGCTGTGGTGTTGTTTAATTGGTAAATACCTGAAAATTGAGACAAATACATCGGGAATATAATGAAAAACAAAGAGAAGTCAACATTTTATATATTTTGACATAGTATGTAATATGTAGGAAGGCATGAAAATGGGCATACTATCCTTTATAACACGTAATAAATGTAAATACCGTGCTTCATGCCCACATTTTCAGAGAGGAAGTAAGTACTGTGAGGGATTAGATTACTGTAAATGTGGGCTTTTTTTGAAAAAGAAACGAGGAATCTAAGCTCTTTCAAAGCTGTTTTTGAAGTATTATACCTTTGTCACTACACTATAATTTTAAAAATATTAGCTTTAGATAGTTGAAGCTATAGTCTCCATTTTAAATAATGCGACATTTTATGTGTAAATGTATTCTTCTCCCAAAATTCACCCAGTTCCTCTTTCAATACTTTAACATTTTTGAATGATTTTATTCATTCGAATACCCCGCTAGCTTGCTGCGGGGATGGAAACTTCCCCAATAACCGTTGATAATTATATAATCTATCAATTCCATTTTTCGGTTGTTAACTTCTTCTCAAACTAAATTATTTAGGGTTATTTCCTTTAACGGAATTTCGAGCGGTGGCGCGAACATACCCCGTTGCTTGCAGCGGGGTGCGCCAGCGCAACTTTGATTGACGTTAACTCTTCTCTTATCGTTTTCCAACAATATTCTGTTAGGTTTCTATCTGGAGTAGTTGGAGGAAAAAATAGTATTTGCAACCAATGCTTATTACTTTGATAACATTCTTTTGCCTTTGTGGACCTATGCCATGTAGCTCTGTCCAGTAAAAGAAATATCCTTGTTTCCATATCTCTTAAAATCAAGTAATGATTTTAAGTAAGATTCTGTATTCTGCTTAATTCCTAAATCATACCAATAAAATTCTCAATTTTAAGTACAGAATCCTATGATCTTGATTTTGGTTTTTGAACTACTTGTAAATTTAATAGACTTCGAGCCTTTGATAGCCCAACATTTTGATTTATTTGAATCCACACAAAATTGCTCTCATTTTGGGTGACGAATAAGTGAAAAGTTATACTGCAATCAATTATTCTCTTCTGAGAAAGAATACCCCATGCTATCTAGGTGGTGAATAGATTCAATTCTTTCCTAGGCAAAGCTTATTTAATGACTTTCATTATATATTGCTCAATCTCGTATTTTTCAGTGTATTCGTACCCTCTTTATTAGAAACTAATCTATTATACCTTCAATTCAATTATTAAGATCGCATCCGTTTGAACCAGCATTTAAAGGAGATGACAGGTATAAAATCAATAATTCTTGCAGGCGGCTCGGGAACGCGACTATGGCCTCTCAGCCGGGAAATGTATCCCAAGCAGTTTTTAAAATTTGGGAATACTTCTCTTTTCCAAGAAACTGTTCTTCGTTGCCTTGAAGTTTCTGATATTTCAGAAATTTTTGTTGTAACGAACGAAGCTCAAAAATTTTTTGTAATTGGACAAATTAAGGAAATAGGGTACTCTATTCCTCCAGAAAATGTTTTAATCGAGCCAGAAGGCAAGAATACTCTCCCTGCAATCTTCTTTGGAATGAAAGAAATTGAAAAAAAATTTGGGCCTTCTGTAGTAGGAATCTTTTCCTCAGATCATGTCCTTGACAAAGCCGCAATGCAGACAATTTCTTCAGCTAAAAAGCTCGCTTCGGATTATCTGGTTACTTTTGGGGTTGTTCCTGATTTTCCTCATACTGGATATGGTTATATTAAACCCTCAGATGCTTGTGGGCCGGGTTATAGAGTTTCGGAATTCAGAGAAAAGCCTGATTTAGAAACTGCAGAGAAGTATATTCAGGAAGGCTGTCTCTGGAATAGTGGGATGTTTCTTTTCGAAACAGGGCTTTTCTTTGATGAAGTTAAAAAACATGCACCTTCAGTTTTTGCATGTTTTGAGACTGGAAGGGATATTAATGAGATTTATGCCTGTGTGGACAAGATTTCCATTGACTATGGAATTATGGAAAAATCCGATAAGGTTGCAGTTGTAAGGCTAGAACAGAAATGGAGCGATCTTGGAAATTTTGCGGCAATTTATGACGAGCTTGAAAAAGATCCTGTAGGAAATGTGGTTCATGAATGTGATCCCATGTTGCTCAATTCCAATGGAAATCTTGTGTATTCAAGAGGCGGTAAGATTGTTTCACTCATCGATGTTAAAGATATGGTTATTGTCGATACCAGTGATGCTCTATTAGTTTGCCCTAAATCCAGCAGCCAGAAAGTAAAGGATATCGTCTCTACGCTTAAAGACAGAAAGGATGAAAGGGCATACATAGGGCAGACCGTCTACAGGCCGTGGGGTTCTTATACCCTACTTGAAACATCTCCAGAGCACAAAATTAAGAATATTACTGTACTTCCTGACCACAAGTTAAGCCTCCAGCTACATTATCATCGAAGTGAACACTGGGTTGTTGTTAAAGGGATGGCCTGTGTGGAAGTTAAAGATCGACAGTTTTTCCTGAGGCCGGGCGAAAGTACTTTTATTCGCGCAGGAGAGAAACACCGATTGTCCAATCCAGGGAAAGTTCCGCTTGAGATTATCGAAGTGCAGCTAGGAGAACTTGTAGACGAAGCGGATATTGTCAGGTTTGATGATGTCTATGGGAGGAGATGAGAAGTGTGAAGGTAATAGATACGAAAATAAGCGATCTCTTTATACTTGAGCCTAAAGTCTTTGAAGATGACCGGGGCTATTTTTTTGAAAGCTATAATAGGGCAACCCTGGATAGCCTTTTAGGAAAAGAATACACTTTTGTCCAGGATAATGAGTCAAAATCATCTTATGGAGTAATTCGCGGTCTACACTATCAACTGGCTCCTTTCAGTCAGGCAAAACTTATAAGAGTTGTGCGAGGTAAAGTCTACGATGTTGCGGTAGATCTAAGGAAGAATTCCCCTACTTTTCTTGATTGGGTTGGGGTTGAACTTTCCGCTGAAAACAAAAGGCAGTTTTTAATTCCTAAAGGCTTTGCCCATGGATTTTCCGTACTGAGCGAAACTGCCATCTTTCAATACAAATGCGATGAATACTACCATCCTGAAGCTGAAGCAGGGATAATCTATAACGATTCGTCGTTGAATATTGACTGGAAGATAAAAGTTGAGGATATAAAGACATCTCCAAAGGATCTGCTACTCCCAAAATTAGAAGAAGCTAAAATAAATTTTTGAAAACATAGATAAAATTTTTATTTATTAACCGTAATTTATTGGTATGTATTCTATTAATGTACCAAATATTTATTAACACACCAAGAGGTGACTTAAATGAGACTTCTGGTTACAGGGGGCTGCGGATTCATAGGCAGCAACTTTATTCATTACATGCTCAAGAAGTACCCAAACTATAAAATAGTAAACCTTGACAAACTAACCTATGCTGGAAATCCAGCCAATCTCAAAGATGTTGAAAATAACTCCAATTATTCTTTTGTTCAAGGGGATATTTGTGATTCGCGAGTTGTCAATGAAGTAATGAAAAAAATCGATTATGTTGTGCATTTTGCAGCTGAAAGTCATGTTGACCGTTCAATAGAAGATGGTTCGGTATTTGTCAGAACAAATGTACTCGGGACAAATACCCTTCTGCAAAGTGCACTTGCACACAATATCAAAAAATTCATCCACGTCTCAACTGACGAAGTATACGGCAGCATCAAGGAAGGTTCTTTTACTGAACAGGACAACTTAAACCCTTCAAGCCCTTATTCTTCAAGCAAAGCAGGTTCCGATCTTCTTGCAAGATCCTACTATACAACTTACGGCCTTCCAGTTTGCATAACTCGATGCACAAATAACTTCGGACCTTATCAGTACCCTGAAAAACTGATTCCATTCTTCATCAGCAGATTGATGGAAGGGAAAAAAGTTCCTGTCTATGGCACTGGTCTGAATATTCGGGACTGGATTTATGTTGAAGACCATTGCTCTGCAGTAGATTTTGTCCTTCACAATGGAACTAACGGAGATATCTACAATATAGATGGTGGAAACGAGCTTACAAACCTCGAAATTACTCACTGTATTCTTAAAATGCTTGGCAAAGACGAATCTTCAATCGAATACGTTGAAGACCGAAAAGGCCATGATTTCCGTTACTCTCTTGATGGCAGTAAACTGGAAAAAATGGGCTGGAAACCTAAATATGATTTTGATACTGCCCTTGAACAAACCGTCAAGTGGTATGTTGAAAATCGATGGTGGTGGGAACCATTAAAACGCTAATAATCGGCGCCGACGGGATGCTCGGATTTGATCTTTGCAAGGTGTTTCCTGATGCGGTTAAGTTTACTCATAAAGACATTGACATCACAGACAGAGAGCAGGTACTGGAATCCATACAAAAGTTAAAACCGAATCTTGTGATAAATGCAGCAGCCTATACTGATGTTGAAGGCTGTGAAGACCATCAGGAACTTGCATTTAAGGTTAATGGGTATGGACCTGGATATATCGCTGAAGCCTGTAAAGAAATAGGTGCAACACTTATACACTTCAGCACAGACTATGTATTTGACGGGTCAAAAAAAGAGTATACAGAATCCGATACTCCTGCTGATCCTATTAATGTATACGGTCGTTCAAAACTTCTTGGTGAACAGAAAATTGCAGAAAATCTGGACGATTATAGAATTATCCGAATTTCCTGGCTTTTTGGAACGCATGGAAAAAACTTTGTAGAAACAATGCTGAGACTATCCGGTGAGATGGCTCAGGTCAAAGTTGTTAATGACCAATTTGGGAAACCCACCTATACTGTAGATCTCGCGAATAAGGTCATGGAAATTGCTGAACTTGATTCCGGAATATACCATGTGACAAATGAAGGTATATGTTCTTGGTACGAGTTTGCATCGGCAGTCATAAGTAATACTGTTCCCTGTACAAGTGGGGAATTTCCAAGAAAAGCCAGACGTCCAAATTATTCGGTTCTTGTAAATACTAAAACCAGCCCTATGAGGCATTGGAAAGAGGCACTTAAAGATTATATGAAGGAGAGAAATGTATGAAAGGCGTAATACTCGCAGGCGGTACCGGAAGCAGGCTTTACCCCCTGACTAAAGTTACAAATAAGCACCTGTTGCCTGTCTATGACAAACCAATGATATTTTATCCAATCCAGACTCTCGTTAGCGCGGGTATCAAAGAGATAATGATCGTATCTGGTCGAGGTCATGCAGGGCATTTTCTTGAACTTCTTGGGTCAGGTGCAGACATCGGCGTTAAGTTTACTTATGAAATTCAGGAAGAAGCCGGAGGTATCGCACAAGCTTTAGGCCTTGCAGAACGTTTTGCGGATGAAGACGATGTGGCAGTAATTCTTGGGGATAATATTTTCCAGGATACCATTAAAGAGGACGTTTCAAACTTTACAGGCGGTGCCAAGATCTTCTTAAAAGAAGTCCAGGATGCTCACAGGTTTGGAGTAGCTGAGCTTAAAGGCGACAGGGTAATAGGAATACAGGAAAAGCCTCGTGAGCCAAAAAGCAATTTTGCAGTCACCGGTCTTTATATATACAGTAATAATGTATTCAAAATTGTTAAAGCCCTCAAGCCTTCTGCGCGAGGAGAACTTGAGATAACTGATGTCAACAATTATTTTGTCAATAATGGAACTATGGAATATCGCATTCTGAATGGTTTCTGGAGTGATGCAGGTACGTTTGAAAGTTTATTGAGAGCAGGGGTACTGATCCAGGAACATATTAATAATAAAAACATGGAGTAAGACCTATTGACTACGGTTCAAAACATAGCTAAGAACAACTTACTTTTATTTTTTAGTCAAATAATAAGTTTGTTTTTTGGCTTGTTTAACGTTGCCTATATGGCTCGATATCTCGGAGCTGGAGATTTCGGAGTATTGAGTTTTGCACTCGCTTTTACCGGAATTTTTGGACTTGTAGGAGACCTTGGATTAAGCTCATTGACGACGCGAGATGTCTCACGTAACCGATCACTAGCCTCTAAATATCTTGGGAATATCCTTTTGATTAAAGTCTTTTTAGCTATAATTACATTTGTAATCGTTGCACTTATAGCAAACAATCTTGGTTATTCTGAAAAAACGATAATAGTTGTTTATATTATTACCCTATCTACTATTTTGACAAACTTTACTCAAATGTTCAATTCTATATTTCAAGCATTTGAAATATTTGAGTATATATCCATTAGCGTAATTCTGAGTAGTGTATTAATGACGCTGGGTATATTGTTTGCGATGGAACAGAAATTTGGTTTAATTTATTTTGCCTTCATTTATCCTACTGTAAGTGTAATTATTCTCGCATATAGTGCCTTTATTTGCCTAAAGAAATTTACAATTCCAAGTTTAAATATTGATTGGGTTTTTTGGAAGCGAGTAGTCTTAGAATCAATCCCATTCTGGCTAAATACTGTTTTTGTCGTAATTTACTTCAAAATAGATATGGTAATGCTTTCTAAGATGAGTGGAGATACTGCAGTTGGATTGTATTCAGCATCTTACAGGTTAATAGATGCTCTCAGCTTCATCCCTTCTGTCCTAATGAGTACAATGTATCCTCTATTCTCTAAATTCCATGTTAGCTCCATAGATTCTCTGGGTTTTGCATTCAAAAAATCATTTAAATGTCTCTCAATAATTGCAATTCCTATTGGTGTAGGAACTACGATTCTTGCAGAAAAAATTATTGTATTTATATATGGTGTACAGTATATTCCTTCATCTATCGCTTTGCAAATTTTAATCTGGGCAAGTGTTCTGGGCTTTCTCAATAATTCTCCTGCAACTTATTTAAGTTCAACAAATAGACAAAGGATCCTTATGATAATTACTTGCTTAGGAGCAATTTTAAATATAGTCTTAAATTTTGTTCTTATTCCTAAATTCAGTTATACAGGGGCGGCTATCGCGACTGTGTGTTCTGAGCTAATTGTGGGGCTATTGCTAATATATACCCTACGGAAAACACATACTTTACCTGTCAGATTTTTCGATATTATTCCTAAGTCAATAATTTCAGGAATTTTTATGGGGGTGTTCTTAGTAATTTTCTACAAGTATCCATTGATAGTGCTAATTTTAGTTGCAGCAATTTTATATTTTATTGCCCTGTACATTGTGAATGGTTTTGAACAAGAAGACTTAAATCTGTTTAATGAAGCTTTGGGTAGATAAAATATGAGTTCCCCTAAAGTCAATATCGTCATACTTAACTGGAACGGTAAGGAAAATACTATAAATTGCCTTGAGTCTCTCAAACTAACAACTTATTCCAATTATAAGGTAATAATAGTTGATAACGGGTCTACTGACGGATCTGTAAAATATTTTAAGAATCATTATCCTGAGATTGAGCTTATCGAAAATAAGGAGAATCTGGGATTTGCTGAGGGGAATAATGTAGCTATAAAAAGGATTTTAGGAAGAGGGGAAATTAAGTATATTTGTTTATTAAATAATGATACATTAGTAAAGCCTGATTGGTTAGAATACCTAGTAAGCGCTTTAGAATCCGATGGGAATATAGGCTCGTGTCAGCCAAAAATACTATCATTAATTAATCCTGAGATAATTGATGCAGTTGGAATCTCAATTAACAAATACGGACTGGCAGGTCAGGATGGAAATAACGAAAAGGACTTGGGGCAATATAATAAAAAATTAGAAATTTTTGGTGTATGTGCTGGTGCTGCTCTCTATAGAGCAAAGATGTTAAATCAAATAGGTCTCTTTGATAAAGATTTTTTTGCCTATTATGAGGATGTTGATCTTGCTATACGTGCAAGATTATTCGGATGGAAAAGTGTTTGTGTTCCTCAAGCTGTTATATATCACATACATTCCGCTACCCTTGGAAACGAATCTCCCTTTAAGAAATACCTCCTTGAGCGAAATTCCTACTATTATGTTATTAAGAACCTTCCACCAAAAGTCATCACGTTGTTTCTGATTTCAAAATTTCGTTCTGGGTTTTTTACGTTAATAGAATTATCCAGAAATAGAAAATTTGAATTAGTTAAATCTTTAATCAAAGGAAATCTAGATGCTATAAGAAACATGCCTTTGATAGTTTCTAAAAGAGCAGAAATTCAAACTAAGAAAACAGTTTCAGAAGAAAATTTTAAAATCTGGTTGAAATAATAATCTCTTATTTACAATACCCTTCCCTGATGGGATTTGATCTAACGGTTAACATATTCAGAAATGTTTTCTAAGAATCAAATATTTAGTAAAGAAACAGTTTGAGGGTAGAGCTTAAGCCTACATTTACCGTCTTCCAAGCTAAAGTTTGAATTATAAAAAGGATCTCCGTTTTCTAAACATTCCTTATATGACCTCAAGATTTCCTGGATATCATTGCACGAAATTTCGTCCCTTCTTGAACATATTCCATAACTATATACAAAAAGGGCTGCTGTATACAGATTTCGATATCCTTTTTTATGAACCTTCAAACATAAGTCAATGATACTTAGATTGACGTTTAAAATTTCATCAAAACCGTCTACCTGAAAAAATTTATCTTTATTTATCATCAAGCATTCTCCACTGATTGCAAGGTAATTCCTAGACCAAGTACTCAAACCAAAACTAGTCGCGTAATTTTCAGGTAATCCTGAAAAAACATTACATGTCTCGCCATTCTTTCCAAATACAATCCCTGCATTTTTGATTGTACCATCAAGGTTAAGAATTCTAGGACCAACACAACCAATTTCTCTTCTTTGGGCGTGCATTAGTAAATAACTCAACCAATTTTTAGTAGTTATTTCGATCTTGCTGCTTAGGAATAAAAGATAATCTCCACTGGCTCTCTTTGCAGCAAAGTTACTAATAGCTGATGCATTCAAAGATAGATCATATGTTAAGATTCTGATATTAGAGCTCTTTTTCATTTGATTAAGAATTGAGATTGATGATGTTTCATTTATGTTATTAGCTATCAGCAGTAATATTTCATATCTTGTTTCTCCCTCATTTCGGATAATGCTATTGATGTATTTTTTTACGTATTGAATGTTATCATTAAAATGAATGATAATTGAAACTAAGGGGTCTCCTTTAACTGCATAACGTATGTGATAATATGTTGCACAAAAATCATCTGATGTTACCACTCCTTCTATACCTTGCCTTTTTAAGTAATTTTGTACTGATCTTACTCCGTTGATACTCGCGTAATCTTTAGCACTGATGTTCAGTGCAGTTGAACCTGGTGTCATTCGCCAGTGGTACAGGATTTTTGGGATATGTTCAACATTATTTGTTTTTTCCATGGCTCTTAGAAAAAGATCATGATCCTGACTGCCATCAAAGCTTAATCTGAATCTTCCAATCTCTTCCACAATTTTTTTCCTAATTACTGTGAAATGGCAAATGTAATTTATTGATAATAATATATCTGGCGACCATCCCGGCTTAAAAAAAGGTTGCCAACGCACCCCTTCCAGATTAATTTTGTCTTCGTCGCTGTATATAAAATCGGTTTTGGGTTTTTCATTCAATAATTTTACAACTTCGTAGAGTGCATCAATACTGAGTTCGTCATCGTTGTCGAGCAATCCTATAAATTCACCGGTGGCCAAAGAAAGGGCTTCATTTGAAGCTCCTGAAATGCCAAGATTTTTACTCAAGTATTTTATTTTTATTCGGGAATCCATTTCTGAGTATTTGGCTAGAATAGACTTAATATGGTTTTTTGTAGATGCATCATCAGCTATACATAGTTCCCAGTTTGTATAGATCTGGTTTCTAACAGAATCAATAGCTTTTTCAAGCCACAGCTTGTCTATATTATATACAGGCATTATTATACTCATTTTAGGTCTATATGGAAAATTTTGTTCTTCTTTTATATATTGTCTTTTTGTTAAGTTAGTTATATTATTTTTTAACATCCATAAGTCGTATTCAGATTGTATCCCAATATCTGAAAATGCCTGAAATCCAATACTGCCATTTAAAGCCGTATTGTCATAAAATAATGTTAATTCTTTTGCTTCATTTAAGTTTTCGTACCATACTGAGGCTGAAGGCTCCCCTATGGATTTTAATTTAAAATAGAATACTTTGTCTTTGCTCTCTTTTATTGGTTTAAATTTGAACGAAGTATATCCATTGTCTTTGATTTCAGAGCCCTTTAATGTTCGTTCTCTTAGTATCGTTTCCTTTTCGTCAAATATTTGAAGTTTAATCTCAGAAATATTTCTTTGAGATGTGGTTGTAAAAAAATTTATTTTGTGGAGGTTATTTGCCGGAAGAATAAAACTTCCCTGTAATGTTTTAACAAGAGATAGTAAGGTAATTGGCTGAACAATTTTTGTTTCGATAATTGGAACTTTTGAGGATCTAACATATCTTTCGGTGGTTAGATTTCCTACTTGATGAATAAACGGTTCAAAACCATCATGTTTAAGTGTATTAAGACTAAACGTAGCAAAATTATACACTCTTCTTATTTCCGTATGTTGAATTATTAATTTTCTTATTAAGTCTTGAAATTTAGTTAAAATTTTCAATATAACGTTTAAGTAAATTTTTTTAAATTCTTTTTTATCCATTAAATCACAACTCAAATATCCTATCGGAACTAGATTTTCTATATAATATCATTTACCCAGCAGTGTTCCTAAATTCCGTAAGATGATTCTGTACCCCTTTACTTTCGTTTTTGACTAGTGTTCCATTAGATATACTTTTTTCCCGGATCAGTTTTCAGTCGTGTCCGTGAGTTATTGATCAATTCCGAAAAAGCAAGTACATCTTCCCTATTTGAGAAAAATATAGAGAGTTTCCATGCTTACGATTTTCAATAACTCATGCCTATTACCCAGTTTTCTTTTCTACCTATCATTATTTAGATTACTAGTCTCAGTGATAGCTCTTGGTTAGTAAATATCCCTATTCTTTGCTTCTTTCTTAATCTGCTTGTCAATTCTCTCAATTAAAACCTAATGTAATTCTCAAAGAAAGATCTCAGTTTCAAAGTAAGCTCATGGAATTGAGGCTTTATAATTGAATTTTCGGTTTTGATCTAGAGAGTACGGGATTTGTAACCGTTCCTGTTAGCTCTAGGAAAATGAGTTTTCTCATAATGTTTTGACCCAGATTGAAGAAGAGTTTATATAACTAACGTTTAATTCAAGTGAATTACTGAGAATTCCATCTTCGTAATGATAGGTCATCTTTCCATGAACAAAATATTAACTATTGATTCTGCATCTTATTTCTTGTGGTGAAGAGAAAAGGATTCAGGGTCAAGCAAATAATTTACAGAGCATTAGAGATGTTGTCAAACTATTTCGGATAAACAAATATTTAAATTAATTAGATCTTTAATAAAAAAGAAATCTTGGCTTTGAAGAAAACCTATATTAATCAACTCAGTAGACTAAATATGAATAAATAAATGCATCAAAATATCTGTTTCAAGTTAATATAGTTCGTATTTTGGAAGATTTCTACAGAAATGAAAATCTTGGTATCTGGATGATTCCTCCTTTAGAATTCTAATAAAGCATACCTTCAAGCTAAAAGATTAATTACAAAAGAACATTTTAAACTTGGTTCAAATAATGATCTCTGTTGTCTGTGTTTATAATGACAAGAAAATATTTAATGATTTTTTACTCAAAAGCCTGAAGAATCAAAATGCAAAATTCGAGCTAATTGGGATTGATAACACTTCTAATGAATTCAAATCCGCAGCTGAAGCTCTTAACTATGGTGGTAAAAAAGCCACGAATAAATACATAATGTTTGCTCATCAGGACGTTAGTTTCCTCCCAAAGACCTGGCTTAAAGACATAGAAAAACTCTTGGATCCTATAAGTAATTTAGGAATTGCCGGTGTAGCTGGTATGAGTGAGTCTGGTAGTTCAAACACGGAGAGAGGAAGAAATATTATAACCCACGGGATATCTCGGGAGGCTTGGTCGTGGGGTAACCGAATACAAAAGCCTGTACCCGTACAGACACTTGACGAATGTCTTGTAATCATTCCAAAATCTACTTTTGACGTCCTTATGTTTGATGAAAAAACATGTGATGGCTGGCACTTATATGCAGTAGATTATTGTCTCAGTGCTAAAGAAAAAGGATTCAACGTTTATGTACTTCCAGTGGATCTCTATCACTTATCAAGTGCAGTCAGTAACAAAAGGTTTCAATCATGGATAGGGCCTCTACCTGATGAATATTATGTAACTCTGGATAGTTTAATTAAAAAACATAGAGATAAATTTAAAAGGATTTATACAACCTGTGGAGATTGGAGCACTTCATATCCCTCAATTATTCAAAGAAGTGATCGCATTCAAAGGTTAATTGCACGTTTAGAGAAGTTTAGGAGTTAAGATTAGCCTTAAAATCAATCTTCATCTCTAAATATTTTATGTCTTATGTAAATGTATCTTCGTAGTTTTTAAATTATTTCTGTAAAAACATAATTAACGGCCGGTAGTATCAATGACGTCCAAAGTTACCATTATAATTCTCAACTGGAATGGCTGGGAAGACACTGTAGAGTGTTTGGAGTCAGTTTATAAGATCGAATATCCAAATTACGATATTGTTGTTATAGATAATGGTTCAAAAGACAATTCTATTGAAAAAATAAAAGAATATGCAGCTGGAAAAATCCCGGTAGAATCAAGCTTTGTTAGGTATAATCCGGATAATAAACCCCTATGTTTAATAGAGCATTCTCAGAAAGAGCTCAAATTTAAAAACAGAATACAGAAAGATCTTGAAAATTTCTCACTTGAAAAAAGGTTAATTTTGATTAAAAACAATGAAAACTACGGATTTGCTGAAGGAAATAATATTGCAATAAGATATACAATGGAGTTTTTGAAACCTGATCACATCCTTTTACTGAATAACGATGCCGTTGTAGATCCTAATTTTCTGAGCAAAATGGTTCAGACCGCCGAAACTGATCCGAATATAGGAGTTCTGGGCCCGACTATCTATGACTATAGTCCTCCGCACCGTCTTCAATCTACAGGCTCGAAAATACTCTGGAATCGTGGAGACGCTATTAACCTTACATTTGAAGAAGATGTAAAAGCTGGAACTCCTAAGAAAGTTGATGCTGTAACTGGCTGCGCATTGCTCGCAAAAAGTGAAGTATTCAAGAAAATCGGGGGTTTGAATAAAAATTATTTCGCCTACTTTGAAGAAATCGAATGGTGCGTACGGGCACGAAATGAATTGTACGAAATTGTATATGTTCCTCAAGGAAAAGTCTGGCATAAAGGGGGAGCAACGAGTAATAAGATCACCGGTTTTGCTCTGTACCATCATACAAGAAACCGAATCTGGTTCATGAAACAGCACGCTTCGACTAAGCAATATTCAATATTTCTAGTTTACTTCCTCGGGTTCAAGTTTTTTTCTTTCGTAGGTTGGGCTCTATTACATAAAAATAAACCTTTACTTGTCTCCTTTCTCAGAGGCGTTAAAGATGGACTCCTGGCCCATGGCTAATATTAAAAAAAGTCTCGTGATTTCAAGTGTATAAATATAGAAAGTGTATAAATATAGAACTTCATTGTATAAACATGTAAAAGGATGTTTTTTGTAGGTTACATTATCAGATTGAGTTTCAGATTAACTGTTTATATACTTTAAGCGTTTCTTCAGCGGATTTTTCCCAGTTAAATAACTGAGCTCTTTTGAGCCCTCTATTTATCATTTTTTCCTTAAGTTTTTCATCCGTTAACAGGTTATACATTGCCTCAGCAAATTCATTAACGTCGTAAGGATCTACAGTAATAGCAGAATCTCCTACAACTTCAGGTAAAGATGTCAGGTTAGAAGTTATTACAGGCGTTCCACATGCCATAGCCTCTAACGGAGGTAATCCGAATCCTTCATATAAAGAAGGAAAAACAAACAGGTCTGCAGCATTATAATATTTAGTCAGGTCATTTTCGGAAACGTATCCTACAAATATTACTTCCTTCTCTATCCCTAGTGTCTCTGTTAATTTGATAAGTTTCTCACGAACTCCAGGGACCTGTGGAGTACCTATTTTAAGTAGTTTTATGTCAGGAAGTTTCTTTTTCAGCTGACTGACAGCCTCCAGTAAAAAAGGAACATTTTTTCGTGGCTGTTCAGATCCAACATATAGAATTACTTTTTGAGTATCTGGTATTCCAAACTTTTTTATAATTTCTCTATCTCTTTTTACATAGTAATTATTATGGTCTACTGCGTTTGGAATAACAGTTATTTGATTTTCAGGGTATCCTACGTGCTTGATAATCTCACTTTTCGAGTACTCTGAAACTGTGATTATTCTATCTGCTTTTTTCAAGCCCCGCATGTTCAGTTTCCATGTTGGCAGTCGATTGTTGTCATATACCCAAGGAATAAGGTCGTGGCAGGTAACAATTGTCTTTTCTAATTTCATCAGTTCCAGAAGGTAAGCCAGATCCTGGCTCGTTATATGTTTTACGTTCCCTTTTTTTACCTGACTTTTAACAATTAGTGGATATACCAGATATTTTACAGCACTGTTTATTTGCCTTTTTTTTGAGATTTGGGGGTATTCTATTGGGTTTAGTTTTATATCTCTTATTCTCTCGTGTATCTCTCTTTGATACTTTGACATTCCATATATTTCGTCTGTTTTCACTCCATTTATATAATCAATTTCCATATTTCAGTTCCCCAAAATCCAAAAATAAATATTTGTATGAGTTCGATAGCAGTATATCCATTATTTTCTATATATTACTTCTTAATATATTGTTTCTCAATTCTAGCTGAAACTTCGTCCCAATCCATTATGTTTTCTTCTATCCCTGAATTTTTGTTTCTTTCCTTCTTATCAATTTCCTTCAGTGCTTTTGTCACTTTTTGCTTTGAAACTGGATTCTCAATCCCAATACAATTTATTCCGTCCACAAACTCCTCAAGTGCACTCCCTTTTGCCACTATACATGGAATTCCGGCAGCTAACGCCTCAGCAACCGTTATACCATATGCTTCATGAGACGAAAGCATCAAAAATATATCTGCATCTGCATAGCATTCAAGTAATTCTTTTCTTGAGAGGTCTTTTAACCACTCAATCCTTCCTTCCACCCCGAAACTTTTTACCATATCACGAAGCTCATCTTCGTATGGCCCTTTTCCGACGATTCTCAAACGGAAATTTTGAAGTTCAGATAAACTCTGGATAATGTACTGTACCCCTTTGTATTCTTCCAGACGGCCCACATAGAGAAGAATTTTTTCTCCTCCAGTTTTCCTGTTCGAGTTTTTTTCCGGCTGCCTAAGATCTTTGAATTCTTTAAGGTTTATTCCATTAGGAATTTTTACAGTTTTTGCGGCAACCTCGAAATCTGATTCTACAAGTCTCTTTTCGTACTCTGAGACACATATTACGGAATCTGCCCTGGAGAAGATTAGCTTCCCAAGAAGCCTGTACGGCTTGTGCAGTAAATCTCTGAATACGGTATGGCCGTGCCGGTGGTAATGGGGTGTAAATACAAATTTTCCGTCGTGTCTGCCCAAGGATGCAAAGAATGCAGGAAAAGCATGATAGCTATGTGCATGAATTACATCATAATCATGCTTTTTTAGATAAGTGTAGATTTGAGGAGCGAAGTAATACGCATTTCCCGGAGCAAAAGATCTGAATCTGATAACCTTTACTCCATTTATTATCTCTTGCTTGCTCAATTTTCCCATGGGATCGGTTGTTATAACCTCTACATCGTGCCCTGCTTTAACCAGTCTTTCACTAATTTCTTTGACATGAGTTTCTACTCCCCCTATATCAGGAGAATAACGGGGACAGATCTGGACTATTTTCAAGGCTGAACCTCTTTTATACTGGAATCTATGTGGAGTAATGCATTAGTTTAATATAAAGATAATGTGATAGTTTAGGCAAATGACATCTAATAAAAGCATTTGCATAGTCGGACCTTCGAAACGTTTTTTGAGCGGCATTAGTTATTACACTATCCGTCTGGCAAATGCTATGTCTCTGGAAAAAGATGTTTCGGTGGTCTGCTTTCGACAGCTGCTTCCAACATTTCTTTTCCCTGGAAAATCCCACGTCGGAAAAAATATTTCCGACTTGAATTTTTCACCCGAGATTCCTGTCTTTGACGGCATGGACTATAACAATCCACTGACCTGGATTCAAGCATATCGCTTTCTTAAAGCCCAAAAGCCGGATATTATAGTCTTGCAATGGTGGACTTCCTCAGTTGCGCATATGCAGCTTCTGCTGAAGATCTTTGCAGGTTTGCTACATAAACCAAAAATAATCATAGAATTTCATGAAGTCGTAGACCCTTTTGAGGAGTCAATACTTCCGATCCGTTTATACTCAAAAATAACGGGAAAACTGCTTCGTAAAAACCTTGATGCATATATTACTCATTCCGAGTCCGATAAAGAGCTTGTTGCAAAAAGATACTCTATTTCCCCTGAAAAAATCCATGTAATCCCGCATGGACTTTATGACCAGTACGGGAAATTGCTTGACATAAAAGAAGCAAGAAGAAATCTCTCAATAAAGGACGACTTTGTCATACTTTCTTTCGGCTTAATTCGAAAATATAAGGGGACTCCCT
>DASXVB010000144.1:0-12981 GCA_036504475.1 Methanosarcina sp.
ATGAAATTGAAAAGAATATAATTATTAACAAATTTCAAGCGGCTGTTCGAAAAAATTTAA
Organism: Methanosarcina sp.; assembly: GCA_036504475.1. Lineage (GTDB taxonomy): Archaea > Halobacteriota > Methanosarcinia > Methanosarcinales > Methanosarcinaceae > Methanosarcina. The sequence continues at coordinate 61 of DASXVB010000144.1, forward strand.
TCGAAAAATTAAATAAATCTTTAGTCAGAATATAAAACTGGCTACAAGTGTCACAGTAATGTATATATATCCTTTTTATAATTACATATGTATTAAAATCCAGACATCATAACAGCATCTACATGTTAACAGATACTATGAACAGATAAAAGTGTATCTTTTAAATGTAATTAACTTCTATATGCATGATCCATAATATAACGGGGGATTTTATGAGAAGGATTTTTTCCTGGTTTTCCCGTTTCCAAAGCGTTATTTTATGTAAAAGCCAAGAGAGGAGTAATTATCCGAGACTATTTAGATAAGACAGATAGCCTCTCCGGGAAGTAATGTTTAAAGCTTTATCACCCATTGGCTAGGATTAATTAACTCAGTTTCAGGCCTATGTGATAAATCCGCAAACCAGTCGTCTTTCAAACTAATCAATTCAAACCAATCTTTCACAAATAAATATCCTTTATCAAAATATTCTTTGAACCATATATACTCAATTTCACGCAATAAAAGGTGGTTTCAAATGTCAGAAGATGGTGTAATAAGATCTTCTCTGGAAGATATAAAAACGAGGGTAGAATTCCAGCTTGAAGGCGGGAAGATCAATCCTGAAGATGTAAAATCTCTTTTAACCGAAATAGAAATTATGAGGGTCCAGAATGAGAATATGAAAGCCAGACTCCTTGAAGCAAGTGTAGCTACAGGAAGACACCTTCAGGAAATCAATAAATTGAAAGCTCATCTGGAACAGCTTACCGAGCCTCCCCTCTTTATTGCAACCATTCTTGAGGTAAATGGAGAAATCGCACTTATAAGACAGCATGGGAATAATCAGGAAGTTCTTACCCAGATCCCCGAAGAGTGCATTGGAAAGATTGAACCCGGCATGAGAGTTGCAGTAAATGGGGCATACTCAATTATTTCCGTAGTCAGCAGGGCAGCCGATGTGCGGGCTCAGGTAATGGAACTCATTAATTCTCCTGGAGTAGACTACAGCATGATTGGTGGGCTGGATAATGTGCTCCAGGAAGTCCGGGAAAGCGTTGAATTACCACTTACTGAACCTGAACTTTTCGAAGACATCGGAATCGAACCCCCTTCAGGTGTCCTGCTCCATGGGGCCCCCGGCACGGGCAAGACGCTTATTGCAAAAGCTATAGCTTCTCATGCAAAAGCAACATTTATTCGAATGTCGGGATCTGACCTAGTCCAGAAATTCGTAGGCGAAGGCTCAAGACTTGTAAAGGATATTTTCCAGCTTGCGCGGGATAAGTCCCCAAGCATTCTCTTTATAGATGAAATCGATGCTGTCGGCAGCATGAGAACTTATGATGGAACCAGCGGCTCGGCCGAGGTCAACAGGACAATGCTTCAGCTCCTTGCAGAGATGGACGGGTTTGATCCTAAAGGCAATGTAAAGGTCGTTGCTGCAACCAACAGAATTGACCTGCTTGATCCTGCTCTCCTAAGACCTGGTAGGTTTGACAGGTCTATCGAAGTTCCACTTCCTGATGAGAAAGGAAGGGCTGAAATTCTTAAAATTCACACCCGCAAGATGAATCTTTCAGATGATGTGGATTTCGAGAAACTCGCAAAAGTCATGACCGGTATGAGTGGAGCAGAAATCAGCGTTATCGTCAAGGAAGCCGGAATTTTTGTGCTGCGCAGGCGCGGTAAACAGATTACAATGGCAGACTTCCTGAAAGCACACGAAAAGGTCGTAAACACCGAGGAACCCACAATTCCCCAGGCTATGTTCGTATAACCGACCCTGATAGTTGAAACCAAAAAGTTGAAAGGATATCTTTGGATATTCCTTTAAGTTTAAGGAAAGCTTTTCTCAAGCACGTCGGATGGGATAAAAGCCCTTCCGACAATTCCTTTATATTTAAACTATAAGACGAAAGGTTTATATTTTATAAATTACTTGAAGATATGCTGCCTGAAAGGCAAACATAATAACAAGAACAACAAACCGCTCCGATAGTGTAGCTCGGCCAATCATTCAGGACTCTCACTCCTGCGACTGGGGTTCAAATCCCCATCGGAGCACTTTCCTTTTTTACAACTCTTTTTACACAAACTCTTTTATTATACAGATTATTTTCAGTAATTCTTAAACTATTTCAATTAATTATTTTTACATGAGTGTATTAATATTTGGAATTAGTTTTATTAATTTCTTGTTCAATCTGTCAGTTTATTTATATCTAGAATTTACATATTACTTCTTCACTGTTTTATGATAACGCGTAGATTTTTCTGCACGATTGTTTTTCTTTGATAAGTGTTTAATGGGGTATAGGTTGAAAACCAAAAGTAAAGGGACTGAAAATCATTGTATACAAAAAACCTGCCGAATGCGCAGGATATCGAAAAAAAACTTCGAAGCTACCTTTACGGTACTGCCTGTGGAGATGCCCTCGGGCGTCCGGTAGAACATCTAACCCTTGAGCAAATAAAAAGGAAATATGGGGAAAAAGGAATCCTTGAACTCCCACCTAATTCTCCATGGACTGATGATACCCAGTTAATGCTTGTACTCGCCAGAGGCCTGCTTCGAGGGGCAGAACTTGAACTTCCCGAGCTTATGGACAAGATAACAGAGGAACTTGTACTCTGGCTGGACGAGCCTGATCTGGGTGCAGGGGCAACTACCAGAGGGGCAGCCCTGAGTTTGAAAGACGGGATTCACTGGAGCAAATCCGGAATTAACTCTAAAACCTGTGGGAGCCTTATGCGGGCTGGAATCCTCGGTTTTATTTACCGGAATGACCCTGAAAAACTGGTTAAAGTTACCCTGGTTTCAGGCCGAATCACTCACTCCCATCCGGTTTCAGAAGCCGCTTCCATTGCAGGGGCATACGCAGTGAAACTCGCCTTTGATGGGGTAGAACCAGGGGAAATGTTTGAGCCTCTTTTTGAGGTAACTCAGGGAATTTCTCAGGAATTTTCCGATGCTCTTGAAAAATCTTATAAAGCGGCTTATAGTGGCATCGGAGACGAAGAGGGATTGAAGAAACTCGGGCAGGGCTGGTACGCGGATGAAACTTTTTCCCTAGCATACTTCTGCATACTACGTTATCCAAATAATTACAAAAAAGCAGTACAGACAGCAGTGAACATCACCGGAGATTCGGATTCGGTTGCGAGCGTGGCAGGAGGCATTCTTGGAGCTAGGCTGGGAATTGAAGCCATACCAGTTTCCTGGATTGAAGCGCTTAAAGAGACAGAAAAACTGGAGGAAATGGTTAGACCTCTACTTGAAAAGTATTTTCAGCTTTCCGGAAGGAAATTGAAGTATTGGGATAAAACTAAGATCCAGAAATTAAAGAGGTCTTGAAATGGACTTTTCCGAAAAGTATGGTTATTCCGAGAAAAGTGTTTACTCTGAAAAAAATGACGATTTTAAAGAGGATATTTTTTCCGAAAAAGGCGTTTACTGCTTGATATTCGAAAATCGAGCTTGTAAGACTGAAATAGGTAAAAAGGGAGAATTCTTTTTCGATACAGGGTTCCATATATATGTGGGATCGGCTCTGGGACCAGGAGGTCTGAAACGGACGAAAAGGCACATAAACCTTTCCCAAAACCGAGACCGAAATCCCAGATGGCATATAGATTATCTTCATCTGAATCCTGCTTTCAGGCTGGTTTCAGTAGTTTATGCCTTTACTTCTACCCGGTTTGAATGTGCACTTGCCAGCAAAATAGGAGGAGATTTCATATCTGGCTTTGGGTGCACGGACTGTAAATGTAGCTCTCATCTATTTTATAGAACCAAAAATCCTCTTTTAGAGATCAATGAAGCTTTTAAAGCTCTGGGACTTTCTGCTCTTGTGATCGAACTTTAACCCTTAATCCTCTTTTCTCTATACTAGCAGGAAAACTTAAGGTAAAAAAGGATTTATTAATTATCACAAAAAATAAGGTTGTTTAATAAGGGGATGTCCAATGGAACAATTCTCTTTTATTGCCTGCATGCCTGATATACCCGGAGCATTGCACAGGGCAGCCGAAATTATCACACGGTATGAGGGAAATATTAATAGGATTCAATACGACCACAGGATAGACATACATACTGTTTTCTTTGAAGTTACCGCTGTTCCACAGGCTTATGAAAAGATCCGCGAAGAACTGGAAAAAATAGGATATCTCCAAACTTCTCTTCAGCCAGTAGCATTTCTGAAATTCCATGTTTATCTCCCGAACTGCCCTGGCGCTTTATTTGACTTCCTGAATTATATCACCTCATCGAAATCAAACATCACTTTTCTTGATTTTGATGATCGGGGACAGCATCCTGAAAGGCTTGTTGTAGGTATTCACATTGAGAACCCTAATATGATAGATGCCCTCCTGAACCGGCTTAAATCCGCGTACAGGCTTGAAATTCTCGAGTATGATACAACAGGGGAGAAACTTGATGACACAGTATTTTACCTCAGGCTAGCTCAGAAGCTCAGGTCGTTTCTAGGGAGTGCCGAAGATGCTTTTTTAATGAGGTTCCTGCATGATATTAACCATATTACTCAGGAACTTTCAAACCTTCAGAAAGATCCTATTGAGGTTTTTGAAAATATCCTGAAAATCGGGGATTACCTTAATCGAACTTCAGGGGACAATTTTTATGCCGATGTACAGAGGGTCAGTATAAAGGGTGATACTCAACTTTTCTGTTTTCAGCCTCCTTGTGGGGGAAACATCTATCTCTTTGATACCCCCTCCGAAAGAATCATGATTGACGCCGGTTATGGGATTTATTTTCAAAACATTGTGAATATGTTTCAGCACTATGGACTTGGAGATTTGAGCCAACTGAAAAGAATTTATATTACTCACGCTGATGCTGATCATTGCGGAGCTGCGGGTTGTTTTCCCGCGCCATCTTACCTTAATCGCGAAACTTTACTGATCACGCGAGAAACCAGCAGAGCTTATGGATCAAGCAGCCAAGGTTGTATTCTAGAAGAGGTTTATACGAAGATAATTAATCTTTTTTCAAAATTTACCCCCCCCGCAAACACGGTTATCTTTCCCGAAGTTTCCGTATCAGATGAAATAATTGAGAAAAGGGGCGCGTTTCCTGTTATTGCTCGATTTCGCGTTGGGGATCTTGAATTTGAAGCTCTTGCAGGGATGGGAGGGCATATGCATGGAGAGGTCTTTTATTTCTGCCCTGAAGAGGGACTGCTTTTTCCTGAAGATGCAGTGATCAATTTCAAAAGTTTGAGCCCTGATAGAACGGAATATAATATCCTGGCTGATTATCTTATGACGTCAGTAAACGTTGACAGCAAAATTGCGCGAGAAGAAAGACAGGCCCTTCTTTCCCTTATTTCCGATACTGATAAAAAGCTTGCCGAGAAAAACAAGAAGTGCCTTGTCTGCTGCGGGCATGGTTCAATATCTGTACTGGAAGATGGAAAACTTGCCGAATATACAGGTTCAGAGAGATATATTGCAGGACAAAAATGTATCTATGCTTCTCAAGAAAACTTGTGAATCTGTGAAATTAAATAGAAGATAATTGAGAGAATGAAAGAATAGAAAGAATCAAAGATCCACAAAGCTCCGTTAATTTCTTTTTTGAGACGTTCTCATTTTTCTGACTTTGAAAAATAGCCGTTATTATTGATCGAGGATAAATCCGATCTCTTGTATAATCCGAGAATTATATAAAATTAATAACTATGGTAATGCAATTCAGAGGGAATTGGTTTACTCTCCCCCTCTCCCCCCGAAACCCTGGCTACTTCCTCCAGACGAGGGACCGCCTTCTCCAGTTTCACCAACTCCGGTTCCACCGAATGACTGGCTTTTTCCTCCTCCACCCCCACCGACTTTTTGGCTGGCTACATCTATCGCTTGCATAAGAGAGTCAGCTGACTTGTATTCCTCGTTGGGAATCATCTCTATCTGTTCAATTATATTTTTTGAAACATTTTGCTTTCGGGCATGCTCTAGAACTTGCTTTTTTTTAATTGGAAACTATACATTCCTTAATATATCCTGCATACTGCTGGCACTTGCTCTCATACCTTTCACCTTTCCCCCATGTTTTATAGATTTACCCCCAATTAAACAATTATATTAGTCATATAAATAGATACTTAGTCATAGAACTTAGCATCAGCTCTCTTGCTGTCGAAACATTCCCGTGAAAGTGATATATTAATCTACAAAGTACTAAGAGTGCTATAAAAATCCAGTATGAAGAGTTTGAAAAATATTCTTTAAAATAAAATGCGAGGGGTGCGATTCGAACGCACGAATTCCTACGAAAATGGGTCCTAAGCCCATCGCCTTTGACCTGGCTGGGCAACCCTCGCACTAATGTTCGATTTCATTTAGTGTATTTTATTTGATATAAAATAGGAAAAAAGCAGTTTAGATTTTTATTAGAAAAACATTAAATGCGCCGACCGGGATTTGAACCCGGGTTTTGGGCTTGGAAGGCCCAAGTCATAGCCACTAGACCATCAACGCAAACTGCAACACATCTAGAGGTATTTGTAATATATATTCTTTTCGCTGCCCGAATCTCACAAGCCTATTTAAAAAAGGAGGGATCGCAAACTTTTAAAAAAATTTGATCAAAAACGGGAAACAGCGTGGTCACAACTCTTTTTTGAAAAGGTTTGATCGCAACCTTTCCGGAGGAAAGCTTGACCAAAGGCCCTATCCGGCGTGATCAACCGGCGCAACAGTTTTGGCCAGACGAATTAATTTCAAATAGTCTTTTTAAAATATATAAAGAAAGGCTAAAAATGGATATAAAGACACGATCTTCCAATAATGAGTATATAAATATCCCATTTATGTCGATATTCACTATATATTTTAATTTTATAGATATAGATATATCTTATTGTTAACCTCTCTTTCAAATAAGACAGATTTTTTTAACACAATATTTCAAAGTATATTTAAAAAACTAGTATCCCAATAATATTATTTTATTACCCTGTTAAAACCAATTTTTTCGTGAAATTTCCTATTTTTTGTTAATTTTTCAATAGAAATACTTTTTTCCTGCACGTCTCTTCCAAAAGTAATAGTAGTTGATATTCGAGGGAATATCACATAGTAAGTGTGTAAAGAATTATAGCTTCTTGGCTAAACAACAGGTAATAATTTTTAATAATCAAGTAGAGGTACATTGTACAGTTGTATTTTATGTAGAGAGTTTTTTGTGATATTTAATAAGCATTCTTTCTTCGGGGCTGATTACAGATCTCAAAAAGCTTCTGCTCTTATTTCACTCCGGCTTCGAAGCGTGATATGAAAATAAATATATGATAGGAGGCAATTTATCTAGAGATTTTCATTTTGAAATTTTCGATCAGCTACTATTAACAGTTTACAATCCATTTTTATAAATGATAAAATATTTAGGGTTTAACAAAAAGTTAATGTAATGATCGCGTTATACGGAGTTTTAGACGAACACAAAAGAAAAATACTGCTTGCACTTTAGTGCTGGCTTTTTCTTGCGTATTCTTTATCATCGAGCTCATCCCAAAACCAGGTTTCTTCTTAAATCAATAAAAATTGCAGAACTATATTACATGACAAATATTACATGACAAGACCCCTGTTGAAGGAAAATAAGTGAGTATTAGTGAAACTATGTTTAGGAATTTAAGTTTGAGGCCAATAAAATCGTTACCGGATGCCCGCCAGAGTACATGGAGTAATATTGATGAATATTGAAGAGTGGGAAGAATACAGATATGTTGAATTCGGAATAAATAATTTTATTGCTCAAATGAAGGACTCAAGCTTAAAAAAAATGGTAGAACATGTCTGTAATACAGGAGGAAAGCGAATCAGGCCAATTATCCTCCTTCTGTCCAGTGAGATCTGTTTAGGTTCGTACCAACATAGCCTCGATGCAGCTCTTGCTGTTGAAATGATGCATTCGGCTTCCCTCATCCACGATGACCTACTGGACCAGGGACTTGTTCGAAGAAACCTACCGTCAGCTCCTGAGAAATTTGGCCCCTCTAAAGCGCTTCTTTGTGGGGACTACTTAATTGCAAAATGCTTTGAACTTATTTCTCCGTATGGGGAAAGAGTCGTTAGGGACTTTGGAAAAGTTGGAATGGACATGGCTGAAGGAGAAGTCCTCGATCTGAGACTCGATAAGGACAATATTGAGGAAAGAAACTATTTTGAGTGTATTTACAAAAAAACGGCCTCTTTATTTGCAATAAGTGCTTCCATAGGGGCGTACATTGGAGGAGCTGATGAAGTCCTGGTAGATCGTTTTAATTTCTTTGGGAATTCCCTGGGAACTGCATACCAGATTGTTGACGATATTCTTGAGTTCCTAGAAGTGGTAGAAGGCAAACAATCAAAGTTTACATCTGAAACTCTGCCGCACGTATACATAAAGAATATGTCACAAGAAGAAGCAATACAAAAATCCATAGATGCCGTAAATATGCATGTTAATGCCGCAAAAGAGACTCTTCTTACATTCAAAGCATGCCCAACAAGGGACAAACTCTTTCAGATTACTGATTATATAACTGTCGATATGCTTGAGAATATCTAATTACTCAACTCCTCCTGAAAAAAGAATTGAAATTCTACCGAGTTCCTGTACGTAAAATGGGAAAATAATATCAGTTAGTTTTTATCTAATCTAATAAATCTTTCAATTTTGCCACTAACTTTACCAGGTGTACCCATGCGAGTATATGATAGTCCGGTGATTAAGGTAAACGCCAGTACAGAAAACGAAAAAATAGTGCTCGATGCAGAAGGGCCTCTTTCCCAGCTTGCAAAACCCTTCCTCAAGCGCATAAACAATATTTTTGAGGAAGAAAAACCCATCTCAGTGGATGAGAAAGAGATTGTTTTCTCTACATGGATTCCACCTATTCCAGGACCTGTTTTTAACCGGATGATAAGTGCTGAGATTGCAGCTATCAGAAAGAAGAGAGTTCCTGATCAATTTTCAATAGGAATTACTGCTCGCTGTCCCAACCACTGCATCCACTGCGGAGCAGCTGATATCAAGCCAGAAAGAGAACTGACTCTTGATGAGATTTCCGGGGCTGTAAACCAAAGTCTAGATCTTGGTACTTATCTTGTTTGTTTCGATGGAGGAGAGACTATGCTTCGAAACGATCTCGTTGAGATGGTAGCCAGAGTAGACAAATCTAAAGCGATTGCCACCTGTTTCACCTCAGGTTTTAGGCTTTCCGAAGAGAGAGCAAGGGAACTTAAAGCCGCAGGTCTATATGCCTCAAGAATTAGCCTGGACAGTCCATTTGAAGCTGAACATGACCGCATTCGAGGGCGAGTAGGGGCATACAAGGATGCATTAGACGGAATCAAGAATGCAAAAGCTGCCGAAATCCTTACTGACATGTTTGTGGTCGTTTCCCCTTACAATATCGACGACCTTGAGGAATTTTATAATCTTGCATTTAACCTTGGAATGCACGAACTCTCGATCTATGAAATAATTGCAGTCGGACGCTGGCTTGATCACGAGGATGAGGTAATAGGGGAAAAAGATGTCTCAAAACTTGAGAAATTCCAGAAAGCGATGAATTCTAAGCCTGAAGGCCCCAGAGTCACAGCTTTGCCATATCTACTGGGTCCGAGTCTTTTTGGGTGTTTTGCAGGCAGGCGCTGGATGCACGTTGCTTCAGACGGAGAAGTAATGCCGTGTGCCTACACTCCTCTCTCCTTTGGAAACATCTGTGAAGACTCTCTAGAGACTATCTGGAAGCGTATGGGTAAGCACAATGCTTACAAAAAAGATGCCGCTTATTGCATGATGCGCAACCCCGATTTCCGGAAGGAATACATTCATACTATCCCTCAGGGCGCAAGGATCCCTTATAGAATCAAATAACATTTTTTATGTTATTTTAAATTGTTTTTTTTAATTGTCAGTCCAGAGAATAAATGTTTTCAGGGTTTTTTCTCTGAAATACTCCTTTTTCCATGGAAAATTGACTGATTCTACATTTTGAAAACTGAATACTGAAGTCTGCATACTGGACCGATATATCGTTGGAGATTGGACAGAGGTATATTTTGGAAAATTAGCTTTCGAAAGGTTTGATTTTCTTGAAATTTGCCTTAACTGAAAAAAATTGGGTACTATTTTGACCAAATAAAGTAACTTTTGTTCTGTACATAAAAAGCCTTTTAAAAGCTTTTATTTGAGGCAAAAAAGGTTAAAATTCCTTAGATACAAAAATTCATTTATAATTTTTTAACTAATTTTAATAGAGTTAGGAATTATACTCCTCAGATTTTAATTCTAATTATTTGTGTTACGCTTTACATTTTAGTATTGAACATCTTATTTGATAAAATTTCAATACTTAATTATATTTCACTGTCGCGATTTAATTATTTTTTACTGTAATATTTTAATTTTTCTCATCTAAGCTATATATTTTGCTATTTATATTATTCAGTTTCTTAAAAATGTCTTATGTGTTAGGAATATAATGATTTTTCATTGTATTTATTCCCCTCTTTTTTGATAAAACCGAAGCTGTTATATAGTTCATTCGCTAAGGATTTGTTAACTACCTCCATTGGAGTAGGGATTTTTAATTATTAATATATATTAAATTTTGAGAGACGGAGATTCACATGGCTAAAAATGAAATCTTATCTGAGATCAAAAAAGCAGAAGAGAATGCAAAAAAAATGATTGATGAAGCCATTGAAGTAAAAAACAAACGTATCTCTGATGCTCGAACTGAAGCTAGAGAAATCCTGAAACAAGGTGAAATTGATTCACACAAAGCTGCACAGGATTCTTTCAAATCTGGTGAAGAAAAAATTCTGGTTGAGAAAGACAGGGTTCTTAAAGATGGTGAACAAGATGCTTTAGCCATGGCCCAAAAAGCTCAAGCTAACGTTGACAAAGCAGTAGATTACCTGTTAATAGAGTTTGAGAGGGCGGTCCATGAGTAGACCCAAAAGGATGACAAAAGCCATAATTGTTGGGCATAAAAGTGTTTTAAAAGAAACCATCGATGCACTGCATGATTCTAGTCTTCTTCATATTGAAGATTTTATTGAAGATGAATCTGGTTTTAAGATCAGCAAGCCATTTAAAAACGCAGAAGAAGTATCTAAAAAGCTTGTGAAGATCCGCTCTATCTCCAATTATTTGGAGATTGAACAAGCAAGGCCGGCAGTCCAGAAAGCTGATTCAGTTCTGCGTGAACTTGATACAAAGCTGAATGTACTTGATAAGGCCATATCAGAAAAATCTGAAACGATCAGTAAATATGAGGCTGAGGTAAAGGATCTGGAGAACCAAAAAAAGGATCTTCTCCCATTCCTGTCCATAAATCTGGATTTTGATTATTATCGAGGCTATGAAAACCTGAAGGTTTTTGCAGGCTCAATCAAAGGAGATTTGGAAGAAGGTCAAATCTCAAGCGTCACAAAAGCCTACGAATTGTACTTTGACCCCCAAGCAAAAACAATAGTGCTGTTCGTAGACAAAAAGGACGCTGACAAAGTTCAAGAATTGCTTCAGAGTTTTGAATTTAGAGAGCTCAGAGTCCCAGAAAGGGGTGGTATTCCAAGCGAATTGTTAAGAGCAACAGAACAAAGAGAGGCTGAAGCCTCGAGGAAGGTCGAGTCGCTAAAAGGAGAAGTAGAATCCATAAAAGCACAATATACGGATTTCCTCCTTGCCAGTGATGAGGTCTTAAGTATCGAAAATCAGAAGGCAGAACTGCCCTTGAGAATCGCGACGTCTAATAATGCCTTTATTATAGAAGGCTGGACTCCCAGCGATAACTACGATACCTTGGTCAACACTGTTAATGATGCTACATCTGGCCGGGCATATGTTACCTCACTCAAAATAGAAGAGGAAGATGAAGAAGACGGACATATACCTGTCGAGTATAATAACTCGAAACTAGCACAACCAATGCAGGAGATCATGGAACTGTACTCTAGGCCCAAATATACCGAAATCGATCCCACTTCAATTATATTCATTGCGTTCCCATTAATTTACGGGATGATCCTTGGAGATATTGGGTATGCAATTATTCTGGGAGCAATGGCGCTGGCGATTAAATCACTTATAAAATCAGATGCAGTAAAGCCTTTAATGAATATTTTGATATATAGTGAAATATCAGCATTTATATTTGGTATTATTTATGGTGAGTTCCTAGGATTCCCGCTAGCGACTACGCATATGGAAGGCACAACCGTTCAAGGTTTAATACCCTTCTGGAACACAGTTGTCCTGTTCCCAGGTCTTTCCGGCGAAGAATTCACATTCCCGGTTCATAGGGCTCACATGGTAATGACCATGATTGCAGTATCTATCTTTGTAGGACTGATCCATCTAAATCTTGGGTATATTCTCGGTTTTATAAATGTTTCCAAGGAACATGGAACAAAGATGGCAGTTCTGGAAAAAGGCAGTTGGATAATTATTGAGCTTGGTGTGCTCGTTGCAGCTATCGGCTATTTAGGTGGTATTTCTGGACTGACTTATGTCGGTGCTATTATTCTTCTTCTCGGAGTAGTATTCCTCGCTATGGGTGAGGGTATTGCTGGTATAGTCGAATTGCCATCTCTTATGGGTAACGCGTTATCTTATGCCCGTATTATAGCAGTTGGTCTGTCTTCGATTTACATCGCATCAACGGTCAATGATATTGCTTTTAAAATGATCTGGGCTGACCATTCTAAGATAGGTATCGCAGCAATAGGTGCAATAATCGTGTTCATACTCGGGCATGCTCTTAACACTGCCTTGAGTATTATCGCTCCCGGTCTGCACGCACTCAGGTTGCAGTATGTAGAATTCTTTGGAAAATTCTATGAAGGCGGGGGCAGAAAATTCAATCCATTTGGTTATCTAAGAAAATACACGGAGGAATAAAAACTATGGCAGACGTA
>DASXVB010000145.1:0-9794 GCA_036504475.1 Methanosarcina sp.
AGCAGAGTAAGCTCACTCAGGCTCTTTGCTTCTTTCAGACCCTTTGCGATGCGAGCGGCCGAGAGAGGGTCGATATAAAGCCTTGAGACAAGCTTCCCGAAGTTTGTAGGAATAAGAGCGTCAGTGTTTTCAAGCGCATTGGTTTTCTCAAGCATCTCTTCCTGGCGCAAAAAGTCAAGGCATTCATTCACAACCGTAGAAAGCCCGAAGTTCGAGTACTGGAAAGCGAAAAATGTTGCTTCCAGAAAATCCATTAGTTCATCATAGGTCCGCGCAAAACCGTTGGAGATTGTAGAGAGCACATGGGTTCTGAGAGCATTTTCGGTACCGAGTTTGGACCAGATATCTTCGGCATCAGCCTCGATATATTTCTCAAAAAGGAAAACAAATTCATTATATGATTTTGCAACAAGTACAGCTTCCCCATATGGATCAAGCCTCGGCCTGCCTGCCCTACCTGCCATCTGTTTATACTCGAGCACAGGAATAGGCTGCATCCCGTTTTCAGAGGAATAACGTCGGTAACTTCGAATAATCACACGCCGTGCAGGCAGGTTGAGCCCGGCTGCAAGAGTAGGAGTGCTTGAAATCAGCTTAATATTTCCTGCCCTGAAACCGTCCTCCACTAGCTCTCTTAAGGCCGTGGTAAGACCTGCATGGTGAAAAGCCGTTCCTGAGCGGATGCAGGCTGCAAGTATCGTTGAAGTATCGGTTTCACTGTTTTCAAGGATCTCGTCTGCAATTTTTGCAAGTAGTTCCCGCTCTTCTGTAGAAAGTGTCTTTTTGATGGTTGAAGCTGCCTTTTTTGCAAAGGCCATGCAGTTTTTTCTGCTGCTTTCAAAAACCAGACACTGCCCGCCTTCCCTGAGAGTATCCAGTACAAGGTTTATAGCTTCATCTTTTGTAGACCTCGCAACAGGTTTTTCCCTATCCCTGCAATAAAAGGTCCCATTAAAGAATACTCCTTCTAGAAGTTCGGTAGGCCTCCATTCGCTTACTACAAGTTCAGCTTCCAGCCAGGTTGCGAGTTCGTCGGCATTCCCGACGGTCGCAGACAGCGCCAGGACCTGGCATGAAGGATTCATTTTCCGAAGCTTTGCAAGGGTAACCTCAAGCGTGGGGCCCCTATCTGGTGAGTCTATAAGATGAACTTCGTCTGCCACAACAACTGAAATTTCCTGCATCCAGGCAGTCTCATTCCTAAGCAATGAATCAGTTTTCTCCGAAGTTGCAACAATAATATCGTTTACTCCGAGCCCTTCATCTCGTAAGTCATAATCTCCTGTTGAGATACCGACCTGAACTCCAAGTTCCGAAAACTCCTGGAACCGCCTGAACTTCTCAGAGGCAAGAGCTCTAAGAGGTACAATATAGAGTGCCTTTCCTCCTGCACGAATGGATTTCAACATTGCAAGCTCGGCTAAGAGAGTCTTCCCTGAAGCTGTTGGGATTGCAGCAAGTAAGTTTTTTCCTTCAAGCAACCCTTTTTCTACGGCTTCTGCCTGAGGGGGATAAAGTTCCAAAATCCCGGAATCGACATAAAACCGCTTTACTTCGTCGGGTAGATCGAGACTTTCTATTTTCATTGAAAACCAAAAACTCATACATTAGATAAAAAACTATTTTGAGATAGCATTCGAGTATCGAAAAATATAGTGTCTGCAGAAACCTCTTCAGAAACCTTTAAAAAACCTGAGTTTCCTGTTAAGGAAAACCCGATTCTTTAAGATTTTTCGAACATAACTTACTGAACATAATTTACTGATGCCGAATTTAATTACCTGCCGAATAATAGTAATTTCCACTCTCTTTCTGTTCCCGGTCAAGCCTTGAACCAAGATTATTTACACGCGGACGCCTTGTTTCTTCATCCCTGCGGAAGGTTATGCCCAGGTTTTTCAGGAATTTATTCATACCGCTTTCCATGCTGAACGGGCCTTGAGCTTCACCATATACCGAAGGCTTACCTTCGAAAACCATGAGTCGCTGGCTCAACATATCTATCATGTAGATATCGTGATCTACAACAAGAGCTGTCTTCTTGTTGTTTTCAGCAAAGCGATTGAGGACTTTTGTGACCATGGAACGCTGTTCTACATCAAGGTGGGCGCTAGGCTCATCCAGAATATAGAGATCAGCTTCTTGGGTTAGGCAAGCTGCAATCGCAACTCTTTGCAGTTCTCCACCACTGAGATCCGTAAGCAGGCTGTCATAGATTTTGTCGAGCTGGAGTGGGTTCGAGATTTCTACCTCGTAGTAGCTGGTTCCAAAATGTTTGGAAATCCCACGCAGGAAGTCCTGCACACGAATAGGAGTATCAGCTTTAATGTACTGGGGCTTGTAAGAAATCTTGACATCTATGCCTGGATCGCCTTCATCAGGCTTGATTTCCCCTGCAAGAACTTTTACAAAGGTTGACTTTCCTATTCCATTCGGGCCCACTACTCCAAGTACCTCACCTTCCCGAAGACTGCCACCTGTAGCTTTTAGGGAAAAACCATCCCCAAATTTCTTTGAAAAGCCGTTAAAAGTGACAGCGGACATTAACTGGTGGTCTTCTCGTGGAGGATGGACTTCAAACTTGATTGCCTCAGGCCGGATCCTGATATTTTCTTCAGGGAGATAGCCTTTGAGGTACTGGTTAATCCCCACCCGGACACTCTTTGGAAGAGTAACCACACCGAAAGCTGCAGGCTCTCCGTAGGCAATGTGAATAACGTCGGTGAGCATGTCCAGGATTGCAAGGTCATGCTCTACCACAAGCACAGCTCTGTCCTTTGAAATCTCCTGAATCAGGCGGGAAACGTTAATCCTCTGGTAGATATCGAGATAGGGGCTTATTTCGTCAAAGAAGTAAAACTGAGCATCTTTTGCCGCACATGCTGCGATTGCTACACGCTGTAGTTCTCCACCGCTTAATTCCGAGATATGCCTATTGACTACGCTTTTTAAATCCAAGTAATCGATAAGTTCATCAAGGACTCCTCTATCATCGGTTTTTTCAAGTAGTTCAATGGTTTTTCCTTTGAAAGCTTTAGGGATCAGGTCCACGTACTGGGGTTTCTGGGAAACTCGGACTTTTCCATCCACTACAGCTTTGAAATAATCGTAAAGTGCGGTTCCGGAATAATGTTCAAGTACAGTATCCCAATCGCCTTTTTCCTGTCCAAAGTTAGGAATTAAAGTTCCTGAAAGGATCTGAACGGATGTACTTTTTCCTATTCCATTCGGGCCAAGAATTCCCGTTACTTTTCCTGTTCTGGGTACAGGCAGCCCGAAAAGGGCAAAACCATTTGGTCCGTACCTGTGGGTAGGCTCTTTCAAAGCTTCAGGAAGCCCGATTATCATAATGGCTTTAAAAGGACATTTGTTAATGCAAATTCCACAGCCTACACAGAGTTCCTCGGAAATGACAGGTTTTCCATCCTCCTCAAAAACAATCGTCTCATCCCCTGTTCGAACCCTAGGGCAGTATTTTTCGCACTCTTTACTGCATCGTCTGGGCTGACACCTATCTTTATTAAGTATAGCTATTCTCATAATAGTCCCCGAAAATTACGTTTTTTCTTGATTTATTAGAGAAGATGAAATGGCATGTCTGACATAGTTTTTTAAGCCAAGCGCGTAACAGTATTGATGTTTACTTGTAGTAGAGAGCAATTGTCACGCAGGGCAATATGATAATATAGTGATAGTGGTACATAATAAAATTCTTTGTCTATATGCAACAGTACTGATTATGAAATGCTGCTCTTGTATATGAACCGTTGGACGACAGCAGGCATGAAAATTACCCAGAAATTAATTAAGTGAAAGGATGAATATAGTGAATTAAACAGGCAAATTCACTTGTAGGAGAAACCAATTTTATAGGAATCCATAAAATCAAACTGTAAAAGGCTGTAATAAAAAAGCCTGTATAAAAGGTCTTATAATTTATCAAAGCCTTTTTGAAGTTCAGGAAAGAAAATTTAAAGAAAGTTTTAATTCAGAAGGAGAGTCCAGACAACAAGGAAGAAATCAATGACTATAAACTCTACATAAAACCAGTCTTTGAATTTGAACTCCTTTACATCGATTTTGAGTTGAGGATAGATAAACTTCTGTATGAAATATGTGAACCCGATAACAATCATAAGTATTGCATACCATTTCTGATCTTCCCCAGCTCCATACAAACTGAAACATAAAATTCCTGCAATTATTCCAAGTGCTGCAGATACTATTGTTTTTACAACTCCATCCCTATGCTCCTTCCGCTTTTCCTCAGGTGTCCTTTCCTTAATCAGATTCTTCTTTTCTGGAGTCTCAACGTTCGCTACGGAACCCTCTACGGCAGCCTCTGTAGTTTTTGCAGGTTCTTTTCTGGACTTTGACTTCGGATTTGGCTTACTCAACCTGTATACTCTCCTGAATGGCAGTTGACATTTCCGGCATGTAATTGTATTCAGGATCTAATCTAATTTAAAACTAGGACCTGAATTATAAGATTTGACTTTGCAGATTTGAGCTATGAAATTAATTTGAGCTATGAAATTAAAATCATTATATTTAAATAATTATAATTAAATTATTTAAATAAGTTGTTGTTATTTATTGCTCTGAGTATTTACTGCTCTAATTAGATTACTTGGAATACGACATAGTATTAAATTCTCAAAGTTAATTATGAAATAGTGTCTCCGAATTAGGTTATTTGAGATAATCATTAAGATAAGATTAATGGAACTAATTATTAAATTAAATAATAGGACTGAATTTTACACCTTTAAATAAATTCATTGCTTAAAACATTACCGATCTGATCAATGGATATCGAATCAATTCCTATTGAATTTAGATATTTTGAAAATTTTGAAGGCCTGTTCCCTTTTGGATGATAGACAAGCGTGACTTCAGGAGATAGTTTCCGAACCATGTTTTCAAGCCCGCAAGCATCAAGATGGTCGCTTATCCTGATTATTGGATAAGGGTAATCCATACGGCAGCTTAACACATATTTATTCATGTTCCAGGGAAGTTTGTCAAGGTCCCAGGGAGCAACTATGAAAACCCCGTCACTTTCTTCAGAATCAAGTGCTGCCAGTTCCCCGGCATTCTCAAGCATGCTGCGGGTAAGCGCCCGAGTTCTTGCTTCCATATGGATGGCGCCGTCATATCCAAAGCCTCTTATGAGTTCAACTGCGCGCTGGGCCTTTCCAAATTCATATGCCCCAAAGGCAACTGGCCCTTCATTAAAAAGGGCAGATTTCATGCCTTCAAGGTCATCTACAAAATGGCAGGAGGGATCGGCCGGATCTCCATAGTTTGCCTCGGTAACAAGAACGTCACAGGGAGGAAGATTGCTTGCATCTTTGACATCGCCTGTAACCAGAATCCTTGTCCCTACATCATTTTCCCAGTAAAAAGCAGTTGCACCTGCGGTATGTTCCGTAGGAAAGGTCTTTACCTTTGTTCCTTCTATATCGATTTCATCCCCAAGCCTGCAAATGCTTCCCGCATATTTTCTGTCGTGCCTGATTTCAAGCGCCACTGCGGTTTTTTCCGAACAAACAGCATTGGGGGAGAGCATAGCCGATTTACCGTTATGGTCTGAATGGGCATGGGTAATAAGATAAGCATCGGGCTGGAGATGTTTTCCAACCGTCCTGGTGGTATCAATGGAAAAAGTGCGCAAATCCCCGACATTATCCCTGAACCGGAGAGAAATGTGCGGTTTAAAAGTTCCGCGAGAATTACGCTGCCTGAGCGCCAGCACCCCAAGATCGATTAACTTTTTAGAAATCACGCAAATCCTTGAGGAAATAATACTTAAGGTATTTAAGGTTAGGGAAAAGCTGTAGATTCATAATATACCTATTTATATGAAGAATAATCAGTTTGAAAATAAATTCTTTCAGATTTTGTTATAGCTTCATGTAAGAAAAATAAAATTAGAATTACTGATTGATAAAAAAGAAAATTTGAAAATTGAGCCGCTTTTGCCCTTGGGTTTATTTTTACCTACTTGCCAAATAGACAGCAACCCTCGAAGCCTCAGTTTCTCCCAAAAAAATAAATCTTATGGGAATATAATAAAACAACCTAAATAAATAATGAATCTTCATAAAAGCGGATCTCAGTTACACCTTTAGGGTTTCTTATTTTCTCTGGGTAGAAGCTTACTTAAAATGTAAGATTTAAGTTAGAGATTAGGCCGTATAGAAGATTCAACATATTTTTACGGCCCATCTCCAGAAAAATCTGGTAACAGCTCACCCTGATCAAATTCAGGCAGGGGATTCCTTGGTTATGATATAAGCAACCATTTCAGGGTTAAGCATGTTTTCCCTTGAGATTTTTGCTTCAATATCCTCAGTGGATTTACCTTCGGCTCTCATCTCCTTTATCTTTTCAGTTACTGAGGACGGAATTGTGTAGTATTCGTTTATATCTTTTCTATGGCCCCAGACATCACCTTCAATTAACTGAATTCTCTGCATCTGAAGGAACATCTCTATGGATTTTGAAACTGTGGCCATATAGGATTTGGGTAGCTGAATTACCTCAAGCTTCGGGCAGGTCTCAACTAACCCAAGCACATCCTTGTTTGATGGCCTGAAGGCCAGGTGAACAACACGCTCGTTAGGATTTAATGTAAAGATTTCTTCTCTGGAACTAACTACTCGAATTTTCATGTTTTTCTCATCTCACTGTAAATTTTTCTACGTTTTTACATTGATATTACTACGATATACTGACTATAAATATTTATCCTATTCAACTAACATTATTTAGATAGTATCATGGGTTTTGTATTCACAAAATACTTCTTTAATCAAAAAGGAAGACAAGTAAAAAGAATAGAATACGATTAGTACAAATTATCTTTTATTTTGATTCTATTTTGTCACGTTTACTGATGTAATTTTTTTTAGAAAACTGATATAATTATTATGATCTCTAGATCCTAAATAAAGAAATTCGATTAAGCGATTTATTTAAAGATAATCAGCAGTGAATAGCTATGAGTAAAAAAAGCTATTGAAGAGCTTTCTTAATAGAAGAACTAAAACTTACTTATAAAGGAAATAAAAGTTTCGTGAAGGCATGATAAGTCTAGAAATATAAAAGTTTCCATTCATATAAATTACGAAAAAAGCTTAAAATCCAGTATGGAAAAAGGTTATTAGCCCCAGGTTTCTGGAACCCTGGGCGTTTTTTGTAAGAAAAGCTGGGATCAGAGGATTTTATCGAGTTCCGACGCCAATACACTACCTTGAGTGACACCCATGAAGCGCTTTACTTCAGCCCCGTCTTTCTGAATAATCAGTGTTGGGACAGCGTGTATGCCATATTTGGAGGCCATTTCCTGGTTTTCATCCACATCGACAACCTTGAAATCAACCTTATCCCCATACTTTTTCTCAAGCTCTTCGAGAATTGGTTTTTGCATCCTGCAAGGTCCACACCACGTTGCGGAAAAGTCCAATAAAATTGGTTTCATAAAATCACCTTTATATTTTTAAACGTCTTAATACTTTCTATTTTTATTTAATCCACTCCGGGAAGCATACAGAAGAATCGTACATTTATTACCTTCGGAAGCTGTACGATAAAGCTTCCGGAAACCCAATCCTGATGATAGGCAACCTGAAAGCTGAATTTACTAAATGCAGGGTCGGGACTCAAGTAATTGTATATATTATCTTCGAAAATATATAACGCTTATCTCAAAGCTGATAGTTTTACTGTAAACGTATTTGTAAGAAAGAGCATCGTTAAACTTGAATTTATTAAAGAATCATTCATTTTTCCCGGTCCTGCCTCTAATAATATTGCCGAAATACATGCAGCCTTCCATTGAGATTGTCGGCATATCTGGAGATTCACTTACCAGATTTACAGGAGCCCCACGAATTAGTACGCAGGGAACTCTTTCTCCAGCTTCCCCCATAAGGAGTTCGGCGGCAGAAACAAGGTTGTCTGCTACAGCTTTATATGTAATACGAAGGGGTTTCCCATAAATATCGTTAGTTCCTCGTGCATCCTCTACCGGCAGAAAGCCTGAAACTCCAAGCGCAATTCCCGAACAGCCAAGCCTGAGTGGCTGGGTCCTACTGTCCCCTATTATTACCCCTAGCTTGCATAAATAACGCTGTTCAAGCTCTTTCCGGATCTTTTCCGAACTTTTTCGCGGGTCTTCGGGAAGCAGGATCACATGGCCTTCAGGAGCATTGGAAGCGTCAATACCTGCATTCGGAGCCAGAACGCCTTTTGTAATTGTAAGGGCAGCTCCAGGAACACCCCCAAAAATTTCATCGCATTCCCGAAGCACGAGTTCCATTTCCCTGGGATCGATCCCGTATAGTTCCCCAAGCACCTTTGCCCTTCCACCTGGAGTGACGTTTGCAAGCTTGACAATTCTTCTTTCCGCCGTGCCAACCGCAGATTCGGCAAGCACGAAAATATCCCCATCAACCGGGACAAGACCTGCTTCCTCTAAAGCCAGCTCTAAAATCTTTACTATATCGTCTCCTTCCCTGATAATAGGGGTCTTAATCCCAAACATCTGGATGGAAATGTTTTCTGAACTCATATTCTGCTGCCTTTAAAAGCTAATGATTAGCTTGGTTTACTGAATTAAAAAATAGATGAAAATCAAATCGTAAAATACCAGAAGATATTGATAAATGTATCCAAAGACTCCAAAAAAGATACGAGAAGATCTGCAAGCAAAATTATCAAAGAAAATAAAAGACTCAGGGACAGAATACAAGGAAGCATGAGACCTTAATGAAAAAGAGGAAAAAGAAATTCTTTCGGTGTAGAGAGTATTTTATCTCTACCGAAATTAATTCCTGGAAATTCCAGCCATAGAAAGCAATCTTGGGGTGTTCTTATGAGAGCCTACAGGCATAATATGAACTCCTCTTGAAAATTTCATAAGCTCTTTTATAGTCTCTGAAGCTATGGAAAGACCCTCTTCGACTGGATCAGGGGCATCTTTTATACGGAACATGGTCTCTTCAGGTACATGAATTCCTGAAATATTCTTGTTCATGAATTCGGCCATACTAAAGGACTTAAGAGGAATCAGACCTGCAATAACAGGTACTTCAAGGTGGCTTATCGCCTCCATGAACTCCTCAAACATACCCACATCATAGACAGCCTGAGTCTGGATAAAGTCAGCCCCACATCTGACTTTCTTTTCAAGTTTTATGAGTTGCAGAGGTTTTTCAGGATCTACGCCAGAAACAGCGCCCACACAGAAGGAAGTGCCGCCGTCCAGTTTATTTCCTGCAAAATTGATACCTGAGTCAAGCTTCCGGACAAGTTGCAGTAGCTGTACGGAATCAAGGTCGTATACGGGCTTTGAACCAGGGTGATCTCCGCACGAAGGAAAATCCCCTGTCATCAAGCAGATATTTCGGATACCCAGAGCATACGCTCCAAGAAGATCTGACTGAAGACCAATCCTATTCCTATCCCGGCAGGTGAGCTGCATAATGGGCTCATGTCCTTCATCAAGTAGAAGCT
Organism: Methanosarcina sp.; assembly: GCA_036504475.1. Classification (GTDB taxonomy): domain Archaea; phylum Halobacteriota; class Methanosarcinia; order Methanosarcinales; family Methanosarcinaceae; genus Methanosarcina. The sequence continues at coordinate 9,523 of DASXVB010000145.1, forward strand.
TACTAAAAGCCAAGGAACTCATATGCATAATTGAACACTGATTGTCCGTAACGTTTATAGCGTCTACAACACCTTTGAGCTGGTGAGCATCTTCGAGAGGTGCTGAGAATCTTGTGCCCTTAGGAGGGGAGACTTCAGCAGTAACCAGAAATTTGCTGGAATTCAGTTTTTCGCGAAAATTAAAAAGCATTGAGTAAGAATATTAGGAATGAAATTATTTAAAGCCATGCTCCTGATGAATACGAAAGTCAAACTGTTGTCCCCTGTTTCCA
>DASXVB010000146.1:0-1816 GCA_036504475.1 Methanosarcina sp.
GTTGAATGTGTAAATTTTCGCAATGAGGCTTAATGTATTTGATTTCGTATCTAGAGCGAATAAGCCCGATGTAATAAATATACGGTTGAATTTGAGATCAACAATAATAACTATCCAAATGTAGAAATGATTTGAATTTTAAGACAGCCTCTTATATAACTTCACGTAGGGGAAGCTGTAAAGATGAAATACAAAAAGAGTGAGGATTTACAAAAATGGAGAGGATTTCAACAGGCATAGAGGAGCTTGATAGAAAGCTGAGTGGGGGTTATCCTGCAAATAAAGCAACCCTTATAACAGGTATAGCAGGAAGCGGAAAAACAATCTTCGGAATCCATTTCATTTACAGGAACTGTCTTGAAGGCAAAAAATGCATGATTATTGCAACTGAGGAAACTCCTGAGGATATCCTCTACCAAGCAAGTCTTTTAGGACACGACCTTACACCATATTATAAAAGCGGACAGCTTATCATGGAGAATATCCTTGAGAATCGCTCGGAAATGATAGGGCAGACTAGATACGGGTTCAAGCCTGAAGGTCTGGATATTGAAATTCCTAATCTTATAGAACTAATACGTGAAGGAACTGAATGTCTTGTTATAGATAATATAGGCACCTTTGCTCTTAGAGTATCTACAAAGAAGCTTAGAGATCAGTTTGATGCCCTAAATTACTTGGTGAGAAAAAAGGGCTGTACTGCTCTTTTAATTATGGACGAGTCTGCATACAACATAACTCACCAGCTTGCTGAGTATTCAGTTTATGGGTCTATCCGCCTCCTAGTAAGAGAAAATTCTTATCTTGGAAAAATGGAACGCTATCTGAGCATCCCCAAGATGCGCAGTACCCCTATTTCTCCGGAGATGTCTCTTTTTGAAATCACATCCGAAGGAATAACGATTCGTGAGTCAGGGGGAGGAAATCTTGCTTAATGAAAAAAGCAAACCAAAAATCTTGATTGTCGATGATATGCCTGAGAATGTAGAGCTTATAGAAGCTTACCTTTCATTGGAATCCTATGATGTTATTACTGCCAGTAGTGGAAAGGAAGCTCTCCAGAAATTGAAGGAAGAAAAGCTCGATATGATCCTTTTGGATGTCATGATGCCTGAAATAAGCGGGTATGAGGTCTGCAAAATTGTCAAAAACAATCCAGAAACCCAGTTTGTTCCAGTTTTGATGCTTACTGCTCTTTCCGAACTTGAAGATAGGATAAAAGGAATTGAAGCTGGAGCTGATGATTTCCTTACAAAACCCATAAACAGGCTTGAGCTCAAAATAAGAGTAAAGTCTATGCTCAAAGTGAAATGCATGCATGACCGGCTATTAGCTGACCGTAACAGTCTTGAAATAAAAAACCGGGTACAGAACATCCTTACTGCAATAATTCCCACTCTGCTTAGAGTTGTTTCCAATGAAGAGAAGAAGGTCGTAATTAACCAGATGACAAGTATGGTTGAAAAAACATTACTTGACATATATAACCTTGAGAACAGGGAACTTGACTTCGCTTATGCAGGTGAAGTCTGTGCCGATATAATGAACCAGCTGGGTGGAAGCTTTTCCTTTGAAAGAGGTGAAAACGAAAGCTCATGTATAGTAAAGGGAACAAAGTGTCCCTGGAAAGGAGAAGAAGCCCGTAGAAACCCTATATTGTGTACTTTGACCCGGAAAATATTCTCAAATATAACTTTGAAAGTAGACTCTGACTTCAGCGTAGAGGCGCTGAAGACTATAGGAAACAAGAATGAGTGCTGTGAATTTCTTATAAAGGCAGGATGAAATTCCGTTTTCACTTAAAAGTCTGAAATAC
>DASXVB010000147.1:0-13754 GCA_036504475.1 Methanosarcina sp.
CCCTGAGTTTGAGTGACAAATAAACCTTTTGCCAAACATTCATTTTTGACATTTGTAGCGATATCTTCGCTCTGGAACTCGATCATAATAAGAAGTCCTTTTCCCCGTATATCGGCAATTAAATTCTCGTAAATTTTCGACCATAAATTCATTCTTTTCAGGGCAAAGCAACCCATTTCTTCTACATTTTGGGAAATGTTGTTTTCTATCAGGTATTTTATCACTGCGTAAGAAACGGCACACCCAAGCGGGTTGCCACAGTATGTACCTCCATGATCTCCTATTTCTAGCTTCTTTGCGACAGTCTCAGATAAGGCAAAAGCACCAAATGGAAAACCACCAGCAATTCCTTTTGCCATTGTCATAAAGTCTGCTTTAACACCACAGGAACCTGTAACAAAGGCTGGTCCTGTTCTAAAAAAGCCAGTTTGGATCTCATCCACGATCAACAGGCTTCCATTCTTCTTACATAGGTTATCTACCTCTTTCAGGTACCCTTCAGATGGTATATGAACTCCACCTTCTCCCTGAATAGGTTCAAGAATCACTGCTGCAACATTCTCATCCAGAGAACGTTTCATAGCCTCTAGGTCATCATAGGGAACGAATCGATAATTAGGCATCAGAGGACTATACCTATCCCTATGCTTGGCCTGACCTGTAGCAGATGTTGTACTGATCGTACGCCCATGAAAGCTTTGATCTGTAGAAATTATATCGGGTCTGCCTGTTACCTTTCGAGCAAGCTTAATAGCAGCGTCGTTTGCTTCAGCTCCGCTATTTGTGAAGAATGCTCTTGTAAGATTGGAAGGCAGAATTTCTGCCAGCAAGGACAATAGATGCGCACGTACCGGTGAATATGTAAGTCCTGAATTGGGGTTTTGAATTATCTTTCTTCCCTGATCAATCAGGGCATCAGTGATAACTGGGCTTGCATGACCAATACATGTTACACCCCAACCTGCTGTGAAATCAATATACATCTTCCCTTCTTCATCCCACACATAAATTCCCTCTCCTTTTTCAATGGAAACCTTCTGCTTCATGAAGAAAGGTGGAAGACATTTGTCTTCTATTTCGAATGTTGTCTTGCTTGACATTATGAATCATTTCCTCTACAGATAATCGAAAGAAACTTGAGGGTAGCACTCAACTGCTGCTCGTCTCTGACTCATTGTTTAGTATCGCGGAATTTAATTGAAGTTGTCCCACTTTATCAATCTATTGATCTCTGAAACGTCGATCTATAAACAATGTTCAATTCTTGAAGACTTGAAAGGGTTAAAGTTTGGAAACATTTGGTTTCTGGGGGTCAGGTAAAGCTTAAGAAAGGTTTTAAATTTTAATATTAGCTAAATTTTAAGGTTTGAGAGTCACGTTTTAATGTTGGGGTTAGGTTTTAAAATAAAGGATTAAATAAAGAAAAAAACCTAAATATATTTTACAAAAATTATAATAGCCCTAAACAATTTAGCTTGAGCAGAAGTTAACAATAAAAAACGGAATTGAGAATCATATTATTATCAACTGTTACAGGGGAAGTTTTCCATCCCCGCAGCAAGCTAGCGGGGTATTTGACTTAATAAATTGGGAAAAAAGGATAACAAATTAAGAGATTTTGCAAATTAAAAGTTATATCTCTAGTTTATCTAGTTTATCTAGTTTATACATTAAGTATCTAAGATTTAGATCTTTACATTCATATTGATTGAAGCTTCTGCGATGTCGCCGCTATATTCAGCTATTCTCCTGAGACTCTCCAGAACCATGCTAATTTCAACATTATTTGTATTTCCCGCCTTCTGTGACTCCAGAGAAACTCCATACTGAGAAATATTTTTGGCTTCTTCAACAATTTTGTTGATAGTCTGCAGGTCTTCTTGTGCTATGGAGTCAATTGAACTCCTGAATACATTGAGGGAGCGCTCAGCCATCTTGAAAATCGGGTTATCAAGGTTAACTGCAGAATCCATTCTTTGGACATTTACAGCTATTCTTACTGCATGATCTCCTATACGCTCAATTATTTTCATAATCAATCTGTACTCAAGGCATTCTTGGGGATGCCGGATTCCTATCATATTAGAGAGCTCGAGATCTTCAATTGCAGCATTAAGTTGGCGAACAGAGAGAAAATAAAAACGATCCACATCATCATCTCTCTGGATAACATCTTCAGCAATTTCTACATTGCAATCTCGAAAAGCTTTCATAGAATCTTCAAGCATGGAATGTACAAGACCGTACATGTTTTTGATTACCCGGCTAAGGAATAGGTCTTTGTAATTAAGGAGGCACTGGAAGATTAGCTCAGTCCTTGATTCTTCCATAAGTTCAAGCCCTATCAGTTTTTGACGCACCGAATCCTTGATATATTTGCGGTCATAAGCACTGAAACCTTTTATGGAAGTCAGTTTTATAATATCATAGCCTGCAAGATAATTAGAAATAAGAATTCTGAAGTTATTTTCCGCACTGTCTGAGTGACTGTATTCTATCATGACCTTATGATCAGCACGTTCCTTTGAGATTGCACTGTAAGAGATATGCAAGGTTTTGTTAGGCATGGGTGTGAGAGTAAGTGTATCCCCTACCTGAAGCCCTATATCTCGTATCCATTTTATTGGGAGAGAAACAATATAGGTAGAATTCCCGGTAAACTGAACTTTTCGTTGATCCTTATTAATAGAATTATCCCCCTAAGGATGTTATATGAATTTTACGGATTTATATAGGCAACTATAATCATAAAGTTTTTCTTATAAGTAATAATGATAAAAAGGGCTTTGTAGAAAACCTCTCTAAACCAGCTTCAAGAAGCTGAAATTAAATATGTAAAAAGAGATTACTCATTCAGTTCAAATAAATGGAGATTAGTCACTTCTGAGGATTTCTACAAAGCCCAAACTATAAAATGTATTACAGCAAGACAAATTTTTAATCAATACTCTGAAATCAAAAAACAGCTTTTGAGGGTGGTGGACTTTGGAGTGATAGAGGCTACATTGGAACTGTAGGAGATGGAACAATTTCCGATGTTGTCAAAAACTATGTTGAAAATCAGGGAAACCAGGAAGAAAAAGAAGCATATAAACAAATGAAAGTAATCGATTTTTAATAACGAGCCAGTTTCAAAATTCCGACTATTTCTGTTTTTGACCAAAAGCAGATATTCCATTTAGTTTTACTTATCTTGTTTCTCTACTCTAAAATATTGGTTCAGAGAGGTTGGAAGTAGTTTTGAAACAAGCTCGTCCAATAAGAACCTATCCAAAAAATCCTGCTACTCTGAATGTTATCCACGCACATTCTAAATGAAGCATAGCAAGGTAATTCTCAATTTTCTTTTCCCATCTTACAATCAGTCTTCTGAATCTGTTTGTATCCAGGAATGTATCCTTTCGACAACCCCTCTTCTTACCCTAAAATCTGGTATTTCTATTCTTATGTTTTCTTCTCCGCGACTTTTAATATGGGGAGCGTAACTATATTCTTTGACTAATTCTCTTATATCGGGAAAATTATATTCTTTACCCATATACATAAGTTCACTCGAGCTTTTCCATGCAACCGGAAACGAGAATAAATATTAAGATTGCTAAATTAACTAGCCAAGTTTTGATTTTCATATATACTTTCTGGATTTTTTAGAGCATTTTATATCTGTTTAGACCCCTTGAAAGATGATTAATTTTTTAAGGGATATTAATCCTTATTTGCCCAATTAAATATAGTGTCAGTCCTTCCCCAATTAAGGTACAGTTATTAAACAGTTTATTTGAAATTTAAAGGACTTAGGCACTTCAATCGGAAAATTAAACGTTTATTTTTTCCTTGCTTTTAGCATTGAATTTCTTATGAATGAAAATGATATCAAATGCCTTATTTATAAATAAACATAAATTGTAAAAGAATAAAGTATTTATCTCGCTCTATACTTAATTTAAAAGATTATTAGAGATTATTTATCTAAAAAATTGATTTTTAGAGTATACCTTAATTGGGGAAACTCTAAATGCATATCTGTTGTCCAAAATAAGTATTGTATACCCTCAGTTTTAGAACTAATTTGGAAGGACCCTAATCTGTTATTTACTAAAAATTTTTAAATATGTCAGCCTCTGAAACGACAACTTTTTACAAAAAAGTTTGAGGGACGTAAACGAAAAAAGAAGAGGAAAGAAAAAGAAGATTAAATCCCGTCTCCCACTCACGTATAAAAAGGAGTCTCTATTTCTTTTGACTGTCTTTTTCTCAGGCCACTCTGTACAGCCTGATAATATTTCATTGTGTCCGGAGTGACCGAAGGTCCAGTTTCAGTAATCGCTTGCAGGAAATGTTTCTGCTTTACCTCTTTAGCGTGAAGATCCTCGCGAAGTGCGTCTCTTCCTGCTTTTTTGCACACAGCTGCAATATCAGCTCCTGTATACTGGTCTGTCAGGGAAACAAGCTTGTCAATATCAACATCCTCCGCAAGTGACATTTTCGCGATATGAACTTTAAAAATTTCCTTTCTAGCTCCCGCATCCGGAACAGGAACGAGAATTAACTCATCAAAGCGTCCAGGCCTTAGAAGAGCTGGATCTATAATATCAGGGCGGTTGGTTGCACCTATTACTACCACAGCCCTGAGTTCTTCAAGCCCGTCCATCTCGGAAAGAAGCTGATTCAGGATCCTAGCTGTAACCTGAGGCTCACTTGCGGAAGCCCCGCGAATAGGCGCAAGAGAATCTAGTTCGTCCAAGAAGATAATAGATGGAGCAACCTGCCTTGCTCGTGTAAAGACTTCGGCAATCCTCTTTTCGGACTCTCCGTACCACTTGGAAAGCAGGTCACTTCCTTTTGCAGTAATGAAGTTAGCTTCGGACTCATGGGCAATGGCTTTTGCAAGGAGAGTCTTTCCAGTGCCGGGAGGACCATATAAAAGTACTCCTTTGGGAGCCTCAACTCCTATATTCCTGTATGATTCCGGACTTTTAAGGGGCCACTCTACAGCCTCCTTCAAAAGTTGTTTTACTTCCTCCAGGCCGCCTACATCTTCCCAGCTCACGTTAGGAATCTCGATAAGGATTTCTCTTATTGCTGATGGCTGGACATCTTTCATGGCATTTTCAAAATCTTCCCTTGTGACTCGAAGTGTGTCAAGGATCTCGCTTGGAATTTCAGGTTCATTGAGGTTAATCTTCGGTAGAATCCGTCTCAAGGAACTCATTGCTGCTTCCCGGCAAAGCGCAGCAATATCAGCTCCCACGAACCCATACGTTATTTGAGCAAAATCCATGAGATTTACATTCTCGGAAAGGGGCATGCCTCTAGTGTGAATCTGGAAAATCTCAAGCCTTCCTTCGGTATCTGGAACCCTCAGTTCAATTTCTCTGTCAAATCTACCAGGACGACGAAGTGCCATATCAATTGCTTCTGGACGATTGGTTGACCCTATCACAATCACATTCTTGCGAGCTTTAAGCCCATCCATCAGGGAAAGGAGTTGAGCTACAACTCTCCTTTCTACTTCTCCAGTTACCTCAGCCCTTTTAGGAGCAATGGAATCTATTTCGTCAAGGAAAATGATTGCAGGAGCGTTTTTCTCTGCTTCTTCAAAGATATCTCTTATCCCCTTTTCTGATTCTCCGTAGTACTTAGACATAATTTCCGGACCATTGACAGAGATAAAATAAGCATCGGACTCGTTTGCAACTGCTTTTGCAAGCATCGTTTTGCCTGTTCCAGGCGGCCCGTAAAGTAGTACTCCTTTTGGAGCATCGATTCCGAGCCTGTCAAAAAGCTCAGGGTGCTTCAAAGGTAGCTCTATCATTTCTCTTATTTTGGCGATAGCGTCTTTAATTCCACCCAGATCCTCATACATAACAGTAGGAACATTCTGTTCCGGGGTTATTTCAGCAGCTTCTGGTAAAAGTTCAATCTCTGTCGCATCTGTAATCTTTACTATCCCTGTGGGGGAAGTGGAGATTACCTGCAGTTTTATTTCTCCCAGTCCAAACGATTGCCCCAAACCTGGACTAAAAAAATCCTGGAAAAAATCTTCGAACATAACTCCTTTACCGAAAGTCTCTCTTTCCCGAGACCGCCTCAAGCTTGTGGTAGAAATGAAGTCTCCCTTTGAAACCGTACGATTCATAAATATGGCTTTAAGAGTCTCACTGGGAGCATAGATCTGTATACCCTTGGTTACAGGAGCAAGAGTCACACTCTTTGCTTCTTTCCAGTCGGCTTTGCGAATGTCCACGTACTCCCCTATGCTGGTCTTTGCATTAGTACGGATAAGCCCATCCATACGGATTATATCTAGACCAGAATCGCTGGGATATGGACGCCCTATCAAGGCTGAAGTCGATTTTCCACCTTTGATTTCCACAACATCGAAGGGCTTGAGACCCAGTTTTTCCCTGAAACTATCGTCCACCCGAACAATGCCTTTTCCAACATCTCTTTGATCAGCTTCTGCAACTTTTAGTTTTGAAGTTATTCTTTCTCTGTCAGTCAAATAATACCCCCATCTCCACATTAGAACTTAATATAAATTAAAAAAGGCAACATATTAAGTTTTTATAGTAACTTTTTAATGATTTATCTTTATTTTCATCTTCTTGCCCTTCTACTGCGCTTTTTGTAACTAGGCTAAGTAAATTTTTCCTTTGAGACGTATATGAAGTCCAGACCTTCCACTATAATAAGTCTGCAATTCGATTGCATTTCGGTATTTCTTCCCTCCTTCTTTTATACCATTTAAATCGAGGCCCGTCTCACCAATTCAGTATAAATTAACAGCTGGGAATATGAACCCTATATGGATATAGATTTCAAGGTGAGAGCCATTTAGTTCCTATCTTTCATCCAGTGAAATCACGAATACTATTTTGTGATCCAGAACTTTTAACTCTTTACTTTTAACAAAAATTCAGCTAAAATAGACAGTCTGTTAACGAAGGACTAGTTTTTGTTGTCTAAGTTTTATAATTTATTCTCTACGAAATAACGTGCTCTCTAAACAAGTTTATTTGAACTAAAGGTTATTTATAAGTTCAGTAGTTTGATCTTGTTTATTTTCTAGTACGCTGGCTTTCCAAGAGTTCAATTCTCTTGTAACTTCGCCAGGTATGTTAGATTCTATTTCAGGTATTCCTTTCAGAAGATCCTGAAAGTCATTACCTGATTTCCTTCAGCAAGCCTGTAAGAGATTTTCTGTCGCAGGATAACCGATACTTCTACCGATTATATATTCTTTAATATCAAGTGGACCTCTTTCATAAGCTCACATCTTTAAAATTAGGTAGTTGCTACCTTTTAGCCTATTTCCCCCTTTCATTTGGTATTATATTAATTGTTATATAAAAAAGAATTCAACCAAAATGTTTGCCAGCAGATGATTTTTCTTCACATTTCCGAGAGGCTTTTTCAATAGCAGAAAGAAACATAGATATAAATTATATGGTTATTCAAAACAACTATAAATAAAAAGTGCTAAACTAGACCCGAGACTTTAAGAGTTAATTTGAGATTATATAAAGTAAGGGCTTAAAAAACCAATAAATTTATATTAGTATCTGTAGATTATCATATAACGCGAATAAGATCCATTAAAAAAACGTTGAAACAATTAGAAGAACCCTAGACTACTTTTGTATTATGAAAATTCGCGAACAAAATCCCTAAAACAAAAATAGAAACATTACTGCAAGCATTGCAGTCATAATTGTTTGCTGACGTATGCTGAAAAGCATTTGAGCTAAGAAAAATTAACCACCTGTGTTTGCTTCTTATTTTTGGGTGGTTACATAGAAGCAGCATACTGCATCATTGAATTGTAGAGTTGATATACATGGACATGGAAAAAAAGAACTTTCTAAAATCACTAGGATTTCGGCGAGAAGTTGCGATGGTTGAAAAATGTGTATGTCCGTTATGTGCGGAAAGAGTAGACGAAGACGAATTCCGAAACGAAGTATTTGTCAAGGAATTTAAGAGTTCTGGGCTGTGTCAAGGATGCCAGGAAACGGTTTTTGGATATAAGGTAGCTTGGTGATAGATCAATTATCTATTAAGGTATTGGAAATCCTGTTTCTAGAGGTTATAAGCATGGATTTTGATTTACCTCTGCCTTTTATTCCTTGCAGAAAATTTTCAAATCTTTTCATTAATTTCTCGATTTAATTCTTCTTTTCGTCTTTTCTTATTCATATTTTGATTCGATGGATATTATAATAGACTCACGCAGTTTGAACTAAGATTTCAACATCGTTAAACATTCATTTGTCCAGGCTACAGAGTTTATCCGGTTTCGAACTTTTCTCGCCTTCACAGAAGGTTATTTCACAGAAATTATATTCTTAAATTTCAAGTCGTTTTCTTAAGCTTCTTCAGTATCTTCAATTGGGCCCATTAATCTGGCCAGCCATTTTGTTTCCTCAAAGCTTTCAAGTATAATCTTCAAAACTATTGTAAGCGGTATGGAAAGCAGTACACCTCCAAGTCCAAATACAAAATTCCAGTAGAGAAGAGCAAGAAATAAAAAAGCAGGAGATAATTGCAGGCCTTTTCCCATAAGTGACGGGAAAAGAACATTTTCTGCAAGTGCATCAACAGCAAAGATAATTAAAATTACTGCGAGAGCACCTAGAGGCCCGTACTTAAAAAGTGCAAGCATTATGGGAGGAACAGAAGCTATGACCAGACCAATATAGGGGATATAACTTAACAGAAATATGAGGACTCCCCAGAGAATAGCATAGTCGATGCCTCCGATAAAGAGAAGGAGAGCGATTGCAATACCAGTTATAAGATTTATTTCTGCTCTTATGACAATGAATTTTACCAGCTTCTTGCTAAATTTACTAAGCCGTAAGCGGAGTTCAGATTGTTTTCCAATTTCCGAGTCCACTTTTTCAGGAGCATTGGCGGCATCTATTAGCAAAAATGCTGCTGTGACTATGACGATTCCGGCTGTTGTTCCGGCGTTCACAATCCCATTAACGATGTTTGCCATGAGAGAAATCGTTATTGATACGATACTACGTAGAATTGACTGTATGGAAAATCCTTCATATGAAGGGATATGCTTTGTAAAACTATTCATGAATTCGGTCAACTGGGCTTGATAGATCGGAATCTGACTTCCAAATTGCATTGCTGCTTTAACAACTATTACCCCGAGAACCAGCATAATTAAAGTAAACAGTAAAATTACCAGAATAACACTCAATCCGCCTGGAATCCCTTTTTGTTTTAGCCGGCGAACAAGTGGAGTAAATATCAGTGCGGCAAATACAGAGAAAAAAACGGTTGTAAGTATTGATGCAATTTCCCGCATTCCGATTGTCAGGATAACGGCAGCGGCGCTATAAAGTAAAATTTTAGCTGGTATTGAGTGATCATTTGAGTTTATATTTTCATACCTCCAAATCTCCCGGATTTTTCTAAGGTAGAACTAAGTCTTCATGTGCCATTTGATCGAGTGCAGCTGCAATCGCCAAGATGAGTGTATGAGTGTATCGTCCTTTCCAAGCTCATTTTTCACTCCATAAGTATCCCGGATGTGGAACCATTTTTTGAGATTTCTGCAATGCACGCTCCTTCAATCTCAGTCCGATACTCATGATCCTGAATATTTCCCTGAATTTCTATCTCAGGTTCATCTGGGATTCAATTTTCACATATCCTGCAATAATTCATCGCAAAATGTAATATATCTCGAAAGTGTGGCAATAGTATGAATTTATTTAACTGAACGAGGACTCTTTAATCATTCAATAGTTAGATAACATAATTAGTCACGTAACTGCAAATAATTATCTTTTAGGGATGCAGACCTTTACATAGTAGATAAATTAAATATCAGACGACTTGATCACCGAATATGAGCAGAAATCAACTATCTTTTTGAGAAAAAAATATCACAAAATACCTAATCGTTTTCAAAAAACTAGAAACAGATGTAAATAAGCATCAAAATATCTCATTTACTTAAAGCAGAAAAAATTGAAAACTGATTGTTTACAAAAACGCGGTGATGTTCAATGTTCCTGTCTGCAGACGCATATTTGCAAAATTGAAGGAACAAACTTTCAACGTATGTATCCCTTTTGTTGATGATATCGAAATATTGAACTATAATAACAACAGGATACATCCTTTGCTCTTTGACATGATAGTTGGATACGCAATGTTCAACTTCAAACAAAGATAAATCAACGAAGATGGATGGCTTGTGGCAACAAAAGAAGACTTTTACGCTGCCAAAAGACTGTTCAAGTTCACTCCTTTAATGTCTATTGTATATGATTATGATTATTATAAATTGGGAGATTTTCTGGAGATTTAGGGAGATAGTATCAGGTGACATCATGTATTGTTTGCACTTATTCTGTGATTTGCACAAGGCAAAGGTGGTCACTGGATAACTGAGAATTTCCGCCTAACCAGTGACTCATCTAAGCAATCCCTGCGCAGGGCATAAAGTTAGCATAAATTCTCTTTTTGTCTATGACCAATGCCAGAGCCAATAATCAATCTGTTAATTAAAGAGCATCGTTTCCAACTTCTTTAGTGCGAATTCGCATTACATTTTCTAGTGACAGCACAAATATCTTGCCGCTTCCAATGTAACCATCTATATCTCTGGATCCTCTTTCTATTGCTTCAATTGCCGTATCCAGAAAATCATCTTTTACTGCAATTTCAATTTTTATTTTATCAAGCAGATTTGCTTCGTATTTTTCAGTTTCAGTTCTATCAATATTCAGGTGTCCACCTTGGGCACCATATCCCAAGACAGATGACACTGTTAGCCCATGTACTTTAATTTCCTGAAGTTCTTTTTTGACGCTGTCAAGCTTTTCCGGTCTTATCATTGCGATTATATATTTCATTGTTATCATCACTCAGCATCCGAATTCCGATTTTATTCTATTTATATCCTTCATACTAAAAATTTAAAGCTTTTTAATTAATGTTGTTGGGATAATTATACCTTCATCTGGCAGCCTGACTGGATATCAAGCTAAAATCAATACTGCCTTGCGTATCGGTGACAGGTCACAAACGACATTTCCCTTTTCCTTATGATCTGTGACCTGATAATAAGAACCTCAAATAAAAACACAAATCGGAAATTAAATATCAGAGATATTTAAAATTTAACGTTAGTTCAGAAGTAAGTAATTGTTGGCATAACTCCGGCAGTGTGATATAATGAGCGATGATAAAAAAATATTCCTTTCATACTCCCATAAAAACATGGATTTAGCAAATGAAGTTGATAATGCACTTTACATAAAGGGAATTAGAGTCACAAGAGACATAAGAGACGTACAATGCTCCCAAAGCTTTAAAGAATTTATGAGAAGTATTGGAAATCATGACATTGTTTTGATGTTAATTAGTGATCAGTATCTAAAGTCCCAAGCTTGCATGTTTGAAGTTATTGAAACTATGAAAGAATCAAACTACAAAGAAAGAATTATAACAATTGTTGATGACGACGTATGTTTTGACTTGGATGGGATAACATATCTTAAATATTGGGAAGAAAAAAGACAGTTGATAGATGAAGTTATAAGGGAACATCGTCGAGAAACAGTAAGACCTTTGGAAGAAAAAATCAAGGAGATTATACTTATTGAAAACAATATTATGGAGTTTATTGCTACCGTTAGAGATCGAAAATATATACCATCTGAAAGCCTGAACAATCGATATACAGATTTATATAAAGCGATTGGAATAGAAAATGTTAACGTCGTACCAAATTATGATACTGTTAATGTAGATAACGTTAGTGTTGGACCCATAAAAAGACATTCTGTAAACATCTTACTCAATAAATATCATCCCAAGTGTGAAATAAAAGAAGCTATAAAAGAAATAGTATTTTCTTTGAGATTGAATAATGATGTTGTTTGGATATTTGCTTATAATAAACTAGATGATATCGTAAATGTAAACTGGTTTTGTAAGGGCTACTGGTTTTCTCCCTATCTTGATCAAAGATGGCGTCCGGTGGAAATGGTATCAAATGATCAGATTGAGGACATTAAGATTACATGGAATAATGAATACGAAAGCCGTAGAGAAGTATACGATTCTTATTCGGGAACTAAAAATGAGCTATTAGAATTTACAGATTCGTTATTGAAACAAGTGGTTCCAATAGCAACAGTTGCAATCGAGAAATTTGATCGCTTTCAGAACGGCGAAATTAATGAGCATGAGTTCCTTGAGTATATGCATGAAAAACGACCAATTGAAAGTGAGTTATATTCGTTATCTGGAGAAAGAAAGTTTGCAACGTATGAATGTAATAATTATATCCAAAAGTTTGATAATTTATTTGCAATTGTTGATGATATGTTCTTGTACTATTCAATAGAGTGCACAGATACATGGTCTAATGAAAATAAGAAAATAATGATGACTCTAGATAAAGACCGCTTTTATAAGGAACTGAGTGAATTAAATTATGAAAGAAGGAAACTAAATTAATTTAGTAATTATTTTCTCTTTCTTAATATTTGATGTTGTTAACTTCATGCTTTAATGAAGCTTCGCATTTATCGCGTGGAAGAGTCGACTTCTGCCGACCGACATTCAAGCAATATAATCACGATTGTCCCAATAATGCCAAATCCGAAGAGGCGCAGTAACCACCAAAAGCTCCTGTTCATTTGGATTCTAGTATCCATGCACAGGCGGTCGGTATGCCTATGAACATGGATGATACGAAAATCAGTGCAAATATCATTATAGCAATTGAATTCTCGGGGGGAGATTGCTGCAAGAATAAGCGACAGGATCATGACTCCCAAGGATACCACTATCATCATGTCAGGATTTTCTTCAAACCATTACCACAGTTTCCCCATTTCTACCACTATTCAATTTTTGTTAACGAGCTGATTCCAAAACTCAAAATTGATTCTCTGAATCTCAAATTTGGAATAATCAGTCGAGTCTGTGATCCAGAACAATAGTGTGATACTCTTATGATTTTGAAAATAAAATTGTTTTTGGGATAGGCTCAATAATAAAAAAGAAAAATTGGGAGATATAACTTTCCTCAAAATCAGAAAGGTTTCGTACCCCAACCAATATTAACTTTGTTATTTATATATTTGTTACCAGAAAATGAAGGCAATCTACCTGGATCTTGTTCCCAACCATAAAGATAAACAGCGGTGTCACAATTTTTAAACGTGTTATTTGTAACTGTGGGAATCCAAGCCAGATCTCCTACATATAGTCCAATACTAGAATTAGAGATTGTGTTACCAGTTATATTTTCTTTCCGGGTGTCATATAAACTAATAGATCCATTTGTTATTTGGTTATTAATTATTGTAGCACCACCCGTTAATCCATTTAGACTAATCCCACAATTATAAAAATAGTTATTTCTAATTATTCCACCACCTGCGTAATCTGTTGATACTCCATCTTTTTGAATAGTAAAACCATTTATTTCACCACTTCCTCCTTTGAAATTGAAACCGTCAACATTTGGATATTCTGTTCCTAAAAAAGTGAGTTCCCCTTTGTTGATCTCAACGTTTTCGTTGTATGTATCATATGCAACTTTTATAGTGTCTCCATCTTGTGCAGCGTTTACAGCACTTTGGATGGTTTTGTATTCCTCCTTAGGTCCTACATTTAGGGTTGCTGCTGATGCTGTAGATGAAACAGTTATTAAAAATAAAGCCAGCATTACTAATATTAAAGCTACTTTTTTGCTAGTTTTCATT
>DASXVB010000148.1:0-8682 GCA_036504475.1 Methanosarcina sp.
CTGCTTTTCCTGCACTGTACTTGCCAGCAGTCCGGAGAATAAACAGAAAGCTTCAAACAAAAAGTACCTCTCAAAAAGACTTGAAGCCCTTGGTATCTCGCATCCCAATTGTTATTCTCCGGACGAAATAGATGCAATCGAATATCCGGTAATTGTCAAACCTGTCTTTGGTACATCAGGACTCTTTAATAGGATTGCTAGAGACAAACAGGAGCTTTTGTCTGTCCTTGAAAATTTATGCAGTCTCTATGACCGCAGGCTGAATCTGGAATTCATGGCAGATACAGTTGTTATACAGGATTTTCTGGAAGGTATTCCTTCAAGCGTCTCTTTACTTTCTACCACGAAAGAAGCTCTCTCAGTGGCAGTAAATGAGCAGTTAATAGGGATACCTTGGCTCTCAAGACTTCCATTTGCTTATTGTGGGAACATAACTCCTTTCAAGACTGATCAAGCTGAGGAAATGGAAGCCCTTGCTGAAGAACTGGTACTTGATTTTAAGCTCCTTGGCTCAAATGGGGTGGACTTTCTGGTTACAGAAATTGGTCCTGTAGTGCTTGAGATAAATCCCAGGTTCCAGGGGAGCTTTGATACGGTCGAGAAAGCAATGAATATTAACCTTTTTGAAGCCCATATTGGCTGTTTCAGAGGCGAACTCCCTTCCAAACCTAAAGCAAATTGCCTTGCTGCAAGAGGAATAATCTATTCGGATCGAGGACTTTTTATAGACAGACAGCTCTTGGATGTCATTCTCAGGGAAAAGGGCGCAGATATCCCTCCCCAGGGAACGAATGTATGGCCTGATTGGGTTCTTACTTCCTTATTTTCATGCGCCTCTACCAGAGAAGATGCAATCCTGTCCCTTGAAAAGGGGGCAAAGAGGATAAAGACTTTTACTGAGTGCAAAACAAAGATAGGTAGTGCCTGAGCCCTGTTGGTAAGGATGAACCTATCCGAAAAGTCCTGCTGCTGTAAGAAGCTGTCTCAAAATTCAATCCATTTCTACAATTGGATAATAGGCAACGTTAACTTCAAGTTCAAACTGTAAATTTTTCCTAGGTTCAGAGCTTGGTCTTGTAGGAGTTCGTGCGTTCGAATCGCACCTCTCGCATCAAACATTTTTATCCATTCTCTTGTTATTTTAAGTCGACTTGAACCAGATTATCTTTTTCTATCACTGTAAACTTGATAGTAAATTCAGTCCCGTTATTTCTTTTCAGTTCAAGTTCCCCATCTAACTGATCTACAAGTGTGTTTATCAGCTGTATGCCAAGACTATCAACTTTTTCAATATTTATGCTTTCAGGAATGCCTATACCATTGTCTGAAACAATAAGACTAAAACTTGTAGCCTTATAGCATTCCTTTTTGTGCTTTCCATTTTTTTCTTTATGTAGTTTAATTTGGATTTCTCCCCTGTCTTTGCTGGGAAATGCATGTTTGAGAGAGTTGGAAACAAGCTCATTGACAATTATTCCTAAAGGGATACCAGTATCCATATTAAGAAATACATTTTCTTCCAGTTCCATTGACAGGTGAATATTTTTACTTTTAAGGCTGTAAGTCTGGAAAAGATTTTCAGCTAGCTCTCTGATATATGTCGAAAAGTCCAGCTTATCAGTTCCTTCCCCTTTATAAAGTTCTTCGTGGATGAGAGCCATAGATACAACCCGATTCTGGCTTTCCCTGAAAGCTTCAATAACTCTCGGATTATCGAACTTATCAGCTTGGAGATCAAGAAGTGAAGATATTACCTGTAGATTATTCTTAATCCGATGATGGATTTCCTTTTTACGAGCAATCTCTATATTTGCTAAGGTTTCTTCTGCTTCTTTACGCTCTGTAATATCCTGAACTACTCCTTTCGCTTGGATGGGGATGTTTTTTTCATCGAAAATAACTTCAGATTGCATATGGACTGCACGCTCTTTCCCATTAGCCAAGACAATCCTGTATTCAATACTATGATTTTTTCTTTTTATGGCTTTCTTAAGGGCACTAGCCACATAGTATCGATCATTTGGATGTATGTAATTTAGAAATTCACTATAAGGTGGTGCTGATTTCCGAGGATCTCGTCTAAAAATCCTATACATCTCCTCAGACCAGTAGGCTTTATCTGCCGCGATATCCCATTCCCAATTTCCAATATGAGCCATTTTTTGAGCTTCAGCAAGACCTTTCTCACTTTCTTTCAATGAAGTGTAAGCTTTCTCAAGCTCTGAGGTACGTTCTTCAACTATTTTTTCTAAGTTTTCATGTACTTTTTTAAGGGCTTCTTCTGCCTGCTTGCGCTCTGTGATATCACGTGCAGCAGCAAAGACCCCAATAACTTCGCCATTTTCATCTCTATAAATTGAAGCATTGTATAAAACTGGAGTTATATGTCCGTCTTTGTGTTGAGTTTCTAGAGGGTAGTCCCTAACTTCACCATGCATAAAGACCTGCTGATAACCTGTAAAGGCCTTTTCATGTTCGGTAAAATAATCTGAAAAATCAGTCCCAATCAACTCATTTCTGGAATATCCAGTAACCTGTTCTGTAGCTCCATTCACATCCGTAATTTTGCCATCAGGCCCTATAGTAACCATAGGGTCAAGGCTGGATTCAATCAGACTGCGATTATAAAGATTTGACAATCTAATAGCTTCTTCTGCTTTTTTATTCTCAGTGATATCTCTGGCGATAGTAGAGATTGCCACAAGTTTTCCAGACGCATCATAAACCGGAGAAAGAGTAACTGAAACATTTATCATTGTTCCATCCTTTTTCATCCGCAAAGTTTCGTAGTGTTGAACCCTTTCTCCCTGTTTAATCTTTTCAATTAAGTGCTTTGTTTCTCCTTTAGTGTTGTCTGGTTCAAGTATGGACATGTTTTTTCCCAGAACTTCTTCAGTCAAATGTCCATAAACTTTCTCTGCCCCATTATTCCAGCTGGTAATAATACCCTCTAGAGACTTAGTTATAATTGCATCTTCTGATGATTCGACAGCATTTGCTAGTATCTGTATTTTTTCCTCTGCCTTTTTAATTGCAGTAATATCACGTGCAGCAGCAAAGACCCCAATAACTTCACTATTCTCATCTCTGTAAACTGAAGCATTGTACAAAACAGGAGTTATGTGTCCATTTTTATGTCGAATCTCTAGAGGATAATTCCTAACTTCACAGTCCGTAAATACCTGCTGATAACTTGAACGGGCTTTTTCAGGTTCGGTAAAGTAATCTGAGAAATCAGTCCCAATCAACTCATTTCTGAAATATCCTGTAATTTGTTCTGTAGCGTTGCTTACATCGGTAATCTTTCCATCACGCCCAATAGTTACCAGAGGATCTAGACTAGCTTCAATTAGGCTCCGATTATAAATGTTTGACAACCTGATAGCTTCTTCTGCTTTCTTTCGCTCTGTGATGTCTATAAACGCAGAAATGGATCCACGTAGGTTTCCCTGCTCATCACGCAAAGGTCTCGCATTGCCAAGTACATGTCGGATCTGGCCATCAGCAGATACGATATCTAGCTCGCAGTCGTTTATCTCTACGCCCTTAGCCGATAACTGCGACGGCATATCTTCAGGGTGAAGCTCAATTCCTTCCTTAAATAATCTAAACACTCTGGGCTTCTCTCTCTCAGGAGCGGATTTGGACAAATTTGTATCTATAGGAATTCGTAGCCATTCGTAGGAGAGCCTGTTACCAGTTATCTGAAGCGCCTGAGGATCATGTGCTATATAAACGGAGACTGGAACGGCATCCAATAGTACTTTCAGTTCCTCTGAGCGAGCTCTCTCACGTTTCTCGCTCTCTCGAAGTGCGTCTACAACTTCATCACGTTCGGCCAGTGATTGAGATAGCTTGATATTGCTGTAGCTTAATTGTGAGATCATGTTAGCAAGGGTCATGAAGAAGGCCATGCTTGTATCCACAGCTTTCCTGCTAAGCCGAGGAACCTTTTCAAGCGCTTTTATATATTCCTCCTCATTGAAGCCATATTGTCTAGCTTGAGATCGAAAAATTTCATAATTCAGAGGCTCGTCATCAAAAAAGAACTGTCCTGAGAAGACATTGCCGACATGCTGCCCTTCTACCATAATTGGAGTTACTACGTCCCACATGTTGTTTTTACATTTGTACAGCTTATATCCTCCCGGAGCAACGCCCGTAGTTAGGTTTATGTCACTTTCTACGCAATGCTTGCAGGCTTCAAGATTAGCTCTATGGAAATTTCTACAAATTTCTTGCCATCCAACACTTACCAGAATATTACCTTTAAGATCAAGTAAGGCCATGGGGATATGAACAAGCGTATAAAAATCACTCATAAGGGACTGAATCGCTTTAGTATCAATAATTCTGGCAAGCTCCATATTCGCCTTTTCTTGAGTTTCACTTTCCTGAAGTTTTCCCTCAAGCTTTTTATAGCCACTTATGTCAAATGCGTAAATATTTACACATTCTTGTTCAGGCAAGGGGTGAAAAACAATAAAGTATACTATTTTGCCTATTTTAATTTCTATTTTTTCAATACTTTCCCGGGAAATTGCCCTTTGAACAAGAATCTCGAGATGTAAAGGCAATTTATCTCCTACTCTCATGCCCCAGTCATGCAATAAGGTCTCCCCCGCCTCATTTGAATAACGAATAACTCCATCCTTTGAAACATTGAGCACAGGATTCGAGTTTAGTTCTGGAAATCGTTCCATTTTATCTGTCATTATCCCCTTAGTCTCCTTCTTTTCGGCGACAATATACCTACTTTGATGAATAATAAAATTTTACTGATCTGAAGAAGTAATTTATTAACGTTAAAGTATACTTAATTGTGCCATCGTTTGATTGTATTATTATGTTAAGCCTTCTTTATTTTATATTGTTTAATAGTTTATAACTTAATTATAATACTTTTTAATTTATAAAAACTACTATTAACACTATTATGAAAAGCCTCTGTCGATTACCGAAATAGCTCTCCTTTTATACGTCTTATTTATCTAGGCTCAGTCTCATACCGGCAATCTGAGAACTTACATTGAGCAGCAAGCTCTTCAACATCTGAAACCAGTAGGGATAAAGTTCTATGGACCATATGTATATCTGTCTATAATACTTATGAAAATTATCAAATGGCAAGGTAAGGAAATCAAATATCAAGATCAGCATGATCTTGATATGGTAACTAAAACAAGTATGCTATTATTAAGAGATAGCTTCTCTCCTTCATTTCCAAGATTGAAAGTGAGAATCTCCAAGAATGTAAACTTTCTAAATCTACACTTCTCAATAGCTCTTATGGGTTATCGTTTCAGAGTATAACATAGAGGACTATAATAGGACTCTGGATATTCAGACCGAATATCCAGAGTCCTCAAAAACTTGAATCTCCATAGAGACTTGATCCACGCGCTCTTATTTGTTATACAGTCCAATAGCCTTGTTTGTTTTCTCGATCGATTTTGAGCCGTCACTTTCCAATTCCATCATTGCTCTGATAGCATCCACATTTTCTGGAACTACGATAGACTCCTGATGAATAGCCTGGAAAAAGTAAAGCTCTTTCTCAGTTACTGTAATTGATTCAGGCCAGATACAGAGTTCCCACATATCGTGTCTGGGGCGTCCAATATCCCGCGCAAACTCAATTATTTCGGCTGTTGAAGTAATACCCTGCACTATTAAACGGATTCTTGACTGAGAATCAAAGATATTCCTAACGTCTTCTGCAGTACAATCCTTATTGACTTCCATATTTACAGTGTGCACATGCATAAGGGTTGTCGGGACTTTTGTAGCTGCAGTCGTTATATTAATATGCGGGAGAACACTCTTTACGTCCGGTCCATGGTGAGACGGAAGTTTAACTGGGTTAAGTACGATTGCATTAACAGGCCCTTTCTTAATATCATTGGGATCGACTGCTCTTCTTGAGAGACTTACCCTAACCTTATTTACTCCGAGTTCTCTGTCTATGGGTGAAATGGCCCTGCAAAGCCCTGTGGTATTGCAGGAAACAACCCTTACCAGATCACGGCCTATAGCCTGTTCGTAATTACTCTCTGCATTAAAAGAGAAGCCTGCAAGCGGATGGCTCTCACCCCCCTGCCAGATTGCTTTTATCCCGACTTTCTCGTACATAGGCTTATTTTCTTCCCCAACTCCCCCTGGAGTGCAGTCCACAACCAGGTCAGCTTTCTCTAACATCTCTTCAATAGTTCCGGCTGCTGGCATTCCTGCTTTCTCAAAAGCTTCGACATTATCAGCAGGAGCGTATATATTATACCCTAGCTGATGGGCCACTGAAGCCTCATAATTTGGCTTTGTCTTAGAAATTCCAATAATCTCCATGTCGTCCTGAGCCTCAACGGCGTCTGCAACCCTTTTCCCTATCGTTCCGTAACCATTTACCGCGATTTTCGCTTTAGCCATTGTTATCCCGTCCTTTTGATTATATCTCTTGGGACTTACACACTTAAAGTCCAAAATCAGGCACCACAGACACGGTGGTTAAGTTTAACCCTTAAGCAGTTAAAGGTTAGCAATATTGATTTCTCATCTCAACTGCGTAATTTCTATGTTCAGCATAAGAAATTGCGCAAAACAATCATACAACATTACTAGATTTTTCTTTTTAGGCGTTATTTCCAAAATGCACATCCCTCATATGCTTGGCTTTCTCCCCAAATGCATTGATGAGCTTTCGCTGTGTTATTATTATCCTCATTTAAAGCCCCCTTCCTCAATAAAATTCAATAGTCTCATAAATAGTCTCGTATCTTTTTGACTTGCGTATTTAGAGTAAAAAAGCATGAGTATAAACTGTTACAATACAATAATTCAAAAGTTCTGAGATCCCATGCTATTCTTTTCAGTTTACCGCGTAAGCCCCGAGCCATTTACATTTGGATTTTAATAAATAGAATGTCATAGAATACAAAGCCTTTTGCATCGTTTAATTGTCTAAAAAGTAAAGAATCAAGGAATTCTTTTACAAAATATGAGGGTTGGATTTATGCAGTTGAATTGAAAATAATGGCATAAAATTTCGAACTGCTTAAACTGACATAGATAATTGACTTTTTCATGCTTTGATAGACGCTATGCTTTTTTCTGCACCAATGAACTTGAAAATGAAAAGTTTTATCCCAATTGTAGAATTAACATAGTTTTGAAACAGCTTGTATAGGTCTTTTAACCTTTAGAGGACTAGCTGCATGATAGGTCCAGAAAAACCTCAAGTTTTTCCTGATGATAAGATATATAATGAGGATACTTCTCAATTATTTCACCAGCGATGGACATCTAAGGTTTTTCCGGTATCACCAGGTCAAAAACCACCATATGTTTTCGACAAAGTCCCCCAACTTGTCATAAATACGATAACTTAGACATTTTGCAACTTCGTGCTTGACAACGATTTTAAAAAAGCAAATGATTCTGGGAAAAAGAGTAAGGGTAATCGCTTCTAGCGTTACTCTAAGCATCATCATGAGGAAGTTTAAGAGTCATTAGGATTTGTTATCATTTGGGTTTAAGTTACGCCAAGGACAACCACCAGATCCATGAGTACAATCGCTACCAGAGTCAACTTGTTTATTACTCACTGCATTGCCATTAGGATCACCGTTCCTCTCATTTGAAATAACTGGATCTTGTGCACTTGCTGCCACTGCTGTTACTGAGAATAAGAAACAAATTATAATCAATACGCCCAACATCTTTTTTGATCGACCAAATGTTTTCTCCATACTGTTTACACTCCCGATGTTTGTCTATGTAGGTGGAAGCATTTCATAATTGCATCACAGAGTATTATATTCTGTGAATATAAAAACTGTAGAAATATAAATAAGAAACTTATATTAATTAAAAGTCGAATTTATAGTATGGTAGCAATGCAGTTTACAGTCCAGGTGCGTTGGTCACAGACGAGATATACTTATTTCCTGTGCTCTGTAAACCGCTGAATAAATCTCCTAAATTTATTACTGTACCAAGTAAATAAAGCCATATTCTTTAAAACAAAAAATATTTTTTATGCAAAGAGTTAAAATATCTTCAAATAGAAATAATTGTAAACTATTAAGCATAAATCTTAAAGTATTCAATCAATTCTTGGTGGTTGGCTGAGTGGAAGACATCTCTTTGCTCTTACTTCTTTTTTCAATTTTAGGAGGTTATCTGCTTGGTATAATTTCTGGACTTCTGCCAGGAATACATAATAATAATTTTGCGCTTGCCCTTGTAGCTCTTGCCCCTTTCCTGGCTGAAAAAGGGCTTTCACCTTTTTATATAGCCGTAATTATTCTCTCAAATGCTGTCTCCCAGACTTTTCACGACATAATTCCCTCAATATTTTTAGGGGCTCCAGATGGAGATACTGCACTGACGGTCCTGCCAGGACACAGACTTCTTCTTGATGGGGCTGGAGCCGAGGCAGTTCGCCTTTCAGCACTCGGAAATGCAGGCTCGGTAGTTGCTTCCCTGATTTTTGTGCTGCCGCTTTCTCTTTTCTTTAAAGCTGTTTATCCATATCTTGAGGAACATATGGCATGGATTCTTATTTTGATCGTCTTTCTGATGCTTGCAAGTGAAAAAGGTGAAATAGACGAAGATTCAAAGGAGAAAAGCCCATTTGCAAAGTATAAGTACAAAGCCTTCGCTCTGATTTTGTTTTTAATCACAGGT
>DASXVB010000149.1:0-6911 GCA_036504475.1 Methanosarcina sp.
TCGAGGCTCATCGATATGGTTGGGGAAGATGTTGGGGGCAGGATGCATTCGGGACGTTCCAGAAACGATGAAGTTGCAACCTGCATCAGGCTGGTGCTCAGGGAAGAGCTTACCGGGCTGCTTGAAGAAATACATGAGCTAAGACAAACACTTCTTACCCTTGCAGACAAACATACCGAAACGCTCATGCCTGGTTTTACTCACATGCAACATGCCCAGCCGACAACCCTTGCCCATCACCTCTGTGCCCACGAAGCCGCTCTTGGCAGGGATTTTGACAGGCTTCAAGACGCTTACTCCAGGGTAAACCTCTGCCCACTTGGAGCTGCGGCTTTTGCTTCCACGGGTTTTAACTTGAATCGGAAAAGAACCCAGGAGCTTCTGGGCTTTGAAGGTTTGCTGGAAAACTCAATGGATGCGGTCAGCAGCAGGGACTTTCTTATTGAATGCGCCTCAGGATTTACAAATCTTATGATAAACATGAGCCGCATGGCTGAAGAGCTTGTAATCTGGTCCTCTTCCGAGTTCAATTTCATAGAACTGGACGACATGTATGCTTCTACTTCCTCGATTATGCCGCAGAAAAAAAATCCTGATACTGCCGAACTTATGCGCGGAAAAACAGGAGTGGCTGTGGGTGCACTTATTTCCCTGATTACGATATGCAAGGGCCTTCCACTGAGTTACAACCGGGACCTGCAGGAAGCAACCCCAAACATCTGGCGGTCCGTAGAAACCGTAAGGGCTTCAGTAAGGGTTATGGGAGGGATGATAAAAACCATGAAAATCCACCCTGAAGTGCTCGCTGCCCAGTCAGTCACTGGTTTTACGACAGCTACCGAACTTGCAGATACCTTTGTTCGGGAAACCGGAATTCCCTTCAGGACTGCCCACCAGATAGTCGGGATGCTTGCAAGGGAAATGGAAAGTCCCACTTTGGAAAAAATCGATTCTGTGGCCGAAATCGTGCTGGACGAATCTCTTTCCAGCTTAGGGCTCACAGAAAAAATGATAAAAGAAGCCCTTAATCCGGTGTCGAACATAAAGAGAAGAAAAGTTACTGGGGGGCCCGCTCCTGACGAAATGCGAAATTATCTCTCGAAAAGGCAGACTGAGCTTGAACTTAATACGCAGGAAATTGTAACCTTAAAAGATATCACAGACTCGGCTTTTGAAAATCTTCTAGCAACCGTCAATGAATACAAGAAAGCTTGAATTAGCAAGACAGAAAAACTTGAATCGTGAGAGAAAATCAGTATTAACAGTATTAACAGTATTAATATACTGATATTAACACACCAATATCATCGCGCTTGACGATAATACCTCGAAATGAGCATACCGATATAACATAATCAGTATTAATATTACTTAGATCTCTTAGTATTACGCAAATGCCTAGTGTCATAGGTAGTATTATACGAAAATCTAATGTGATACCAAATATCGATTATTTACGTAGTACTTTCAAAAAAGTTATCATAAAAGGGATTATTTATGGAATTCAAACAGGGCGACAGGGTACGTATTGAAAAGAACGGCACCATCTACGAAGGCAAAGTGATGCCGTCCATGGAAGGATATATTACAATAAAAATGAACAGTGGTTATAATGCCGGGTTTTCCACGGAGAAGGTAAAGATAACTCTTCTTGAAAACAATGGCGAAAACACAAACGGAGGCCGAAATGGCGGGAATGGATCTAAAGCGGTAGGAGAAGAGATAACAAAGCCTGAAAAAAAGCTTCCGAAAGTCGCGATTCTTTCCACTGGCGGAACGATTGCCAGCAAAATCGATTATAGGACAGGGGCAGTAACTTCCCAATTTACTGCTGACGATATCCTCGCCGCTATTCCGGAACTTAGAGAGATAGCTGATTTTAAGGGCAGAGTAATCTCAAGTATTCTCTCAGAAAATATGGATTCAGAATCCTGGCAAAATCTTGCCCGTGCAGTCGTCGAGGAAATCGAAGCAGGTGCAGATGGGGTAATTGTGACTCATGGGACAGACACTCTGATGTACACGGCTGCAGCCCTTTCTTTCATGATCGAAACACCTGTACCTATTGTTTTGGTCGGTTCCCAGAGAAGTGCAGACCGTCCGAGCAGCGACAATGCCATGAATGCAATCTGTGCAACCATGGTTGCCATAAGTGATATTGCTGAAGTCTCAGTTGTTATGCATGGGACAACCTCAGATGATTTTTGCGAGATACACCGTGGAACAAAAGTCCGAAAAATGCATACTTCCCGTAGGGATGCTTTCAAGTCAATAAATTCTCTTCCTATAGGGATCGTAGACTATAATACCAGGGAAATAAAAACTTTCATCGATTATATCAAACGTGGGGAAAGACCTCTCAAATTCAAACCAGGCATGGAACCTAAATGTGCCCTTGTTAAATTCACTCCCGGTTCATCTCCTGAAATCCTTGACCATTACATTAACAGCGGGTATAGAGGATTGGTTCTTGAAGGTACTGGGCTTGGGCATGTTTCTACAAAGTGGATTCCCATGATTCGGAAAGCCACATATGCAAAAATGCCTGTAATCGTAACATCCCAGTGCCTTAATGGCAGAATCTGCGACCGCGTCTATGATACAGGTCGTGATATGTTGAAAGCTGGTGCAATCGAAGGAGAAGATACCCTGCCCGAAACCTCTCTCGTTAAACTTATGTGGGTTCTCGGCCAGACCAATGAATTCGACGAAGCTATTGCAATTCTCAGAGAAGATTTAAGTGGAGAAATTACCAAATGCTGTTTTAAGTAAAGGAAAAACTAGGATTTTTCTTTCTTCATTTCATTTTTCTGTATTCTATTTTTTTCATTTCTTTTCCCTGTATCTTATTTACCTACATTTCGTTTTTCTATATTTTGTTTTTTTGCTAGCTTTGAACTTTGAACGTAAGCTATTTCTTCGGGCTGTAAAATTTTACCTACACTGGTAGGAGAATATATTTCCGGAATAA
The DNA here is from genome assembly GCA_036504475.1 of Methanosarcina sp. Lineage (GTDB taxonomy): Archaea > Halobacteriota > Methanosarcinia > Methanosarcinales > Methanosarcinaceae > Methanosarcina. The sequence goes on from DASXVB010000149.1 coordinate 2,972, forward strand.
AACGTTCCGTTGTCAATGCAAGCATTTTCCATTTTCTGTATTCTGAATACTTAAGTTCCACTCCGCTGTTTCTTGTAAATCCTTGCTTAAAAGTTTTTTCTCATGGAGCTGCAGTAATCTCTTGTGCCTGGTTTAGTGTAAATAAAAATATTATCAGTCTAACATCTAATTAATTTTTTCAAACGAATCTTGATTTTTTTCAATATATTTAAATAACAACAGTAATAATGTACACTGCTAACAAGTATCACGTTAGCGATTATCATAGTATTGAGCCTATCTCTAAACATGAAATTTAGGCCTTATAGAAAATCTATCTAAACCAGCCATAATGGGCTGAAAGTGAATAAGCTAGGACTTATACACTTTGGGTGTAAAATCAAGCACAATAGACACTGAGGCTAAATGTATATTTTAGAGAATTGAAGGTTTAAAGAATACTGGTTTATAAAGAACAAAATTTGCTTCTTTAACTCATATTTTGAACAACAAATCAAGTCCCCAATCATGAAAACAATCCTGAAAACAGGGATTTGTTGGAAGATTTATTCAATGTATACTATTTAACACAATTGAAAAATTTACTATTAAAGGACTGTTTCCATGGATCGAACTAATAACAGATGGTTTTACGTTGTTATCGGTATAGTATTATTTTTATTCCTCGGAATGCTTTATGCGTGGTCTTTATTTATAGCACCGCTTGAAAAGGACTTCGGATGGACCCGTGCCCAGACCTCTCTGATTTTCACAATTTCAATTATATTTTTTTGTTTGGGAGGTATGGCAGGAGGCTTTATTACTGGTAGAAAATCTCCAGGTTTTACAATCTTGATTTCAGCCGTTTTCCTATTATGTGGCTTTGCTGCTTCTTCACAGATAAACAGTCTTACAGGCATTTATATCACATATGGTGTCATAAGCGGCTTCGGTATTGGTCTTAGCTATAATGCGGTTATAAGCACAGTGACAAGGTGGTTTCCGGACAAAACAGGTGCTATTTCCGGTCTTCTTCTCATGGGCTTTGGCTTCGGAGGCATGCTACTGGGTTCCACTGCAAGCGAGCTTATTAAAGCAATAGGTTGGCGCCAAACGTTTCTATTCCTCGGTATTGTCTTTGGAATAATAGTTTTCATAGGCTCACGGTTATTAGTGCTTCCGCCTTCAAACTATGTTTTTCCAAAAGCTGCTGCCAAAGCAAAAAATGCTAACATTGTGGGTATGGAAATAAATTCTTCTTCAATGATAAAAAGGCCTACCTTCTGGATATTTCTTATATGGAGTATTTTATCAACTGCAATGGGTCTTGCTCTGATAGGACACGCAGCTCCTTTTGCAAACGATCTTAAAGCCACAGCGTCGCTAGCTACCTTCGGGGTCGGTCTGATTTCGGTCTGCAACGGTTTAGGACGCGTGACTCTTGGCGCAGTTTGCGACAGGGTAGGCTTAAAAAAGACGATGACTTTAATCAATATAACCTATCTTACAGCTATCGTGATATTAATCACTGCGGCCGTTTCAAAAAGCCTTCCTCTTCTTCTTCTAGGATTTGCGCTCACAGGCCTTTCTTACGGTGGTGTTCCAACAATGAATACTGTCTTTGCAAGTGTCTTTTATGGAAAAAAATATTTCGCGCAGAACTTGGGAATCGTAAATACCAGCCTTATTGGTGCAGCATTTATCGGTCCTTATGTAGCTGGTACACTCCGTACTGCCACAGGTTCATATTTATCAACTTTATATGCTATGGCCGTTCTCGCTGTTGTCGCCTTTGTTGCAAACGTTCTTATCAAAAGACCTTGATTTATGTAAAAATACAAAGTGGAGGCTTATCGGAACTTTAGGTTTCGGTATCCTCTTTTAATTTATATTTAATTTGTTTTATTTTATTTATATCTAGTTTACTCTTTAAGTTCTATTTTGAGATCTTATTTTTAATATATGACCTAGTTTTTAAAAATCCTTAGTCCAAAACTTAAAAATAAGCTCACAAAGAGTTTTTCAATTATTATCTTTTATGACAGGCAGAGTCTGCCCTCCATGAGGCATAAGGTGGATCTTCGCATCAGGATTTTCAAAGAGTACTGCAGATAAGGCGTCCTCTACCTTTGCCATCGGAGTAAAGAATGCAGTTCTTGTTTGCTCGTCTGAAAGCTTTGAGACCAGGTAAAGCCGGAATTTTTTAGAAAATTTTGCAATTATTGCAGTCTTGTGTCCCCCAAATTCAAAACATTTTTTGAAACGCTCTATTGCATTGTCAGGGCTCTGACACTCTCTGTTCCAGCATTCATAAACCTGGTTTCCAATCCCTTCGGCGCATTCAGCTACAAGGATAATGGAGCCTCCTTCTTTCACGGCCTGAGTTGCATTGTCAAGCGCTTTATTTGCCTGAAAAAGGTTGATATCTTTTGGAAAACCTCCGCAGGAAACTATTACTGCATCGACGGGCTCTACAGGTACCTTATACATGGAATCCACAACTTCCACGCCTTTCCTGTGGGCCTCTATGAAATCCCCAGCGACGGCAGCTACTATCTCTTTTTTGCTATCAAGCACGACATTTAGAATAAAATCAAGGCCAAGAATTTTTGCGGCTTCTTCCATGTCTTGTCTGACAGGACCATCAATCCTTCCTGAAACAGCTTTTTCGTCGATCATCATTTTATGGTTTGTGATAACTGTTTCTTTCGAGCTTACGCCAGGTAGCACTGACTTTGCCCCCCCACTGTATCCTGCGTAATAATGGAATTCGATGCTTCCAGTCCCTATAATAACATCGGCATCTAGGATATCTTCAAAGATCTCAATTGGGGTTCCACGGGAAGTTATGCCAATACGTCTGCATCTACAAGTATCGTGCTGTATGCAGCGGATTTTTTCATAGATCTCCTTACCAACCAGTTTTCTTGATTCCTCTTCAGTCTGGTTCCTATGGAGTCCAAGAGCAAAAACAATAGTTATATTTTCGTCCTTCGCCCCTCCAAGATAAAGTTCTTCAAGCAGATGCGGAAGAAGCTTTGCAGTAGGTGTTGGCCGCGTAACATCGCTTACGATAATTACAATGCTTGAGTCTGGATTTACAACTTCAGAAAGCCTTTTACTTTTTATGGGATTTTTAAGCGCTTTTTTAATCAAAAACGCTTCTTGTTCCTCTGTCTCAGGTTCTGAAGGCAGAATTATACTGGATAAATTTTTTTCTGGGATCTCCAGCTCAAGTGTCACGCTTCCAAAAGCCAATGATATTGTTTTTGTGTTTGCAGTCATGTTTGGCATTTTATTCGTCTTTTTCTATAGTTTTCTTTTATAACTGTCTTCTTTCATAGCCTTCTTCTTTTATAGCTGCCTTCTTTTATAGCCTTCTTCTTATTTCATTACAGGTAAAGTCCATCCCCCATTAGGCATAACGTGAATTTTAGCGTCAGGATTTTCTGAAAGAATCTTTTCAAGCGCTTTTTCTATGCTTCTTACAGGAATAAAGAAAGCGTTTCTGCTTTTAGTCTCTGGAAGCTTTGAGACCAAGTAAAGTTTGAAGTTTTTTGCGGCCTTTCCAACAGTAGCAGCTTTATGCCCGCCGAATTCAAAACATTTTCTGAATTTTTGTATTGCTTCATCAGGAGTTTTACATTCTACACTCCAGCGCTCATAGACTCTATCCCCAATTCCTTCAGTACATTCGGCCACAAGCACTATTGAGCCTCCTTTTTTTACGGCAAAAACTGCATTTTCAAGGGATTTTGTCGCCTGAAAAAGGTTGATATCTTTTGGAAAGCCCCCGCAAGAGACTATTACTGCATCTGCAGGTTCTACAGGCACCTTATACATAGAATCTACAATCTCGGTTCCTTTCCTATGGGCCTCGATGAAATCCCCGGCAACGGCAGCTACAATCTCTTTTTTGCTGTTAAGCACAACATTCAGGATAAAATCAAGACCTGTAATC
>DASXVB010000150.1:0-8582 GCA_036504475.1 Methanosarcina sp.
ACCTGATTATTCCGAATAAAGCCCTCTGTATCGCAGACGGCGCAGTAGCTTTGTACAGAAATTTCCTGGACGGTTACCGGAGCCAGTATTTGGCAGCCGTGGCAAAACACTTCGGTTTTGACATATTCACTCCTATTGAAGATCTAACAGATGAACAGTATAATGTTCTCATGTACGGCTCAGATGAACGTATGCAGTTCAGTATGAGCATGAAAAATGGAGATGCGCACTGGTCTCATAAAGGCGCCTGGGAAGGGCTGCTTCCGCAGTCTGAGAGGTTGTATAGACAGACAAAATCCGAGTACCGTCGAAAGGAACTTGAGAAATTCATGCAGGTCAAGCTCTGTCCAAAATGCAAAGGCAAGCGTCTAAAGAAAAAAGTGCTTGCAGTAAAATTCGGGGGGAAATCCATTGTGGATATATCCGATCTCTCAATTCTGGAATGCATCCGGTTTTTTGAAAACGTGGAGCTCTCGGAAAAGGAAAAAGAGATCTCAAAGCAGGTCTTAAAAGAGATTAGATCCAGACTCGGGTTTCTTGAGCATGTGGGGCTCAATTATCTCACTCTTTCCCGTAGCGCAGGCACTTTATCAGGCGGAGAAGCTCAGCGAATCCGGTTGGCTACTCAAATTGGCTCAAACCTCATGGGAGTGCTCTATGTGCTCGACGAACCTTCTATAGGGCTGCACCAGAGAGATAATGAGAAGCTAATCCAGACACTTCAGACTTTGCGGGATTTGGGAAATACTCTGATAGTCGTGGAACATGATGAAGATACTATTCGGGCTGCGGACTATGTGCTTGATATCGGACCAGGTGCAGGTGTTCATGGAGGTTATGTAGTAGCCGAAGGTACTCCTGAAGAAATTGAGATAAATCCAGAATCTCTGACAGGTCAGTATTTATCAGGAGATAAACAGATAAAATTGCCTGCTCTCCGCAGGCACAGCGAGGCGTTCATCAGGCTTAAAGGATGCAGGGCAAACAACCTCAAGGACATAGATGTAAATATTCCCCTAGGGGTCCTGACCGTAGTTACAGGTGTTTCTGGTTCCGGAAAGTCCACGTTAATTTACGATACCCTTTACAAAGCCTTAACGAAGAAGATAAATAAATCAAATGTAACGCCAGGAGACTATGAAGAACTGGTTTTTGATTCCGAGATAGACAAGGTAATAGTTATTGATCAGAGCCCTATTGGCAGGACTCCTCGCTCAAACCCTGCTACATATATCAAGGTCTTTGATACCATAAGGCAGACTTTTGCCGAAACCAAGGAAGCAAAAATCCGGGGTTATAAGAGTGGGCGTTTTTCTTTCAATGTAAAAGGAGGGCGTTGTGAAGCCTGCCAGGGAGACGGGCTGATAAAAATCGAAATGAACTTCCTGCCTGATGTATATATTGAATGCGAGGAATGCAAGGGTACGCGCTATAACCAGGAAACCCTCGAAGTAAAGTACAAGGGCAAGTCGATTGCAGAAGTCCTTGATATGACTGTCGAAGAAGCTGCCGAACACTTCGAAAACATCCCTGCAATCAAACGCAAACTCGATACTCTAGTTAGAGTTGGACTGGGCTATATCAAACTTGGTCAGAGCTCAACGACTCTTTCCGGTGGTGAAGCTCAGAGGATCAAACTTACAAGAGAACTCTCTAAAAAATGTACCGGAAAAACGATTTATCTTCTTGATGAACCCACAACAGGACTTCATTTCCATGACGTCAAAAAGCTAATCACAGTTCTCAACAGGCTTGTAGAAAAAGGAAACACCGTGGTTGTAATAGAACACAACTTAGATGTAATTAAATCCGCAGACCATATCATTGATCTGGGTCCCGAAGGTGGAAATGCAGGCGGGGAAATTATTGCCGAAGGAACACCTGAGGAAGTTTCTATAGTTCAAGGAAGTTATACTGCTCGTTTTCTTGCTCCAAAACTTTCAGTGTCATATTCTGACATCTTAGAAGAAGAACCTGTAGACGCTGTTTTTGAAGAAGGAGAAGATTTTGAGGGGGATTCAGAAGAGTTTGAAGGCGATATAAATGAGGAGGATTCCGAAGACTTAGAGGAAGATTCCGATGAAGATTCCAAAAGTTTCAAGCACAGCAAACATGGTACTGATAAAGCGCTTGAAGAACATTTGATTTAAAAAGAACTAAAAAACTTAAATCCGAGGTTTAAAAATGATTGATCTGGAGGCTCTTCCCCACCTGCCTGGATGTTATCTTTTCAAAAATGAAGACGGGACTATTCTGTATGTAGGTAAGGCAAAAGATCTTAAAAAGCGGGTGAGTAGCTATTTCCAGAAACGAGACCATGACCCAAAAACTGAAAGTCTTGTACAGGCTGCCAGAGATCTTGATTTTATTATCACGAACACGGAAGTAGAGGCTTTCCTCCTGGAAAATACTCTTATCAAAAAACACTGGCCAAGGTATAATATAGCTCTGAAGGATTCAAAAAGGTATGCCTGCATTCATTTAACCGAAGAAAAGTTTCCGAGGATCAGACTTGCCCGAAAAAGGGTCGACAGTGGAAGCTTTTTTGGACCCTTTGTATCGGCAAAGGAAAGAGATTATATTTTTGAGGTTGTAAGAAAGACCTTCCAGCTCAGAACCTGCAAACAGATGCCGAAGCGAGCCTGTCTCCGATACCATATAGCGGCATGCAGCGGGCCCTGCATAGGGGCGGTTTCCGTGGAAAACTATACCGAGAAAGTGAAGAAAGCTGCCTCTGTCCTGAAAGGTAATATCAAAGAGCTTATCGAGTCTATGGAAAAAGAAATGAGGGAGCTGGCGTCGAGACAGCAGTTTGAGCAGGCTATGGTTCTCAGGGATGAGATTGCAGCCCTTGAATATCTTCAGGAAAAGCAAAATATGGAGAGACAGAAGAAGCATAACGAGGATATTTTGAGCTATATTGTCAGGGATGACACCGTTTATCTTATGCTTTTCAAAGTCTACAAAGGTACGCTTGAGGACAAGCAGGATTATGTTTTTGCACTCGGGGAAAATTTCCTGGAAGAATTCCTTGTACAGTATTATTCCGAGAACGAGCCGCCTGAAGAACTCATCTTGCCCGAATCTCTCGAAGAGTCGCTTGTTGATTTCCTCTCCCATGTCAAGGGAACAAAAGTCAAAGTTACGGTTCCGAAGCAGGGGGAAAAAAAGGAACTCCTCGATCTCGCCCTGAAAAATGTTGAGATCGGCTTCTTCGGAGACCGGAAAAAGCTCGAAGCTCTGCAAAGTAAACTCTCCCTTTCTAAACTTCCGAATGTTATAGAATGTTTCGACATATCTCATCTCTCAGGTACGGCTACGGTCGGCTCCATGGTTCAGTTTCGGGGAGGGAGGCCTGATAAGCATAATTATCGTCGCTTCAAGATTGAGAGTGTTGAGGGAATTGACGATTTCGCTTCCATTGCTGAGGTTGTATGCAGGCGCTATTCCCGTTTGCTTGAAGATAAACACGACCTGCCTGACCTTATTATCATAGACGGGGGGAAAGGGCAGCTTTCTTCAGCTTTTCAGGAACTCAGAAAACTCAAAATCAGGGTTCCTCTTATTTCGATAGCGAAGAGGGAAGAAGAAATCTATGTACCCGGAATCAAGTCACCGCTTCCCATCAAAAAAGACGAGAAAGCCTCACTTTTTGTTCAGGAGATTCGGGACGAAGCCCACAGGTTCGCAATTACCTATAACCGTTTATTGAGACAAAAATCGTTGATTCCTAAAAATCAGTGAATTCTTAAAAATAATTGGTCTAGTGTATAACAACGTAATTTCTATATTTTGACAATTGATAACTTAAGGTTTTGACTTTATGAACTCTTCCGACCAAAAATCTCAAACGTTCTCTCAGAAATTCTCCGAAACAATCCGAGATAGCCGATATTGGGACAGTCCACAGTTCAAGCTTGTTTCCGATTTCGAGCCAAAGGGTTCTCAGCCGCAGGCAATCGAAAAACTTGTAGAGGGACTGAAGAAAGGGGAACAGTACCAGACCTTGCTTGGGGTAACAGGGTCCGGGAAGACTTATACTGTTGCAAATGTCATAAATCAGGTAAGGAAACCGACCCTTGTTATTGCTCATAATAAAACACTTGCTGCTCAGCTTTATAACGAATTCAAAGAGTTCTTCCCTGAAAACAGGGTTGAGTATTTTGTTTCCTATTACGATTATTATCAGCCAGAGTCCTATCTTCCTGTCAGGGACCAGTATATTGAAAAGGATGCCCAGATTAACCCGAAGATCGAGCAGATGAGGCTTGCTGCTACCGCTTCCCTGATGTCACGTCAGGATGTTATTGTTATCGCATCCGTGTCTTGCATCTACGGGCTTGGCAATCCTGAAAACTTCCAGAAAATGGGGTTTGAATTAAAGGTTGGAGAGAAGGTTCAAAGGAAAGAAATCCTGCAAAAGCTCGTTGAAATCCAGTTCGAGCGTAATGACCTTGAGCTCATGCCGGGGCGCTTCAGGGTAAAAGGGGATACTATTGATATAATTCCCGGGTACTTTGACGATATTATCCGGATTGAACTCTTTGGAGATGAGATTGACCGGATTTCCGAGGTTGACAAGCAGACCGGTCAGCGAACGGAAAGCATGGATTATTTCTTTGTTTATCCTGCCAGACACTATGTAATTCCTGAGGAGGAGCAGAAAAGTGCGATTCAGTCCATCCTCGAAGAGCTTGAAGAACACCTTCCTGAGCTTGGACTGCTCGAATCGCACAGGTTGAAGCAGCGTACGATTTATGACATGGAAATGATTCAGGAAACCGGCAGTTGCAAGGGCATTGAAAACTACTCAAGACATTTTGACCACAGGCAGCCAGGGGAACAGCCTTTCTGCCTGCTTGACTATTTCCCTGAGGATTTCCTGATGGTTATTGATGAGAGCCACCAGACAATTCCGCAGCTTCATGGTATGTACAACGGGGATCGCTCACGGAAGAAGAATCTTGTCGATTATGGATTTAGGCTTCCAAGTGCTTACGATAACAGGCCTCTGAAGTTCGATGAATTCGAGAAGTATATGAAAAACGTGATTTTCGTCTCGGCAACCCCAGCAGATTACGAAAGAGAGAATTCATCCCAGATCGTGGAACAGATTATTCGCCCGACAGGGCTTGTTGACCCTGAAGTGGAAGTTCGTCCTCTTGAAGGGCAGGTAAGGGATGTCATGCAGGAGGTCAGGAAGATTGTGGAAAGGGGAAACCGCGCCCTTGTGACCACCTTGACAAAGAAGCTTGCGGAAGAACTGACCGAGTACCTCGCAAGAAATGAAATAAAAGCCCGCTACCTTCACTCGGATATTAAAACGATGGAAAGGACTGAGATTATCCGAGAACTCCGCCTTGGCAAATTCGATGTCCTTGTTGGGATCAACCTGCTCAGGGAAGGGCTCGACATTCCGGAAGTGGGTTTCATTGGCATCCTGGATGCGGATAAGGAAGGTTTCCTGAGAAATTCAAGAAGCCTGATCCAGATTATAGGTCGCGCAGCCCGGAATGCCAGCTCGAAGGTTGTCCTGTATGCCGATAATATGACGGATTCTATCAAAATAGCCGTTAATGAAACCGAACGCCGCCGCTCCATGCAGATTGCCTACAATAAGGAACACGGCATCGTCCCGACAACCATTAGGAAACCCATAAGGGAAAAGGTCGTGGATATCACTGATACCAAACACATCCCGAAAACCGAGATTTCCAATATGATCATTGAACTGGAAACCGAAATGAGGGAAGCGGCTGACAGGCTGGACTTCGAGCGGGCAATCCAGGTAAGAGAACTTATAAAGAAGCTGGAAAAAGAGATTAAAGTAGCTTGAAAAGATTGTTTTCATTGTTTTGTAGACTGAGAGAGTTCCTGGGAGTCTTCAAGGAGGAGTTCCTGCCTGGACTGTGAATCTACTGCCCGCGGAGATAATGTATCTTCCTTTTTTACGATAAACCTGAAATAGCCAAGCCCTATCAAAAAGACCGGATATATGACCTTCCAGGTAAATCCTGATGCCAGAAAGCTCAAAGATATAAGTGAAAGAACTGAAAAAATCCATTTCTGCCAGCCTATTTCTGTTTTCCAGTAAGCAATTATGATGAAGCCACAAAGGAAAATAAAGTTCTGGTTTACGAGCAGCATCATAGCCGTAATAGGAATCTTGAAAAGATAGCATCCTGTAATCAGGAAAATTGACAGTATATATAGAGTTACAAGGCTGTTTACAGGAATATTCCTTTTTGAGAGCTTTCCAAATACTGCAGGAAAAACACCTGTCCTACCAGCTGCATAGATTAGACGGCTTGCAGTAAAATTCCAGGAGCAAGCGTTTGCTGCAAGTACTACTATTATAAGCCATATCAGAAAATTTCCGCCTGGAGTAAAAAGAACCAGACTGGAGAGACCCGCAGCTCCCTTAAGGGAAACTCCTGTTGCACTGGCTCCTACGCTTATTAGGGCAATTAAAACATAGATGGCAGCGACCAGAATAAAGCTCAGCCAGTATAGACGGGGAACGTTTTTTTCAGGGTCTTTCATCTCTCCGAGAGAAAAAGAAAGATTCTCCCAGCCCAGAAAAGCCCAGAAAAGCAAGGCTGTAACATTCCACACTGTATTTGGGTTTACGTTTCCATGACCGCTTAGAGCTTCTCCAGCAATTCTCAGTCCGAAACCGACAAAATCGAGGTTAAAGACAATAATCATTCCTATAAGCAGAAAAAGTACATTCAGGGCTAGGTAGTTGATCAGAGTGATAGCTCTTATCCCAAAAAGGTTCGAAATAAACATCAGGCTTACAAGAAGGATTGCGCAAAAGGTTCCTCCCAAGTCGGAGAGATTAAAAAACTGCCGCATATATTCACTGCCAATAAAAGCAATAGCAGGAAGGCCGAAAAGATAAGATCCGCTTACAAGATAAGAGACCGAATACCTGCCCCAGGGTCCGACTGCTTTTTCTGCATAGCCGGCAAGTCCGGATGTTGAAGGGAATCTCAGGCCAAGCCTGGAGCAAATCTGGATCCTTGGAATAGTAACAAAGGTTATAAGGAGCCATCCAAGGATTGCTTCATGGACATTCCCCACGCTGAGAGCCAGTCCGGGCAGTGCAAGGATTCCTGTACCTATGAGCATACAGATTGCAAGCCCTATGCCTTTCTTTAAAGTAATTGTTTTTTCAAGATCAGTCATTTTATCGTTAAGCCTATTTTTTCCTAAAGTCAACTTAAAGATAGTATACTTACTTATATATAAGTAAGTGAGGGTCCTGGAAAAATCAATCTTTCCATCCAAGATCGGCTTTAATTAGAGATATCGTTCTGACAAGCGTCTTTCTTCCCTTAATAGTGGATAATTGTCTGGTACCTATTAAGGTCCCGACGATTGATTCTGCACGTGCATCTACAGGACCAGAGAAGTTAAACTCCCCCTGTTCCAAACCGGTTTTAAGAACTCTGGAGAACCAGTATAATATTTCATCCAGTAGTAACAGACTTTGCTTTTGGACCTTTTCCGGAAGTTCCTCATGATAGATTATTACCGAACCTGGAGGGCAGATACATCTGCCTTCATCGAAATCCCTAATTGTGTAATCAAAATAGGATTGGAGCTGCTCACGAGCTGTGCCTCCAGCCTCCACTACTTGAGAAAAATTTGCAGCTATTTCTTTTCTGCTGTCTTCAAGTAATGCTGCAACCAGATCTTCTTTTTTGGGATAGTAATTATGAATTGCGGCATTTTTTATTCCCAGTTTCTGAGAAATATCTCTGTAACTAAATCCATTATAACCCCTGGATTGAAGAAAAAGCCTTGCATAATAGAGTATCTGTTGATTAGTCTGGTTCATTTCTGTCATAACCACACATGTATCCATTAATAAGTTAGTTGAATGGTACTTACTATATAAAATGGTTCATCGATTTATCGAATGAGAGGACCTATTTCGGGTTCACAAAAAAGAAGTGGAAGAATTGATAAATACTGAAATCCTTGTCCCTGAACAGGCAAAAATAAAGGTCTTCTTTTCATAAAACTTTATGTTCATCATTACCCCTTTGATGTAGAGGCTCGGATCGTCATGTTTTTACGGTTTTATGACTAATTACAACCTTATGATAAATTATTTTAACAAATGTTGAAATAGGGATAATAGACTTAATATAAAAATTGATTAAGAGAGTAATATTAATGATTAAAATACATTTTTAGACTTCATTGAATTCGATACTGATGCTACCTGCTTTTTTTACAAGGGATTTTGCAAGGAAACCGCTCTCCATTCTGCATAGATTAAGTACTGCACAGGGTACAAGACAATTTGAAGAACAATCTGCTTCATGTGCTTTATCAATAACATAATTGTTTTTGATATCCAGAATTTCCATCATGGGAACTTCCATATGAGAGATTTTCTTTATCTTTTCACATGGGGTTTCTATGTCAACAATAATTTTATTTCCTTTTTTACTTCCACGTATTTTGTGAACAAAACCACAGAGATTCGAATTTACAGTAAATTCAGTCAACGTGTCACCTTCTATTCTACTCATTTAGTTTTTTGTTTATTTCGATTTTCAAAATTT
>DASXVB010000151.1:0-9597 GCA_036504475.1 Methanosarcina sp.
GATAAATCACAGTGTTTTCCTGTACACATTAACCTCAGCTTCTTTTTCAAGATATTCTGAAAGCAATGGAAATATTTCTTTAAAATGACTGGAGTTTAAATGCTGATCAAGGCTTTTTTCATCTTTCCACTCTTCTAAGAACGTCAGGATTCCTGAATTCTCCAGTTCCTGGTACAACCCATAATTTATGCAGCCTTCATCTTTTAATGATGCTTCAACAAGTTTTTTGCACAAACCCATAAATTCCTGAATCTTTTCAGGCTTGACATAATTTTTTGCAACCACTTTTATTGTCAATCAATCACCAGCTTCTTAGCAAAATTTATTTTTCTGATTCCGTACTTTCCGTATTTTTTTGTTAGGGCTTCATTCTCTTCTCTGGCCGTACCTGTTGTGGTATATTTTTGCTTTATCAAACCGGTCCTCAGAGACTGGATTCTGGTCAGGATAACCTATAGGTACAAGAGCCAGAGGAATTACATTTTCAGGCAAGCCAAATGTTTTCCGGAAACCTTCAATTCGATCTTTCATAGGATAAATTCCAGTCCAGACCGCTCCAAGTCCAACAGCATGAGCAGCAAGCAAGAGGTTTTGGGTAGCTGCCGAACAGTCCTGAACCCAGTATCCAGGAATCTTTTCAAATGTTAAATCTCCGCAGACAAGGATTGCAATAGGAGCTTCCCTGCACATGCTTGCATAGGGACTGAAGGTTGGAATTTCATCAAGGAGCCTCCTGTCATCGATAACTATGAAGATCCAAGGCTGAGCATTGACCGCAGACGGAGCGCTCATGGCAGCCCTAAGAATTTCAGTAATAAGTTCTTCCGGAATTGGCCGGTCTGTGTATTTTCTAATGCTTCTTCTAGTATGGATTGCTTCAAGAATTTCCATGTTCAGGCTCCCCCTATTCATTCCTGAAAGATTGGAGCGAGAAAATCTCAAGTTTTCTCTCGCTTTGTTTTATTTTCTTCTCAATTTGTTTTCTTTCCTGGTTTTATATTTCTCTTTATTTTAACAGGTTAAGGCCTGCATTTTTCGCTTTTTCCATCAGTTCAGTATTATTCTTAACCTCTCCCGGAGCGTTATAGCCAACTCCTACAAGGATGTCCTTTACTTCTGCCTGCATGAAACCGGAAACTTGCCCTTTGAATTCCTCGTAGACTCCTTTGAAAGCTTCAGGGTCAGGAGCTCCCTGGATTCCTACGATTATCGCTTTTTTCCCGGCAGGGAGGCGAGGAGAAAAGTCAGCGTTTATAAGTGAGTAGCAGCGGTCAATGAAAAGCCTCATCTGGCCTGTAAACTGGGCAAAGTAAATTGGAGACCCAAAAACGACTCCATCTGCCGATGCAAGCTCATCAAACACTTCTGTAAGGTCGTCCTCAAGCTTGCATTTATCATGGCTCTTGCAATAACCACATCCCTGACAGCCTTTGTAGGTTATCTCGTTGAGAAAAAATGTCCTGGTTTCGGCACCTGCTTCTGCTGCGCCTTCCAGAACCTGCTGTACAAGAGCATTCGTGTTTCCATTCTTTCGGGGACTTCCAATAATACCAACAACTTTCATTTTATTCATGCCTCTTATTTTTAAACTGGGATTTATCTGAGTTTGGGTTTAACCTGCATTTTGGTCTAATCTGATTTTTCTTTTCTTTAAACTTATACCGGATCAGTTTTTCAATTTATGCCGGATTTTTTGTTTTTTAGGAAAATGTATTTACTGGTATCTTATTTGCAATAACTATACTTATATACCATACATGCAATACGGATAGTAACTAACAAAATAGATACTATTGGAGCATATGGTGAGTCAATTGCGGAATAACAAACATTATCAGTGTCCTGTGGAAGCAACCCTGGAGGTAATTGGAGGCAAATGGAAGCCAATTATTCTCTGGCAGTTGAGGACAGAAAAATTGCGTTTTTCAGGACTCCAACAAAGCATGCAGGGTATTTCACCTAAAATGCTTACAAAACAGCTCCGTGAATTAGAAGATGACGGACTTATTCTCAGGGAAGTCTATCCAGAAATCCCTCCTAAGGTTGAATACTCACTGACCGAATTTGGAAAGACCATGCTGCCAGTTCTGGATGCTCTCTGCAAATGGGGAAATGAGTATCTCGGAAGAGAATGCGTACTGGATAAACATTAATCGCCTGACATAAAATAGATAGGACCTTGAGAGAAATAAGTCCAAATGTATAGAAAACGTCCACTTAATAAGTAAAAGTAAATCCTATTTATATTCTATAATATTGGACTTTGCTTTTTATCCAGATGATTTAACAATTTAAAAATGTGGCACTAAGTAAGTCTAGAAGATTTAATAATATTTTCTCAGAACAAGCCAGAAACTTTTAAAATATTTAAACCTTCAATTTTCTTAATCATCAATAAAAAAGAAAGTCACTGAAACATCGAAAATTGGGAGATACCAGGTTAAACGTATGACGCAGAAGAACGGATATATGCGGTATTTTACAAAACAAAGTTGCTATCCTAACCAGGCAGAAGCCATGGAGAAAATCCATTCGGCTCTCCTGAATGAAAAAATCGTGCTTTTTGAAGGGGCATGCGGGACAGGCAAGACTTTGAGTGCACTTGCTCCCGCATTGAGTGTGGGGAAAAAACTCAATAAGGTCATTATTATAGTCACCAATGTCCATCAGCAGATGGTTCAGTTTATAAACGAGGCAAGAGAGATCTCCCAGGATAATAACATAAAAACAATTGTTTTTAAGGGCAAGACTTCGATGTGCCCTGAAAATCTCGATTATGACGAATGCAAGCTTAAAGGGGAAAATACCTATGATCTCCTGGACCTTGAGCGGGAAGTTTCTTCAAAGGAAAAAGAACTCAAGGACGCCTATGAAAAATACAAACGAACAAAAGACCCTGCTCTTTACGCGCTAAGAAGCGAGCTTGAAAAAGAACTTGAAGAAGCCAGGAAAAAAGCCCAGGTTTTGAGGAACAATTCCTGCCCCAAGCTTCACGAAGTTCTGAAATTTGAAGGTAACGAATTTTCTAATTGGCTTTTTTCCGATGTAAAAAGCCCGGAAGAAATAATGGAATATGCAGAAGATCAGAACATGTGCGGATATGAGTTACTTAAAAAGGAACTCAAAAACGTTGAACTTTTAATTTGCAATTTTCATCACGTCCTTAGTGCCGAAATTTTCATGATGCTGCTTAAATGGCTTGAACGTGACCCTGAAGACATTATCCTAATTTTTGACGAGGCACATAATATTGAGGCATCTGCTCGCTCCCATTCTTCAGTAATGCTTTCTGAATTGACTATTGAAAAAGCTCTTTCGGAAGTAGGCGAAACTCCAGAACCTGATAACTCTCCTCTCTTTGGAGCAAGACCTGTTAGCTCGGGAGGCGGTATTCCTCTTGACCAAGACTATGCTGCCAGGCTATATGCGAAAAGGTTATTTTCCTGCCTCTTGACTGCTCTAAGGGATACATATGACTCAAAGTTAAAATTCGGAGAAAGGAACAGACTTGGAAAGAATTGGCAGGATATTCAGATTAGTGACCCTTATGAGCGCCTTGACATTCTGAAAACTCGCTTCTTGCGGGAAGCAACAAAAGAAGGCTTTGAGGATGAAGAAAAGGTGCTAACTAGGCTGCGGGAGATTGGTGAGTTTGGAGGAAGGCTGGAGGAAATTTACGCGGAAAATTATAAAAAAGGGCTTCTTGCAGTTCCGAAACGCTCCCAGATTAGGTACGTTGCTGATTTTTTATCCTCTTATCTCGTGCTATCGGACAGGCAAAATTACTATCCGATTCTGAACGTGCGTAGGGATTTCAAAAGCGATAGAATCGCCGGAAGGATCGAGCTCTTCACATGTATTCCTAAAAATGTGACCCAGCCCTTACTAGATTCCATTTTTGCGGCAGTGCTCATGTCAGCTACACTTAGGCCTTTTGAAATGATCAAATCTACACTTGGTATTTCAAGGGAAGTGGAAGAGATTTATTACGGCACAACATTTCCTAGAGAAAGGAGGCTTACACTTGCGGTTTCAATTCCTCCCCTTTTTGCAAAGAATCGGGATAGTCCTGAAACGCTTGAAAATTTGAAGGAAGCTCTGCTCGCCGCTATTGTAGCCTCAGCCGGAAACGTGATTATTTACTTCCAGAGCTATGCTGAAGCACTCCGTTATACAAAACTTCTTGAGCCTGAACTCTCTATTCCTATTTTGCTTGATGAGACAGGAGTTTCAGCCCAAGAAATTCGGGAGGAATTTTTTAAAATCGGAGAACAGGGAGGAAAAGCCTTACTTATAACCTATCTCTGGGGGACATTGAGTGAAGGCGTTGATTTTAGAGATTCTAGGGGCAGGACAGTAATTGTGATCGGAGTGGGATATCCAGCTCTAAACGACAGAATTAAGGCTGTCGAGTCTGCATATGATACAGTTTTCGGCTGTGGGGAAGGTTGGGAGTTTGCAGTTCAGGTTCCGACAATCCGGAAGGTTAGACAGGCAATGGGGAGAGTAGTACGTTCTCCGGAAGACTATGGAGTAAGGATTCTCCTTGATTCTCGTTATCAGGGTTCCCAGGTACGTAAACTCGGCAAATTTTCGGTTTTTGACTATTTCCCACCTGAAGAAAAGAGAGAGTTCATTGATATTGCGCCAAGGGATGTGGGAAGTTTCGTGGAAGAGTTCTTTGCGCATATCACGCCTAATAATCTCGAAAAAAAAGAGTTGGAGTCCCCTGCCTCAAATCGACTGGATTCCGGGAGCCTTGCAGAAAAGCTTTGAAAGCACAGAGATTCCAAATTCAGCTTTGTATCTTTTTTAAAAATTTATCAATTTTTCAGGCGCTTGGCACCTTTATATAATTCGTTTCTGTTGTCGTATTACTACTTTCTGTATTTATTGCTGTCAAGGGACAAATTTTGATACTCTACAATGAGCTAAAATAAAAAGGAAAACTAGTTCTTAAAGATGATAAATAAATTATTCTCATGAAATAAGGACCATCTTTAAATTACTGGATTCACATTTACCAGTTATAATGAAGTCAAAACTTTATTTCCCTAACATTTAATTTAATAAAAGTAGGGATAATAAATAATGGAAAACCTTTATAATCTTTATAAGAAAACAATATCCAAAATAGGGGATGGAAAAGATGGGTGTAGAAGCCACAATCAAAGAAATCGCAGGTGAACTTGAGAGAATCGCAACTACTAAAACTGTGGTTGGAGAACCTATTACTGCCTCCGGAAAAACAATTATTCCAATTTCAAGAGTTGTTTTAGGTTTTGGAGCAGGTGGAGGAGAAGGGAAAAAAGATACTGAATCCGGATATGGAGGAGGCGGGGGCGCAGGCGCGAAGATAGAGCCTGTAGCATTTATTATGCTTTCTGAAGACGAAGCCAGAATCTTCCGGCTCTCTGAGCGAGGCGATGCTGGATCAATCCTTAATTCAATTCCTGATCTTGTGCCTGAAATTATGGATAAGCTTAAAGGCATGAGAGGTAAGAACAAAAAAGAAGAAAAATCACAAGAACAGGAAATTAAAGGAAAAGAAGCTCCGGAAAAGGAAACTGTAGAGGGAAGCGAAATCAAGATCGAAGACGAGGGATGTTTTCACTAAAGTTTCTGGAATTTAAAACCTTATTAAGGGACTTTTCCAGAATCGGAATCAAAAAGAATGGATTTCCAGGATAGTTATGACTATCCTTTTCTCATGAATCTGTTTAGTATGCTGGTAATCATTCTCCTTCTACTGGTTTTCCTATTCATTTTATTCATACTTTTTACAGCGATAGGTCTCACTTTCAAGTTTAATGTTTTAAGTTTGGACGAAAAGAGAGAATTCAGAGGCCTATTCACCGTAAAATGGCTGCTCTTTTCCCATACTTTTTCAGTAGAAGAACCCGGGGAAGAAGAGATCCTTCCTGAAGAACCAGAGATCTCGAAAAAGAACAGAACAATAAAAGAGGAGCAAAGTGAAATCAGTCTAGAGGAGACTGAAAAAGTAAGAGTCACTATAAAGACAAAGGATGAGGCTGAAGTAAGGAGAAAAGTGGAGACTGAAGAAATACGGCCAAATGAACAAAAAATAGAAATCAATGAGGATAAATCAAAAGATTCTGAAGTAAACGAAAATAAAGGAATAAGAAAGAAAGTAGATACGGATAACGAAAAAAGAATAAAAGTAAATGAGAATAAGGAAAAGAAAGGCATAATTGCGAGAATAAGAGGACGAAAGAAGCCTAAAATTCAAGAGTCCTCAGAAGAGGGAATGACTACCAGAGAAATGCTAAATTGGGTTCTCAAAGCATTCAGGTATCTCAGAAGACCTTTGTTTCGTCTATTTTCCGATTTGTTGAATGGGATTAAAATTAAGCGTCTGGAATCTTATATGACCTTCGGCCTTTCCGATCCGGCAGACACGGGTATTCTCTGTGGGTTTATACATGCGGTTGCGGGATTGGTTTACAGTAGGTGTAGGCACTGCAGTTTTTCCATTAATCCTGTGTTCATGAATCCAATGGTGGATTTCAGGGGAAACATGGAAATTAGTGTAAGGATATACTCTATGATTTTTCCAATGCTTAAATTCATATTTAATGGGAAAACTTTATCTTTTACTTATTCGATTATTAAGGAAAAACTTTGGGGGAAATGGAAGTTTAATTCCTAAGCTTTATGAATAAGTAATGAGGTACAGATAGACATGATTAAAGTAGTGACTCCATCCAGACTCCATCTTACCCTGATAGACCTCAATGCAGAGCTAGGCAGGGTCGATGGGGGAGCAGGAATCACCCTGGAATCTCCCGGCCTGGAAATTTCTGCAACTGAAGCTGATACTATTGAAGTCATCGGTGACCCTCTTCTCGCAGGCAAAGTGCAAAAAGCTGTACAGTCTCTCCTTCCAGTGGGAAAAGGAATCAGGCTTCATATTGATAACAGTCTTCCAGATCACGTAGGACTCGGTTCCGGGACTCAAGCTGCACTTTCAGCAGCAGTAGCCGTAAACAAAATCCATAGACTAGGGAAAAGCGTTAGGGAACTTGCAGTTGCCGTAGGTAGGGGCGGCACATCCGGAATTGGAGTTGCTGCTTTTGAAAATGGCGGTTTTATTCTGGATGGAGGACATAAGTTCAAGGATAAAGGTGCATTTTCTCCTTCTTCAGCCAGCCACGTGCCTCCTGGTCCTGTCCTTTTCAGAAGAAACTTTCCTGACTGGCCCATCGTTCTTGTAATTCCGAATGGACAAGGGGCTCACGATGCGGAAGAAGTAGATCTTTTTAAAAAATTTTGTCCAATTCCCCTTCCCGAAGTTCAGGAAGTTTGCCATGTAATCCTTATGCAGATGCTTCCTGCGCTTGTCGAAGAAGACCTGGAGAGTTTCGGCAAGGCAATTAATCACATACAGACTGTAGGCTTTAAAAGAAGGGAAGTCGAACTTCAATCTCAGAGTGTTCTGGATATCAAGGATTACATGCGCGATAATGGCGCAAGCGGTTCAGGCATAAGTTCTTTCGGGCCGGTAGTTTATGGAATTGTCGGAAGTATTGCAGAGGGCAAAAGGCTACAACAGGAGACTCAGCGTATGCTTGACGAGTCTGTTGGGGGAACAGTCCTCCTCACAAAGGCAAGGAACAAGGGCGCGGATATTTCTGGGGGCCCGGATTGAAAATTAATACTTGGTTTGGAATTCTTGAAATAGGCAGGGCCGGAGAAATTCTGGAATCCAGGCTTTTTTCAAAAGACATCAGGGAACTTGCCCTACATTCTCTTTCTTTAAGGGAAAGCAGGTCTAATCTTCCTCCTGTAGGCTTTGACCTCAAAGCTGCAGCTCTCGAATCCGGGTTTGCAGAATCTCCTGCCGAATATTACTCTCTTTTACACGAAGTCACTTTAGAGGCTGCCAAAGTCCAGGTATCAGGCGCTTTGACTCCTGACCAGCGAATTATTCAGGCCGTAGAAGCCCTAGACGATATCAATGAAACGACAAATTCTCTTTCAGAAAGACTTTTTGAATGGTATGGAGGTTATTTCCCGGAAAGCGGGTTAGGTGGAGAAGACCTTGCGCGTTTCATCGTAAAATACGGTTCTCGTGAAAATGTCGATTCTGAAGACCTGCTTTATTCAAAAGCCAGAAACTCGATGGGTGCAAAGCTCGAACCTGCAGATGAAGTACTGCTTAAAGGCTTTGCAGAAAGCGTATGTAGCCTTTATGAGCGAAGGCGACAGATCGAGACTTATATAGAGGACAGCATGGAACTGGTTGCACCCAACCTGAAGCTTATTGCAGGCCCAATGCTCGGGGCAAGATTGATAAGTCTAGCAGGAAGCCTCGAAAAACTTGCTGAATTTCCCTCCAGTACCATCCAGGTTATAGGGGCCAGTAAGGCGCTTTTCAAGCATCTTCGGGCTCGAGCTCCATCTCCTAAGCACGGAATCATCTACAGCCACCCTCTAATAAATACTGCGCCCTGGTGGGTAAGGGGAAAAATAGCAAGAGCCGTTGCATCAAAGCTTTCTCTTGCTGCGCGTATTGATTTTTATTCAGGGGATAAAGATCCCTCTCTTATCGAAAAACTTGAAACAAAAGTTCTACAGATCAGGACTTTGAACCCCAGGCCTCCTGAAAAAAAGCCGAAAAGTGGAATAAAGCCAAAGATAAAGAGGAGAAAATAAATGCCTGAAGTCAAAAAGCTGTCGGATGGAATCTTTGAAGTTATAAAAGACAAAAAACAGCTTGCTACAAAGAATCTTGACCTTGGAAAAACCGTTT
Source organism: Methanosarcina sp. (assembly GCA_036504475.1). Taxonomy (GTDB): domain Archaea; phylum Halobacteriota; class Methanosarcinia; order Methanosarcinales; family Methanosarcinaceae; genus Methanosarcina. The sequence goes on from DASXVB010000151.1 coordinate 8,774, forward strand.
ATGGAGAAAAACTGATTTCAGTTGAAGGGGTTGAGTATCGAACATGGGATCCTCGAAGGAGCAAGCTCGGAGCCATGATTCTGAAAAAATTTAATATCTCCTTTAAGGAAGATTCGAAGGTGCTCTATCTTGGTGCGGCCTCAGGTACAACGGTTAGTCATGTCTCTGATATTGTCTCGGAAGGTGCAGTCTATGCTGTTGAATTTGCCCCAAGAAGCATGAGAGATCTTATAGGACTCGCATCAAGGCGGAAAAATATCCATCCAATTCTGGCTGATGCGGGAAAACCGGACAGTTACTCCCATCTCGTTGAGCCTGTAGATATTATATTCCAGGACGTTGCACAGCCCAACCAGGCCGAGATTGCTACAAGGAACGCGGGCCGTTTTTTAAAAAAGGATGGATGTCTTCTGCTTTCCATCAAAGCTCGGAGTATTGATACTGCAGCAAATCCCAAAGAGATATTTAAGGAAGAGGTTAGAAAACTCGAACAGGCTTTTGAGCCAGGGTTTGAGATTCTTAATGCAAAAGACCTGAAACCCTATCATGAAGACCATCTTGGAGTCCTGGCAAAGTTGAGGTAACACACTCGCTTTTCAGAAATCATCTAGTTTTTTTCAGGAGTAACATTTCATTTTTTCAGCGGACTCTTCAAATCCTTTAAAGGCTCTATAAGTAGACACTTCAAAAGCCCTATGAGTAGACACTTTAAAGGTCCAGTGAGTAGACATTTTTTAAAGGTTTAGTGAGCAGACGTGAATGGACATGAGCCTCTTGAAGTCAGCGTTGTGGGCTTTTACCTTCTGATGTTTACTAGCAATCTT
>DASXVB010000152.1:0-6738 GCA_036504475.1 Methanosarcina sp.
CCCCTATTAAAGAGTTGAGTAAGTGTTTCCTGCTCTTCTTCGGAAACCGAATACTCTGCAGGATTTTCAAGATACCTATCAATCAGGCGGCGGTAAATCCTGACAACGCCTGCAACATATTCCGGCCTTTTCATCCGGCCTTCGATTTTGAAAGATTCAATCCCAGCTTCTATAAGAGCTCCCAGACCTGATGTCGTGTTAAGATCTTTTGGGCTTAAGAGATAGCTCCCGATTGTTTTAATTGGTTTACCTTCGCAGTAAAGTCTGTATTTTTTGCGGCACGGCTGGGCACAAAAACCCCTATTTCCGCTCCTTCCCCCTATAAGGCTGCTCAAGAGGCACTGACCTGAATAAGAAATGCAGAGAGCTCCATGTATGAAAACCTCAATTTCAGTCCCGGTTTTCTTTTTTATCTTTTTTATCTCTTCAAGCGAGGACTCTCGTGCGAGCACAATTTTTTTCATCCCCAACTTTTTTGCAAACTCGACCCCTTCACTGTTATGCAAAGTCATCTGCGTGCTCGCGTGCAACAGAAGGTCAGGCAGATATTTCCCTGCAAGCGAGATAAGCCCGAGGTCCTGAATTATGATTGCATCGGTTCCGATTTCTCTCAACCAGGAAAGTAATTTTAGGGCGTTTTCTACTTCTTCTTCCTTAAGTAGCGTATTCACGGTTACGTATACTTTCACGCCCCTAAGATGAGCATAATCAATTGCTTCTTCAAGCTCTTTATCTGAGAAATTCGAGGCATATCCCCGAGCACTGAAAGCCCTGGCTCCGAGATATACAGCGTCTGCCCCATTTTCTACGGCTGCAACAAAAGCTTCCATGCCGCCTGCCGGGGCAAGAAGTTCCGGTTTTTCAGGCTTCATCAAATGGGATTAGAGAGCCTGCCCTTAATTAAACTTTGGCATCCTCTACCTTCCCCAGAATATCAAAATTTAAAAAAACCTGGGGAAAATAACTAAAATCGAGAGAACAGGAAATTAACAATTGTAAAAATGAATAAAATGGATAGAATCCAACCTAAAGGACCTCTCAGAAGTCCAGCAAGTATTATAGAGGAATAAAAAGGTTTCTAGAGGAATAATCTCTATAGTAATTTTCTATTAACCTTGAAAAATGATAAAAAGATGAATAAGTTGAGAAAGCTACCAGATAAGCCGGATGTTATGCATTCTGGATTATGTTTTCGGTCCTATAATAAAGCTCACAGTTCTGCCGGCTTTCTCATCTTTTGAAGTTTCGCAGAGCATCTTTCCCTCGTGCATATGGCATTCACAAGAGTAGCTGAGTTTATCTGTTTTTCCTACGTATTTGAAGTGTATTTTGCAGTACCCTTCCGCACATCCCAGTCCGTACTTAACCCAACCCTCAATATCTGCTCCACCTTCACAGCTTCCTTCGCATGCAACAAGCTCAAAGCTTTTTTCCTCATAAGACTCGATTTTAGCTGGAGCTTGGTGACCTTTTTTAAATTTTCCTTTCTCAATTTTCTCAGCTTGAAGCACAAGATCCTCGCCAGTGTTGTTAAGGATCTTTAACTGCAAACCCTCAAGAAGTTCCATAGTTTCGGCCTCTGACATATATATCCCCGATGATGAAGAATCCAGATAAGAATTCTGCATAAGAGATTGCCTCTAAGAAATAAAAAAGTATCTCAAAATATATGAAAGTGAATGTGGAGAAAAATTTTCGGAAGGATGAAAGCGGGAACGATCAAGATCTAGAGAACAAACTCTGAAACTCAGGCTTCTGAAATCAGGTTACTCAAATAAGATAACGCTTACCGTACTCAATCCGTACAGATACAGGGATTCTGTTTGCAGGTAGGGCACATGCCAGGGTACTTTTTAAGGAAGGCTTCTTCGAGGTTCACGCCGTAAAGGTTGGCAAGTGCCCCCATCCAGGCGAAGCAATCTGCAAGTTCCTCTTCTATATTTTCTGGCTCTTCCCTGCGAATGGCTTCGGCAAGTTCTCCAATTTCCTCAACTAGCCAGAGCATGGTGGCCTTACCTCCCCTCTTCCTGTCATTATGCGCATACAGTTGGGACATCAGTTTCTGGAATTCTGAGATCTCCATTGTTCTTCCCCACTCCTATCTTTTTCTGCTTTTTTCGGAATTTAGAGCCTTACAGGAATTTCTCGTTCCCTCAGATATTCTTTAACTTCTTTAATCGAGTATTCGCCGAAGTGGAAAATACTTGCTGCAAGGGCTGCATCGGCTTTTCCAATTGATAAACCTTCATAGATGTGCTGAGGATTTCCAACGCCTCCTGAGGCTATAATCGGGACATCGAGCTCTTCTGAGAGCTTTCTCGTAATAGGCAGGTCATAGCCAGCGCATGTACCGTCCCTGTCCATACTGGTAAGCAGGATTTCTCCGGAACCCAATTCTTCTGCCCTTCTTGCCCACTGTACGGCATCGATTCCTGTAGTTTCTCTACCTCCATAGATTACAACCTCATACCAGGCAGAAGTTCCGTCTTCTAGTTCCAGAATAGTCTTGTCGGGATTATTCTTTATGTCAGTATTTCGCCTGCAATCAATCGCAGTGACAATGCACTGGGCTCCAAATATATCTGAGGACTCTTTGATGAAGTCAGGGTTCTTGACCGCAGAGGTGTTAACTGAGACCTTATCTGCCCCAGCTCTGAGAATCTGGCGAATTGCATCAATGGAACTTATTCCTCCCCCAATCGTAAGAGGAATGAAAACCTCGTCCGCAGTCCTTTCAATCACATCGATCATGGTTTCCCTGCCATGAGCCGAAGCTGTGATGTCCAGAAAAACAAGTTCGTCTGCGCCCTCTTCATTGTAGCGCTTGGCGAGTTCCACAGGGTCTCCGGCCTCTTTCAGGTCCACGAACTCAACACCCTTAACAACACAGCCACCTGCTCTGTCAAGGGTCACATCAAGGCATGGTATTATTCTTTTGGTGAGCATCTATGGGATAATAAATTTCACTGTTATTAAAAGCTTGTTGAAATTAGTTAATGATAGTCTTAGATACCAATCTCTAAAAATATTAGATAGTAACTTAAAAAGAAAAAAGATATGCTACGGCCTATTAAGATAATTTGAAAACTGACTTTTCGTGGACTGGAAAAATAGGATTAAGCAAAGATAAGTTAAGGTCTTCAAGCTCAGGAAAAACTCTATGCGCGCTCTAATTGACTCTAACCGAAAATATTTATTACACGAGCACCTTCAAGCCTGGACATCTCTATTTCGGAACTTTCAAGCACTTTTTTTCTAACTCTTATGGGTGCTCCAACACGCAGGGCAAGGGCAATACAGTCGCTTGGTCTTGCATCAAATTGCATGACATTATTATCTTTTCGTATTATGAGCCGGGCGTAATAAATTTTGTCTACCTTTTCATCAATCAATACGCCTTCAATTTTCGTGTCCAATCGGTCGAAAATATTGACCATCAGGTCGTGAGCCATGGGCCGGGGCGGAGAAACACTTTTAAGCACATTTCCTATTGAGAGGGCTTCGAGATGTCCTATATATATAGGAAGCATGTTCCCTTGCATATCTTCAAGAAGCACCACAGGAGTAGGGTCTGTAAAAACATCGACTATATAAACATCTTTGACACGAATTTCCTTGAAATCCTCATAAATGTCGATGTCCATACTCAATAGATGATTTCACACTTATTAATACCTTATTTAATTTTTTAATATTTATTAAAGGAAAGCTTATAGTTTCTGTTCGACTTTTTCTGACGATATTAACATTCCATACTTCTTCGGAAACCATGTTTGCCAATCAAGGGCACAAAAATGACCCCGCCTTTTCGCTTTTTATGTATATTGCCCTTGTTGTTCTTTCTAACTTTATAAAGTTCCTGGGAATAATTTCCTACAGGAATAACCATTATACCCCCAGGCTTCAACTGTTCCAGCAAAGGCTCAGGAATATAAGGAGCTGCACACGTTACAATTATCCTGTCATAAGGAGCATACTAAGAATAGCCCATTGATCCATCTTCAAGCAGCACTGTAACATTACTGTATCCCGTTTTTTTCAGATTATCTCTTGCAAAATTCGCAAGGGGTTCGATGCGTTCTACGGTGTACACATGTCCACTTTTTCCTACAATTTCTCCTATCACTGCAGCATTATATCCTGAACCTGCCCCTATTTCCAGAACTTTCTGTTCTTTCGAAAGTTCCAGGAGTTCACACATAATCGCAACCATGTGCGGGGCAGATATTGTCTGTCCATGGCCGATATCAAGGGGCCTGTCCATATAAGCTGCTTTTTGCTCATATTCCGGAACAAACTTATGCCTTGGGACGCGGAGCATAGCCTCGCGAACTTTTTCTTCCAGCAGCAGGTAAGCCTCAAGATTGTCTACGAGGCTTCTGCGCATTGCTTCAAATTTTTCTTCCTCTTCTTTTTCTATTTTATTTTTTTCTTCACCACGGCCCTCTTCGGAAATCACGTTGACTCGAACCTTCCCATTTCTTTCTCGCAAAAATCCTTTTTACGTATTTTGCAAGCACAACATCGCCTTTTCGGGATCGAAATGCTCCATCCCTTACTTTGATTTTCGTGATGAAAAGGTGCTTGTTTCCAACCTTTTCTTCAGCTCCTATAACAAACTCGTAATCGCCAGGTACGCGTTTTTCAACTACTTCGGTTTTTTCAGTTCCTGACTGCGCGGAAAACTTTACAGTTACCTCATCAATGGCTCTGCCCCAGATCGTCTCGGTATCTTCTGCCCTGGCAATCTGGACCCGTTTTCCTCCTGCGTCAAGGGCAGTAATCAGAATAGGTACTACCATTCCTGTTTCCTCGTCATCTACAACCAGCTCATCGTCTACCTGAAGGATAGTCTCGGAATCCAGTTCAGTTTTGTAAGTATTTGAGACGTCCATCTTGCTGACTATCACTTTCAATCTGACGGATTTAGGGGTTTTTATCTTCGCTGCATGCACCTGTCCGCACTCCAGACAACGGACAAGCGGGCTCTGCCCCTCTTTCAGAATTTCATGCTCCACCTCTTCTTCAGGGGAACATGAAGGGCACTCAACTTCGATTTCTCTTGTCATGGTCTAATCAATAGATGGATTCAAGATACTAAATACTTAACTTCTCCGGTGATGTTTTTCCTGAAGATGAACCTTTTTAATATTTTCTGGTTCTTCTTGAATTTTAAAAGAACAATAGAACTGGTCGTCCATCATTATGCGCTTGATGTTTTCATGATTAATTTTCCAGTGCCGGAAATGTCTTCTGTTTTGTGCATCAAGCATGCTATTAACCTTACTGAATTACAAAAAAGGTATGATACGTCACTAAAAGTGTTTTGGAAATAATATCAACTAACTAATAGTGCACGACCAGTAGCTAGCTAATCAAAAAAACAGTCTTTGATATACCGATAGAAGAGGATAGAACAAGCAAAGGTAAATTTATGGATGGTTACACAGAACCTAATATGCTAATTTCGATGGAGAAATACAGTTCCTGATCATGAACACATAAGATTCGGTTTTTACAAGATTTACACATACTAATCAAAATAAAGCGTAGCATATCTGTCATAAATACCACGACTTAGATTAGCTGAAGTCTGTTATTACTTTTTTAATTCAATCGTATGAGTCCTGTTACATAGCGGTATTGTATACCAGCTTACCTAAATTATAAAAGATCATTTCTTCAAGTGATCATCAATTAGTGGGGGAGAAGATGAATTTTGAAACCAATGTAGTTGAGATTATTCAGAACTTGAAGAATTTGATACTTACAATCAAGCTCAAGATAAATGAAGTCAAAAAATATATATTTTGCAAATTTTGATCGGATCAATAGCTTGATTGTAGCACAATGGAATGGAATCATATGGAATATACCATAAATTGTTATAAGTTTAAACAAATTGTCAAGACCAATTGGACCAAAAAAGGAGGAAGATATTCAGTATTAATTAGTGAATGCTGTCAAACTTAGGTTTCAATCTCACTGAAGCAATACCACATTCCCTGAATTTTTGCTAGTTAAGAAAGTACCTCCAAAAATTGAATCCGTAAAATATCATACATGGAAATTGTATTGTTAGCAGCAATACTGGAATTAAATTAAGTTTTGGGATGAACTCAAGACTATTTAGTAAAATAATATTTACATAATATGCTTTTGGCAAAGGTAAATGGAATGAAAAAATTTCCAAAAATCACATGAGTAGAATAAAAAACAAGTGAATCCTTATAAAAAATAAAAATAACAGCAGGGGAAGGTGGTCATGATTTTTTCAAGGAATAACTTTTCGAACCTGTCTGAGGGGTTTCACAGCTATTTTAGAGCTGTTTTTGGCAGGTCTGGGTTTGTTCAGTTTGGATCTTGTTTACCCCTGCTGTAGGAATAACATTCAGGCTACTGCCTGTATTTTTTCATGCAATCTGCTTTCTGAATAGATTGCATGAATTAATTTTGATATCGAGTAACTTTTCGATATTCATTTTTGCTGCAATTCCTTTTGCAGCCTTTGGTACTGAAGTTATGACTCCGATATTGAGTTCCTCACGCAGCTCGCGCATAACGTGTTCGTCCGTAAGGGACAGGGTATCGACCCCAAGCTTCTTTGCCACGTATTCTTTTGCCTCTCCTATGCGCATGTTTTTCGAGAACTCCATTCTTGCAACAAGGTCTCCAGCTGCTCTCATTCCAGTCATACCTGAAGCCATTATGTGGGAAATCGGCATACCCATCGGGTCG
>DASXVB010000153.1:0-6977 GCA_036504475.1 Methanosarcina sp.
AAATGACACCAGACGCCTTAGTTACAAATAAAAAGAAATTGTGAACAAACAAAGGTATTATATTAATTATTTACTGATTTTAAAAACTATTATAAACTATTTCTCTAAAAAAATAGTTTTTAGAGTGTACCTTAAATGGGGGAGTTCTAAATGCAGATATATTGTCGAAAATAAGCCTTATATATCCTTAGTTTTAAGGCTGATTTGGAAGGACCCTATATCTATGGAAAAGAGACCCTACTCTTCTGGAACGTAGAGTTGAAGTGAGCGATGAAAAAGAAGAGCGTCAAAAGATTATACAAAGATTTGCTTTTATAGGAATTGCTTTAACTTTTGTGATTCCAGCATTTGATCATCGCTTCGGATGGTCAAATGTCCCATTATCTATTGTCATCTTGGGTGACATTCTTGTAACTGTTGGCTTATATCTATACTTTCTTGTGCTCAAGGAAAATACCTTTGCCTCCGCTACTATTGAAATAACCACCAATCAGAAAGTAATAACAACAGGACCATATAGAGTAGTGAGACACCCTATGTATCTAGGTGCTCTCATAGTGTTATTTGGTACTCCTCTTGCACTTGGTTCATGGTGGGGTTTGATTGTACTTTTTTTGTATGTGTTTGCCTTTGTAACGAGAATTCGTGATGAAGAAAAGTTCCTATCCAAAAACTTGCAGGGTTATGATGAATATCGTCAAAAAGTCCGTTATAGATTAATTCCATTGTTGTGGTAGGTGTCTTGTAAGGGGTTCCGTTACAAAAAATCTGATTATTTTACAAAGTAAGTAAAAATCTTCACAATTAAGAAAGTTAATTATTTTCATCACCCAAAAAATAGTACTTAAAGGTACAATTATAGCCTTAAAGTGTGAGAAGAAAATTTTTGTAACACAACACAAAAAAATCTGTCTTTACAAAACAAGTATCAGAACTATTTTTCAGCAAAATTGAGAAATGCATGAATTTTACACTAAAATATTGCTGTTAGCTTCTGTATCAACAGCAATAGAAAAGTTTAAATTTTGGATTTTATGATTTAATTTGCAAATAATCGTTTAATATTAAAATCTTTAAAAATATTACTAATTATTTTTGTGAGATATCCTACAAGTATAGCGGAAATAATCGTTCCTTCTCCTAAGCCGTTTATACTTTTAAAAGCAAGAAGTGAAATGACGACTGCAGTTAGAACTAATGTACAATCAAACATAATTTTTATATTCCCAAATTCTTTTCTAGTTTTATTGGCAATTGTTTTCACCAAGCCTTCACCAGGATTTATAATCACATTGGCTACAACTTCAAAACGTACTCCTAAAGCAAGAAGAATGCAACCAAGCAATAAAAGAACGATTTTTTCAGAATAAAAATTTGAGTTTACAGAAGCAAATATTTTCATTCCAAAATCTATGAAGAAACCAAAAATCGGGCCCACTAACACCTGAAGATACTGTTCTTTTGGAAAATCTTTTTTTAAGATCAATATTTGAATAATTATGAACAAGAAACTTACTAAAAAAGTAGTTACTCCAAATGTTAGAGGAAATATCAAACTAAGTACATATGAAACGCTTGCAATTGGAGAAGTCCCAAGGTTTGATTTTGTGATTAGATCTACTCCTAATCCCATAAAAAACAATCCAACTACTAAAACAAAATATCTAAAAATTATTTTTAAGTTTGTCAATTTTTAATTCTCCTGTTTTTTAAATGAACTCTGGGATTTGTAGAGAATACATAAAGATAACTTCAAGAGGTAAAAAGTAAAATAAGTAAAAAACTTATATATTTTCAAGGGTCTACAAAACCCAAGCTCACGCTGTGTTTCCTAAAAACAGTGTTTTTATTTATATGTTTTTATTGGTTCTGTTGTAAAAATTCGGCAGTGTACCTTAACTTCTGTAAAATTTCCTCTATATCCTTTATCTCTTCTTTTTTGATTACTGTTCCATTAATCCTGAAAAATTAGAGTTTTTTAGGGAAACGCAGAGGTTTTACCTTTACATTAAACTCTATGCGTCAGTAAAGGCTAAAACTCTATTATTATGATGAAGGGTATAGAATAATTGGGATTTACAGAAGAATTGCAACACTGCCTACTTGTTTCACTAAACAGAATTTATAGAGAAGGAATTGTACTTCGTGGTAGACGTGGAATAGAAATTCACAGAATTGTTAAACTATATGAGTCTCAAAAAAGTCAACTGATTAACTATGGAGCACAAAAAAATTGGTAAATCCTTCTATGTTATTGATAATCGTTTATTCTTCTCTTACTATAAACCTTATAGTGAATTCTGTTCCGTTTTTTCTTTTAAGTTCAAGTTCTCCATCTAACTGATCCACTAGGGAAGTTACAAGCTGAAGCCCCAGGCTATCGAGATCTTCAATATTAAGGTACTCGGGAATACCAACACCATTGTCTGATACAGACAGAAAATAAGAGTTACTCTTATCGCCTTCAGTTTCACATTCTCCGTTTTCTTCTTTGTGGAGTTTAATCTTTATTTCTCCTTTATCCCTACCGGAAAATGCATATTTAAAGGAGTTTGAAACAATTTCGTTGATAGTTAACCCTAATGGAATAGCAGTATCCATATCTAAGAAAATATTCTCTTCCATATCGAAATTTAAACTAACATCTGTCTTAAGATTGTATGTTAGGAGTAGATTATTAGCTAATTCCTTTATATATTGCGAAAAGTTAAGTAAATCAATATTTTTACCTTTGTACAATTCCTCATGTATAAGAGCAATAAAAAGAACTCTGTCGATGCTTTCTTTGAAAGCTTTTAACACTTCTGAATCTGTGATAGGCTTTCTGCCTTTAAACAAATCAGCCTGAAGATCCAGAAGAGAAGAGACAACCTGCAAGTTGTTCTTGATTCTGTGATGTAATTCTTTCTTACGGGCAATTTCAGAATTCCTGAGAGCTTCTTCAGCTTTTTTATGTTCGGTTATATTTCTGGAAATAAATGAGATAGCTGACAGCTTTCCATTAGTATCAAAAACCGGAGAAAGAGTTATTGAAATATTTATTATCTTCCCATCCTTTCTTAGCCGTGAAGTCTCATGATGGCGGATTTTTTCTCCCTGTTTTATCATTTCACTTAATTTGCTTGTTTCTTCATCTAAACGAAGTGGAGCCAGGATGGATATGTGTTTCCCAAGAATTTCTTCCGTGGAATAACCATAAACATGCTCTGCTTCTTCATTCTAATTTGTAATAATGTTATCAAGGGATATAGTGCCAATAGCATCACTTGATGATTCCACAATATTCGCTAAGTTCTGAATTTTCTCTTCTGCCTTTTTACGCTCGGTTATGTCCTGGAGTATCCCTCTTATTTGAACAGGAGTATTTTTTTCGTCAAAAATAATTTCAGTTTGCGCATGGACTGTTTGCTCTTCTCCACTGGCTGTGATAATCCGATTATCAATGGTGTATGGCTCCCCATTTAAAGCTCTTTTAACGGCATTATTCACATAATCTCGACAATCGGGATGCACATAATAACTTAAAAATGCGTCGTAATTAGCGCTGATTTCTCGAGGATTAAATCCAAAAATACGATACAGTTCATCAGAACAATATATTTCATTAGTTACAATGTTCCAATCCCAATTTCCAATATGAGCCATTTTTTGAGCTTCAGCAAGACTTTTTTCACTTTCCTTCAACGAGTTGTAGGTCTTTTCAAGCTCTGCTGTACGTTTTTCAACTAATTTTTCTAAATTATCATGTACGTTTTTTAGAACTTCTTCTGCCTTTTTACGTTCAGTAATGTCACGTGCAACTGCAAAAACCCCAATAACCTCACTATTCTCGTCTCTATAAACTGAAGCATTATACAAAACAGGAGTTGTGTATCCATACTTATGTCGAATCTCTAGAGAATAATCTCGAACTTCACCATCTTTGAATACCTGCTGATAACCTGTGCGAGCGGTCTCAGGTTCAGTGAAGTAATCTGAAAAATCAGTACCAATCAGATCATTTCTGGAATACCCAGTAACCTGTTCTGTAGCATTATTTACATCGGTAATCTTACCATCACGTCCAATGGTTACAAGAGGATCTAGACTAGCTTCAATCAGGCTGCGATTATAAAGATTTGACACTCTGAGAGCTTCTTCTGATTTTTTGCGCTCAGTAATATCGCGGACGATACCTGCTCTGGAAAGGATTATGCCACTTTTATCCTTAATGATCGAGAAATGATCAGCTAACCACCGGTATTTTCCATCCTTGCATTTGAAGCGATACTCATGTATCCCAAAACCTTTATCCAATGACTTAGCAATTTCCGCAATGAGCAGAGAGCGATCATTTGGATGGATCAGATCAAGGAGATCAGTGGTGCTCATTGCATCTATCTCCTTAGGAGAGAAGCCTGTAATCTGCTCTATCACTGGGCTCATGTAACCAAAGCGTTTATTCTGAAGATCTAGGTGGTATGCTGAATCGAGAGAATTCTCAATAACTAAGCGAAATCGTTCATTGCTCTTTTTTAACTCATCAACCAGAATATCGCGCTCTGCCAACGATTTGGCCAACTTGAGATTGCTGTAGCTTAGTTGTGAGATCATGTTGGAAAGTGTCATTAAGAAGGACATGCCTGTGTTCACAGCTTCCCCGCTAAACCGCGGAACTTTTTCAAGCGCGGCTATATATTCTTCCTCATTGAAGCCGTATTTTCTAGCCTGAGATCGGAAAAGTTCATAGTTTAAAGATTCGTCTTCAAAAAAGAACTGCCCTGCTAAAACATAGCCGGCATACTGACCGTCCACAATTATGGGAATTACTGCATCCCACATGTTATTTTTACATCTGTACAGCTTAAATTTTCCAGGAAGAACGCCAGTAGACAGTTTTATGCTACTTTCTACGCAATTCTTGCAAGATTCAGTATTAACTCTGTGGAATTTTGTGCAAATATCTTGCCATCCCACACCTACAAGAACGTTGCCTTTGAGATCGTTTAGACCTATGGGGATGTTAACAAGCTTATAAAAATCATTCATTAAGAGCTGGATTGCCTTAAGATCAATAATATCAACAAGTTCCAGTTTACTCATCTCCATAGCTTCACTTTCCCTATGTTTTCTTTGGTTCCGTTGCAAAAAATAATGAAAGGAATTCATTGAAATAAGTAGAAATTTAGGAGTATATACATTATGCCAATAAATGCCTTTAAATGGAAATACTTTGCATGAGAAATCATCTTATTAAATGTAAGATGGCACTTAAAGTATTAGGGCCCTTCCAAGTTAGTGCTAAAACTGAGGGTAGACAATACTTATTCTGGACAACAGATATGCATTTAGAGTTTTCCCCGATTAAGGTACACTCTAAAAATCAATTTTTTAGATAAATAATTTATAATAATCTTTTAAATTGAGTAGAGAGCTAGATAAATATTTTATTTTTTTACAATTTATATTTATTCATAAATAAGGCATCTGATACCATTTTCATTTCTAAGAAATTCAATGCTTAAAGCAAGGAGAAAATAAACGTTTAATTTCCCAATTGAAGTACCTAAGTCCTTTAAATATCAAATAAAATGTTGAATGAATGTACCTTAATTGGGGAATGGCTGGCAATATATTAATTTGGCAAATAAGGCTTAATAACCCTTAAAAAGCTAATCATTTTGAGGGTCTAAAAAAAGAGAGAAGGGAAAAAAATTACATGATTTACATTTTAAGAGTTTTCCTAATGCGAGATAGAGTTGCTTTCCGACTCTTAACTAATGCATCAATATAATCATCTCTAATTGGGCGAGTCACAGACTTCCGAGAAAAAGATAGATTTCAGCAAATACAATAGCAAGCACCAACTGTCTAAAAAACAAATTTGGGGAAAAGTGTCAACCTGTATCGAAAACGCGTGTCAAAAACACAAAATTCCCTATATACATATAATAGGGAAAAATTTTCGAGTTTTTCGGGAAAATACCAACTAACAGTGGCGCTTTTTAAATGATATTGTGCAATTCTTTAGACAGTTGGTTTAATCGTGTGCCTTTGACTCGAATAGAAATCACCGTGTACTTTTGCAAGGTCACGGGCGAAAGCAACCATTGCGTTGGTAAATCATAAATCGTTATCGAGAAGCAACTGTCTAATGTGTAAAAAACGGTTGACTGCTAACTTATTAGGTTAGCCTAATAGAGAAATTCCCTATATACATTATATTTGGAAAAATTGACTTTGCCAAAAAAAACGATATCAGTAAGCTTAAAAGTAGTAAAATCTTTTTTAGACAGTTGCGTCTTGCTCTCTAACTGTTTTTGACCTGTATTATATCTTCTGATCTGGTTTTCTGCATTGGTTAACTGCGTTCAGAGCTATTATTTTTACGCGGGTTCTGGTTTGCCTACTCATCAACGCCTAATCAATTGTCCACCAAATCAGTTTTATGGGCCAGATACCCGTATCACTTTCTTGCTTTCCCTTTCTTTTTTCCTCGCGTTTTCCTCGCAATCACATTGAATTTTATTCGATCTCATGGTTCAGAGGGTAATCGATCGCTTCTCACGTAAAAAAAATTAAACTCACATAAGCACATGGGAAAAATTGGTTTCCAAAGATTCAAGAGGATAATGTCAAAGGGAAAGACAGAAAGGGAAAAGACAGAATCAAAAAAGAAAATAGATCGTGAACTACCAAATGATCTTTAGCACCATAGCAATTCGCAATGTTCAGAAATGTTACTCTCCTTATTGTTAGCAATCACATTAAGACTCTCAGCAATCGTTGACATTTTTATTTTCTTAGCACACATCTTAAAAGTACAAGAATTTTGAGATTCTTACATTAAATTCTATAACTAATATATAGATCAAAACAATATTATAAAACGATTATTATAATGAGCATTACTCATCTAAAACGCCTAAAAAGTGAATTTGCAGTGTATGTTCATACTTAATTTTGTACCTAAAGCGCATAAGTTTAACGATTTGAAA
>DASXVB010000154.1:0-14284 GCA_036504475.1 Methanosarcina sp.
TACGTCTGCCATAGTTTTTATTCCTCCGTGTATTTTCTTAGATAACCAAATGGATTGAATTTTCTGCCCCCGCCTTCATAGAATTTTCCAAAGAATTCTACATACTGCAACCTGAGTGCGTGCAGACCGGGAGCGATAATATTGCACCTATTGCTACGACACCGATCTTAGAATGATCAGGCCATATCATTTTGAAAGCAATGCCATTGACCGTTGATGCGATGTAAATCGAAGACAGACCAACTGCTATAATACGGGCATAAGATAATGCCGTTTACCCATAAGATATTTGAAATAAGGCATTCAGACCAGTTTATGAATCACCACACTACAGAGATCCCATATAGCAACATTTTATCAGGCTCTCCTTGTATTTTTACTTGAAAGTATGAACCACCACTACAGAGATCCCATATAGCAACAGCAGAAGTATAATCTGAACAAAAATAACATCCAGATAATAGACCCTGGATTTTATTCCTCTTAATTGAGAACCGTCTGCCGAACTGTTAGCTCTATTTTTAAGAGTGGTTCCGATCTGAGATTTTATCCCTTCACTTATATTTTTAGTTTGTTCCGTTTGAGCGTCGTTTATCACTTCTTCCAGTACCCCCTGTGTTTTAGAGCCAGGGTTCTAAGGTTTTAGAGCCAGGGTTCTAAGGTATTTCCTTGCCTTTTAGAGTAGAATATTTTTAAATTTCCCAGAATGATAGAATTTTTTTTCTTTAGGAAATTTAGATAATTTTGTTCCAATCAAGAACTGTGGTTTTCCTATTTTATCTCCAGTTTCATATTTTACTTCTAAAACTATATTACTTCTCGACATACTATAAACTGGGACGCTTCACCAATTAACAGGGACTATGGTCGGCACTATCAATATGTAAATGATAAAAAAGATCACCACAAACATGATATGCATAAAGACCAGGTCCAGAAACCAACGCTTTACTCTGAATTTCGCTAGATTCGCCTCCTGAAGACTACTTACAGCCATTGAATTCTTCCCTGTGCCAAGACCAGTAGGCTCTAAAAATCTCATAAAATCGCAGGTACGACAAACACACAAAGAGCATACAGGACCAATAATATCACAATCTGTGAAAAATAATGCCAAGGCTAGTATTCTTTGGATTTTATCTTTTGCGAATAAGATCCTCCTATACCATTAAAGATAGAATTAATTTCAGTTGAGATTTGAAATTTAGTTATGTATAAATCATATATACATTGCATTTAGATAGTACTCTACAATTATTTTTGGAATTATACGGGAAACACCTGAGGAACATCTTATCCTGATTGATGGGGGTAATCATCTCAGATGTTCCTGCTGTCCGAAAGGCTGTTAATCCGTTGCTAACCGACCAGCCCAAGATATAGACATGTACTTGTTATCGAAAGGCGTAAATTTGTCGTAAACTAAACTTCTCCCCGACAGCAAGTGTTTGATTGTAATGCAAGGCATGTATCTTTGCATATTATCTTATTAAGATAATATAGATAAATTGTTCTCAACTAATATAAATTTTTCTAATAGTGTGTGCATTTGAAAGCCCGATATATAAAAGAAGAGTTAAAAGTGAAAAATGGATTCGGTGGAAGTGAAAATTTTCCCAAAAATTGGAAAGGAGGAAGAACTTGTTTCAAGTTTATATTTATATACTCCTATGGTTTTCAACCATAAAATAGGGATATATCTCTTGACAAATATTTATATATGTGTCGAGTAATTTTATAGTATGTAAGAGAGTTTCAGGCCAGATACTAAAAGGCCTGTTACCTGAAGGGAAAGATATGAGCAATACAATTGAAAAGCTATATGGCGGACCAGCTATAGTCCTGACAATTATCGGAATATTGATGACTTCCTTTCTATTTTATTTCATGTTTAAATACGCTGACGAAGGAAACTTGTTTATGGTGATTGCAATCCCGCTGATAATCTCAGTTTTTGCACTGATCGTCGGGAAATTTATGAGCTCAGTAATCAACAAATAATAAGTGCCTAAAATAGGGAGCTATTTAGAAAAGAGCACAACACTTAAAAAAACATAAGAGATTTATATTTTAAGGACAGAACTTAACATTTTAAGGACAGAACTTATTTTGATCTATTGCCTATTTAAGGCAATTTTGTTGCAATTTTATAATATCAGAGAAATAAGAAAGAAAGTACCCAATTACAAACTTAAAATATAGAGCTGTAAAAAATGAATACATACATAAAATTTGCAAATATTATAAGTAAAATCAAACTTCTGGCTCATGCCCCCGAAAATTATAGATTTCCCATATGCCTGCCAAGATTGTCTCCTGACTAAATGGAATTTTGTTCTGAAGAAAGCCAAGCTTGTTCTTTCCAAAAAGGCAGAGTTAGCCTTAAGAGAGATCAAAAATCACACAACTTTTATAAAACGCCATGTTCAATATACTTTAGATATCATTTTAAGAGGCTCAGGCATGGAAGATCCTGTTATCTCAAAAATAAAAAATCAATTTGATAAGAAAGGAAATCCGGCAAAGATTCCGCTTATGAGCGGGAAACAATTTTTTGAAGCCCGATCCGAAACGGATGGAGTCTATGTTGATAACCTGAAAAACCAACCATTTCTTCCCTGGGAGATCTTTCCCGAAGCCGTCAACTGTATACAGGAAAACTGTGGGAAGGCAAAAAAAGGAAACGCAACAAATTCAAGATTAGGAGACCCTAGCCTCGGCCTTGATACCCTTGAAGGTTATATTGCCAGCAAAGTTTACGGCTGCAAGGTAGGTGATACCGTATTTAAAAGAGTAACTCCGGTAGCTTCTATCCTTGCATGGGCTGGAATCTGTGAAAATACACGAGGACAGATTGGTCTTCTCTCAAAGGAAAAAGAACTGCAGATTTCTGAAAATGAAATTTCTCCGGTTTTTAGCTCAGAAGAGAATGAAGAAAGTTCAGAAATGAATTCTCATTATATCCAGCCTAACAGCCAGCCCGAACTGAGAAGCCTGGAAGTTGAGCTTGAGGAAAAAATCCAGAAGATAGAAGAACTTACCGAACAGATCACAGGCACGGGAGAAGAGGTAAACAGGCTAAAAATAGAGCTTGAAGTGCATGAAAAACATCTCCTTGAAAAGGATTCGGAGCTGGGAGCCCTTCAAGAAAAGTTTACGGATAAGAGCGATGAGATCAGAAGCCTTGAGTCCAAGCTCATAGAAAAAGAAGGTGAAATAGACGGCCTTACTGAAGAGCTCAAGGAAAAAGCCGAAAAAGTAAAAACCCTTGCTGAGAGACTTTCGGCAAAAGAAGGAGAGATAGAAAAACTAGAAGAAAGTATTTCCATAAAAGATAAAGATCTCAAGATCCTGGCTGAAGAGGTTATTACAAAGGTTGGGCAGATGAGAAACATTGAAGAGAAACTCACCAGAAAAGAACAAAAGATAAACACAATGGAAACTATGCTTGCTACAGCTGAAGAAAAAGTAAAGAAGCTTGAAAAGCAGCTCTCAGCCTATGAAGGAGAAGAAAAACTGGCAGCCCAACTTAGAGAAAAAGAAGAGTTTATAAAGCAGTTAAAAGGAACCCTTGCAAGTAAAGAAGAAGAATTTTCGAAAATTAGCGAGGAAAACCGAAAGTACAGGATGCAGCAGAAACTTGCATCTGAAGGGTTAAGGCAGATAGAAGAACAGAAAACCTCTAGAAAATGGTGGAAACGCCTGTAAACCGCTGAAGTAAAACTAGAATATTTCAATTAAACTTTATTTACTCGCGGCCGCTCTAGCCCTGATGCCAGAAATGAGCTGTGAAGTAAGTGAAGGATCATATCAGGGCTAATTTTTCTTATATGTGTAATTTCACCTATTATTTCTTCCTCGGTTCTTCCCTGAACTTTCAATTCATTTATTTTTTCAAGCACGTAAGCGGGTATTACAAAATAATTATTAAGATCATGCCAGTGCCCGCTGACATCTCCCTTTACAAGATGAATACCTGAGGAAGCGAGATACATCTTGATAAATTTAGAAAGTCCTTCATAGGAAGACGCAGGAAGTTGAAGTAATTCTATTCCAGGACATGCTTTGACCAGACTAAAAAGATCTCGATCCGAAGGTCTAAAAGCAAGGTGTATTGCCTTCTCTTCCACCTCTAAGCTGGAAATTTCATCCCTGCTTGTTACAACTCTGATGCGTACACTACCTAGCCCCATTTACGCTCCCTTTTCTATTTAAGCATGGATCATTTATTTAATTTTGTGTTCCAGTCTTTCTGATCAAATTTCAGTACAATGAGATGATAAATAATAAAAATTTGTTAAAAAAATGGAAAATGGGCAGAGAATACTGAAAAAATTCTAAATTTAGATTTCGGAGAGGAAATTGAGACTTATTTTACTCACAAACTGCACACAAATTGGGAAGAAAAATTTTTAAAATGAATTATTAGATTTTGTTCTCAACCCTGCCGCAAGAACCTGCCCGACCGAAATACATCCATCTCCACAGGGAACCTGGCGGTGGGCCAGGAATTCAAAACCTGCTTCTTTAACAATTCTTGCAATGCACGAAGTGATGTGATCGTTATAAGCAACCCCTCCACTGAGGCCTACCATTTCAAGCCCTCTTTTTGTGGCAAGAGATATAGCAAGTTCTGAAATTCCTGTTGCGAGGCTTTCCTCAACCGCAAAAGCAAGATCATCAGAGGAGTGACTACCGAAAAGTTCATATATCCCCAGAAGAAGCTCGGTGGTGTCAAGCATAGGAGTTCCGGAGTATTTTTCTGTCTTGAAGACTATAGGAAGATCCACGACATGGGTACTCTTCTTTGCGGCAGATTCTAGTTTCATTGCCGGCTCGCCGTCATAGGTTCTCGTCTTGCAGATTCCAAGCAGTGCCGCAGCTGCATCTAATACTCTTCCTGTACTGCTGCTTCGGATAACATTTATCCCAGTCTCAAGCTGTTTCATGACAGTTGAAAATTCCATATCTCCTTGCGGAAAGACAAGGTGAAGTTTTTCCAGTTCTGATCTTCCAAGCTTCTCGAAAAGGATGCCCAGAACCATCCTTGAAGGTATTCTAGATGCAAGATCTCCCCCTGGCATCGGCTGAGGGAGTAAATGACCAATTCGCTCGTATCCGAAGTAAGAAGATTCAAAGAGTTCTCCTCCCCAGACCGTGCCATCATTGCCGTATCCAACACCATCAAGAGCGATTCCAAGAATTTGAGAATCCAAAGGCAGGGAATTGTCAGCCATAAGTGCCAGCATGTGGGCATAATGATGCTGAACCTGAAGCGTATTCTCCCCTCCCATTTTCAACGCAAAACGAGTTGTGTTAAAAGCCGGATGTAGGTCACAACCCCAATAAAGAGGCTCGATTCCGGTAAGCCGGATAAGGTGTCTGACAACCTCTGAATGATACCTGAAGGTTTCTACATGACTGGTATTTCCGATATATTGAGAGATATAGGCAAGCTTTCCTTTTGCCACAGTAACCGTAGAATTCATCTCAGCCCCTACCCCTATAGAAGCTTCGATTTCGAAAGGTAATTCTATAGGCTCAGGCACAAAGCCCCGTGAACGTCGGATAAAAGCTGCCCGCCCATTCACAATCCGGATAACTGTATCGTCGTTCCGGTTTGCAATAACCCTATTATGCAGTAGGTAATAATCAACAATTCCGTTAAGTTTCTCAAGTGCCTCTTTATTTTCAACAACCATAGGCCGTCCTGGAAGGTTTGCCGAAGTCATAACATATACAGCATCAGATACGCAATCAAAAAGCAGATTCTGCGTGCCTGTATAAGGAAGCATGATGCCTATATTATGCAGACCAGGAGCAACCGATTCTGCCAGGTTAAATTCTCTTGACATGGAAAGCACGGTAATAGGGCGGCGATAAGATGTAAGGTACTCCCTGCCTGCACCTTCAACTTCTGCAAAAGCCTCTGCAACCTCGGCATTTTTTACCATGACTGCAAAAGGTTGTTGTGGACGCTTTAATCGTCTTCTAAGTTCATTAACAGGTTCCTCCTTTCGAGCATTACAAGCAATATGGAACCCTCCAAATCCTTTTATAGCAAGAATAGAACCTTTCTGAAGGAGATCCGAAGCAAATTTAATTGCATCATAGCCTTTTACCAGTATATTTCCATCAGAATCCGAAATCCATATCTCTGGCCCACACTTTGGACAACAGACAGGCTGCGCATGATACCTTCTATTGAGAGGGTCGGTATATTCTTTTTCGCACTCCGGACAGAGAGGAAAATCTACCATTGTGGTATTTTCCCGGTCGTAAGGAAGGGTTCGAACTGTCGTATAGCGAGGTCCACAATTTGTGCATACTGTAAAAGGATAATGGTAATATCTGGAAGAAGGGTCAAAAATCTCAGACCTGCACTGTTCACAAATGGCCGTATCAGGAGGAATTATGGAATTTTCAAAAACTCCAGATTCGCTGGGCACGATAACAAATTTAGAGCATCCGGAAAAAGGTACATTTTTTGTAGTTATTTCCGTAATTTTTGCAAGAGGTGGCTTTTTTTCAGGAAGTTCTTTAAGAAAATTATCAAGGCTTTCCTGATTTCCTTCTAGAAGAACTTCTACGTAATTTCCTAAATTTTTTACATATCCGAAAAGCCCATGAGCTTTTGCAAGCTGGTATATAAAAGGGCGAAAACCTACACCCTGTACAGTACCGGTAATGTGGAGAAGCCTTGCCTCGTTTTGCATATAAATATAGGATTAATGTTCGCCGTTAAAATAGCTTTCTAAGTAACTATAACACAAAAATCAATAAAAAAGATGTGAGGGAGATCTAGTTTTACTCACTAATCTCTTAACCTTTCTTTTCAATACTCGAGACTCTCTGTATGTGCCCATGATCTCCATGTTTATTTTTATCATGGTGTCCGTGTTCATCATGGTGCTCATGTTCGTGATTATGGATCAGCTCGATTTTGTCTACTTTTATTTTCGTTCTCCCAAAGACTTCCTGTACCGAACTCTCCACAGCGTCTTTAACGGCTTCTTTCTCCACATTTGAGACCGCTGAAAGGATTTTCAGTGTAGGGACAGCTCTTTCCTTTGATTTGATTACATCTTCCTGGGGCTCTTCATAATGGATTGTAACACTTTGTTTCACGGTTTCTAACCCATTGTCCAGAAAGAGTTTGATATGCCCTACGAATTCGGGATTTAGTTTTAGCAGCTTAGCTTTTATTGTGTTAATTAGTTCGACTGTTAACTCCCGTGCAGCTTCAGTACTGAGATTTCCATTTTCAACCTTAAATTCCGCAGAATAGCTGCCTACTCCAGACGCTTCGATTGAATTTTCAGTCTCCTGTGGATCAGAGGCGATTTTTCCTGTCACTTCAGCCTTTGGGACTTTTTTGGACACTTCATCGAGATCAGGGAGTACAATTCGCATGAAATTCTCGAAGTTTTCGCCCGTATCTTTCCCTGAAAGCAGGACTACCTTGGCTTTTGGATTCAATTGCTGGACCGATGCCTCAAGGATTGGAAGTCGAATAGGTTCTATCAAGTCTATCTTGTTTATCCCGAGAATTTCCGCATCAACAATCTGCCTCATGGCAAATTCTTTTACTTCTTTCATCAAGGGCTTAAAACGGCTACCGTCAATCAAGGTTACAAGAGGAGCGATTTTCACTTCTTCGCCGAGGTTCATAAGCTCGACTTCGTTCCTGATAACGTGCGGGAAAGCAATTCCTGTGGGCTCGATCATTATAATGTCTGGCTTATATTCTTTTACAAGGAGATTCATTGTTGTCCTCAGCCCGACTTTTAGGGAACAGCAGATGCACCCACTTGTGATTTCTTTTGTATCGAACCCAAATCTCTTTATCACATCTCCGTCAATTCCGATTTCTCCGATCTCGTTCACAATTATGGCAATTTTTTTTCCTCTTTCTGCAAGGTATTTGCCCATATTGATAATAGTGGTGGTTTTTCCGCTTCCAAGAAATCCCCCCACCACAACGACCTGCACGTTTTCTCCTCCCTTATTCTCGCCCTGAATATTTTGACTCTTTGACTCTTTTATACTCAACAAACGTACTCTTTTTACTGTCCTGCTACTGTCAGGTTTTCCCATTTAAACCTTTCATCAGGGCAAGCGTGTAAACAACGCTGGCAATTTGCACCATCACAGAGGTCCGTCCTTATTCTCACACTTCCTTTATCATCAATTCTCAGAGCCCCAGTAGGACAGACCTTTACACATTTACGACAGCCTTCACATCCCTCAATTACCATTGTAAGGTAAGTCCCAACTCTTTCAAGCACTTCAAGCCCCTCTTCTCCGAGTTCGGGGATATCTCTTTCAACCTGGCGGTCAATTTTAAGAATAGAAGAAGGCTCACCAATCATGGGCAGTTTTTTCTTTTTCAGAAACTTCTGAAGCATCTTAAAAGCCATGCCTTCGTTCCAATAAGCAAGTTCCAGCAGATAAGCTTCCTTAAAAACCTCAGAGGTTGCAAACATTACATGGGTGCCCAATATCTCCTTTGCAATTGCCTGCAGGTCCCAGAGCCTGTCTTCAGAAAGCAAGATTTCCCTGGCAACGATCAGAGAAGTATTTCCAATCTGGGAAACATAATTTGTATTGTAAGGGATCATTCCCACCTTATGGGCTTTTGCAGCGTCCATATAAGTGCCTGCGGCTCCTGACATGTGAGCGATCTGCAATTCCTCCATTTCTATGCCTGCAGCAGCACAGAGAGTAATATGCCCAGCCCTGATTGCTCCTATAGCTCTTCCGGCTGCGATAAGGTCTTTATTCGTGAATATCATCCCGTCCTGGAGGTGGATAATCCCATCCGGGGTCTGAATCTTTGGCAGCACAATTAATTTATTTCTCATACCTGTCTCTATAAGGGCGATGACTCCAGTACCTGTGATGCCTTTTGCAGTGAGTTCTCCCTTTTCCACGACTTCCCCGGTTTTAGGATTTACAAGGTCTCCCTTGATGGTATTCATATCCCTATCGAGTACATAGCAGCGCAGGTTATCTCCCTCAAATCCTACATCACAGATTGTGCGAGGAGAAGCAATAGATCCACATTCTATCTCTTGACCTTCAAGAGCAGGACCTGCAGCAGCCGAACCAGTATATATAATACCGTTTGCTTTGAGAGCCATTTCGGCATTTGTTCCGTAATCAGTTGCAATTGCAATATCATTACTCTCAATCATACCGGCTTTTATAATGAGCGCAAGAGCATCGGCTCCTACTTCGTGTTTAATTGCCGGGGGTACGAACAGTTTGCAATTTATAGCTTCTTCAAATCCTTCAATCTCAGCTAAAGGTATTATACGGGCGTCCCTGTTCTGTTCTTCTATGTGATATTTTTGCTTTTTACGCTCTCCAGCGTATGCAAGATCTTCGATTGGAATTCCCTGAAAGATAGAAAGCTGAATAGGATTTCCGCAGATAGAAAATTTTTCCATTTCTGCGAGGTTTACTCCAAGTTCAGTAAGGATATTTTTTACCGCTGTTGCTGAGAGCCCGTGAGCTTTGTCAAGTCCATAATGGATTGCAAAATCGAGATGATCCATTACATTTGCTCCAGGCAGGGGATTTCGCAGCGTTATGACAGTTTTCTTAATCTCGCCGCTTTCCAGGTCAATTTTCTGGGCCCTAAAACCACTGGTTCCCAGGTCAATTGCAACTCCTGTTCTCATATCTTAACCTCCTCCAAAAAAGTTTAAGATTTATTTGACAAGTACATTCAGACATATTATGAATTTAATATATATTAGATAGGTACTAGCTTGAATAAGAGCTAAAGCTATTTATACTGAATCGTTTATTCTAATGGCTCCCCTTGGCTCAGAGCCTGGCTCCTGGAGATCTCACTCCACCTGCCAAAACTAAAAAAAATATGAAATAGGACACAGTATCCAAGCACTCTAAAGTATTTAAAGATCTGGAATGTGCCAATAAAAAAATAAAGGAATTTTGTTGCCTTTTCAGGCGTAGAACTCGTCTCTTGCTGCGACCATGGCTTTGATGTTTTCTAGAGGAGTCATGGGTGCAATACCACAGCCTGGTGCGAGTACGTCGACTCCGCCCTCAAGAGCTGTTTTTGCTTCAGCTTTTATCTTGTCAATAGGTCCAGGCAGCAGGGTAAATGGACTGGAGACGTTTCCTACTAATCTTGCTCTGTCTCCAATAACTGCCTTTCCTTCTTTTGCAGTACCGATCTTTTCTTCTACGCTAAGCCCTTCAAATCCACAGTCTGCCATGTCGCTGAGGATAGCGTTAACTTTCCCACAGATATGGAGTACAGTTATGGAGTTTACGCTAGAAGAGAACTTCTGTAACCTTGGCATGAGGTATTGTCTAAAAGTATCAGGGCTCATGAGATCAGGGGAAGCAACAGGATCTGCAATAGCAATAACATCTGCACCAGCTTCAACCATTGCGTTTGCATAAAGAATTGCAGCCTCTGTAGCGAGATCCATAACCTGCTCGAGGAGGTCAGTCTTCTTAAGGGACCATTTCATGAAAGATTTTACACTTACCAGATCAGAAGCAACTGTAACTGGGCCTTCCATTCCTCCGACAATTGGCACATCAGGACCTACTTTCTCCCTGACAATCTTAATGGCTTCGAGTACGGCTGGAATTCTGCCGTTCTGCAGGAGGTCTGCTGGAACGGCTGCGCCTTCGAGGCTTTTCGGGTAGGGGTTAGCTATGACAGATGGCTGCCTGTTCTTTGTACCCATGTTGACTTCACAGCCCATGGCTTCAACCAGAACGGTCAGACAGTAAGGAAGTCTTACAGCTTCGAGTCCGCTAAGTTCATAGTTGGCGATTGCCAGCTTTGCCATAAGTTCAGGGTTCGTGTGAGATTCAGGCCAGGGTGCTCCCACTTCATCCATAAGTTCTACAATCCCGGTCTGGGTCACGGAGCAAACAGGTACTTTGTCAACAGGCTTGCCTTCAAGGGCAGCTAAGAGTCTCGTTTTGAGTGTAAATTCGCTCATAAGTCATACCTTTTTTAATTTATCAATTTACATTTATTTTAATTACAATTTATTGTCTACTTAACAATATTATATAGACCTTTTCAATCCAAAATGTTTCACACCCCAGATGGGAATCCAGAGTTTTGAAACACAATTAAAAATCATAGGTTTAGCCTGGAAAATTAATAATACCTCTGAATCTCTTTTTTCATTTCTCCCGAACAGAGATAAAAATGCGGGAGTTAAAACAATTCTCAGACTCCTACGATTGCGTTAGAATGCGGGTGTTTTTTAGATAACAACTTATAAAAGCTATTTGTTAAGAATTTTTTTCTGGGATTTTTTAAATAAATGTAGTCGTAAATTTTGAGCTCGTTGTTCAATTTTTTATGCCAATCTGATTGTTCCATTTTTCACCTTGTTCTAGAAATACATCAGGTCTGGACTGATAATACATCGTTGTCATTTATTCTCAGATAGTAGATTTAGAGATGGTTTTCAGGACCCATGTCAAGCTTCTTATTCTTGTATTACATTGAATCACACGGGGATTAGATGGAGAAGAATCTAACTGGCGGCAAAGACAAGATTTGTTCTCCTCAGGGGGATGAGAATAAGATTTCACTTTCAGAGTTTCTTGAAAAACTAAACGTTGACGAAAACGGACTCAGCGAGCAAGAAGCTTCCCGCAGACTCAAAAAATGTGGGGCCAATACTCTCGAAGAAATAGGAAAAGAGAGCATAATAAAGAAGTATCTCAGGCAATTCAGGAATTTATTTTCCATTCTGTTGACTGTGGGATCGATTCTATCTTTCATAGGAGAGTATCTTGATCCCGGGCAGGGAAACCTGTATATAGGGATTGCTCTCGTAGGCGTTGTAATTCTCAATGGAACTTTTACATTTATACAGGAATACCAGGCTGAAAAAACAATGGAAAGCTTTCGGCAGCTTCTTCCACCCCATGCCAGAGTTCTAAGGGAAGGAAAGGTAAAGGATATCCTGGCATCAGAGCTTGTTGTAGGAGATATTATTCTTCTTGAGGAAGGAGATAAGGTTCCTGCCGATGGGCGCTTGATTGAAACTAACGCTCTAAAAGTTGATAACTCAGCCATTACCGGAGAATCCGAACCTCAACTTCGATCTCTTGAGTGTACTCATCCAAATATGTTAGAGTGCAGGAATGTGGTTTTTTCAGGGACTCTGGTACAGAGTGGAAACGGGAAGGCAGTCGTTTTTGGGATAGGACATAATACCCAGATAGGGAACCTTGCAACTCTCACACAACAGACTTCAGGCGTGGACACTCCTATTCGAAAAGAACTCAACCATTTCATAAGGGTTATATCCGCAATTGCTGTTATTATGGGAGTAATCTTTTTTATACTTGCATTTTTTATTCAGGATGTTTTTCTTGCAAGCCTTATTTTTGCCATCGGAATTATAGTTGCCAATGTTCCCGAAGGACTTTTACCCACAGTTACCCTTGCCCTGAGCCTTGCCTCCAGAAGAATGGCTGCGCAGAATGCTCTCATAAAACAGCTCGAATCAGTAGAGACTCTAGGCTCGACTACTGTCATCTGCACTGATAAAACTGGAACTCTAACTCAGAACAGGATGGCAGTTAATTCTCTTATGGTCGGTTTTGAATGTCTCGTTCTTCAAAACCCTCTCAGCTCTAAGAAAAAAGCTGCAACGCAGGAGGCAGAAGAAAGTAAAAACAAGGCTGCTACTGAAGAAATTGCAGATTCAAGCACGGAAGGAATTTGTGTTACAGAAAAACCTGTATGGGTTCCTAAAAAACTGCCATCTGTTATTATAAGAGTTGCAGGCCTTTGCAATAATGCGCAACTTCGTGAGTCATCCCCAGGATATACCGGCGACCCAACTGAAGGAGCACTTCTTGTTTTTGCAAATAGTATAGAAGATATAAAAAGACTCCATAACGATTATCCAAGGCTAGAAGAGTTCCCCTTTGATTCCCTTACCAAAAGAATGGAAGTTATCTGCCGTACTCCTGAAGGAAATCTTGAAATTTATCTCAAGGGTGCCCCGGAAGTAGTTGTCAAAATGTGCAGTTCATCCATGGATTCAGGAGAAATCAGGAAACTGAATGAAACTGAGCAGCAAGAGCTTCT
Organism: Methanosarcina sp.; assembly: GCA_036504475.1. Lineage (GTDB taxonomy): Archaea > Halobacteriota > Methanosarcinia > Methanosarcinales > Methanosarcinaceae > Methanosarcina. The sequence continues at coordinate 13,115 of DASXVB010000154.1, forward strand.
CGATCGGCACTTGAGCCTTGCAAAAAAAGGAGAAAGGATTATTGCCCTTGCGTACAGACAAACAGAAGAACTTAAGGAATATACAGATGATTTTATTTTTCTGGGATTTATAGGAATTGTAGACCCTCCACGCCCTGAAGCCAGAGAAGCTATTGCAAAGTGCCATACCGCCGGTATCAAAGTTGTCATGATCACAGGTGATCACCCGGTCACTGCAGAATCAATCGCAAAGGATGTAGGGCTTGCAAATGCTGGAAAACTTGAGATTATCACTGGAGAGGAGCTGGCAATACTCTCAAACGCAGACCTTGCTTCAAGATTAAAAAATCCGAGCATTGTATTTGCCCGCACTTCCCCTGTACAAAAATTAAAAATTGTACAGCTTTTTCAAGCCGAAGGGGAAATCGTTACCATGACAGGCGACGGGGTGAATGATGCTCCTGCAATCAAGAATGCAGATATGGGCGTCGCTATGGGTAGCGGAACGGACGTAGCTCGCGAATCTGCGGATATGATATTGCTTGATGATAATTTCGCGACTATTGTGAATGCTGTAGAGGAAGGCAGAACTGTTTTTGACAATATAAAAAAGTTCATTGTGTATATTATTACTCACACTATTCCTGAAGTTTTACCTTATATAGCTTTCATCCTTTTTGCCCTGCCTCTTCCTATGCCAGTACAGCTTATTCTGGCAATTGATCTTGGTACAGATATGCTGCCTGCACTTGCTCTTGGAGAGGAAAAAGGCGAAGAGGATATTATGAAAAGACCTCCCAGGTCCAGGGACGAAAAATTGTTAACTCCTCAGGTGCTTCTTACAGCTTATGGACTAAAAGGACCCATCGAAGCTATTGCAGGCTTCTTTTGCTACTTTGCCGTACTTTTTGAAGGAGGGTGGAGCTTTGGCGAGCAGCTTGCAAACAACAATCCCCTTTATATGCAATCAATAACCGCTTTCTTTTCAGCAATAGTTATATGCCAGATTGCTAATGTTTTTGCTTCCCGAACCCGGTTCCAGTCAGTCTTCACAATGGGTTTGTTCGGTAATCGTATGGTTCTGGTAGGGATTGCAACTGAACTCCTGATTCTCTCATTAATTATTTGGAATCCGACTGCAAATCTTATTTTCAATACTCATCCCCTCGACCTCAGATATTTGCTGATTGC
>DASXVB010000155.1:0-8619 GCA_036504475.1 Methanosarcina sp.
GCAATTGCAAAAGAAAAAGCAGCGTCACAACAAAACGAAAATTCATTGCGTAGACAGTCTTATCCACGTGAACTAAGACAAACCAAGAAGTAGATGGTAGAGTTTTGAGTCCCTATTCTCAAATCCCTACCGTGATCCAACACAAAGATTAAGAGAAAACCCTATTACTCTTAATATATAAATTTATAATACCCTACTTATATATATCATAATTGACATGAAAAATTGTTTCCAATTTTAAATTGCAATATAATTGAATAATTTAATTATATTGAGTATTTTAAAGTCATTAAAATAAAATACATTAAATTATTTTTTGTTTGAAACTAATTTTTGATATAATTAATTTAAAGTAATTTATCTTTTTATTTCATATTGTAGTTGGAGAACACAGGGGTATCATTTGTCCAATAAAAGAATCTCCTGGAGGCTACTGATCTTTCTTCGAACCTTATGTTTGGGGGAGCATAACATCGAAGATACTGTATTGGGGGATGCAGTAAACGGATACAGCACCTCTAGGATTTTTCTTACATTCTATTCTGAAAAATCGTTGTCAACTTAAAAAATGAAAATTCAAGGAGTTATTCATGAAATATCTAAAAACATGTCCAAAATGTCATTCTAATCTGAAATTACACTCAGATGGTAAGACTCAGTATTGTAGTATTTGCAAGTACTGGACAAAAATAGGTACTGCAAGACTTGATTCAATAATGATTTTCGGATAAAGAGGGGATAAAATGGAATACGAACTAGAGGAAGTCGAGAGAGATTACATAGAATTTAGAAGAGAAATGGGAGAGGAATAAACACAGAAAGACCTCATCCCAAAACCAATTTTATTTCTATGGCAGTATAACAAATTCAAGGTTTCTGGGATCAACTCAATATGAGATATTTAATATTTCTCCAAAATAACATCTTTTAAGAAAACTTTAATATGTTTTAACTGTTTTATTATATGAGAAGCTCATCCTAAAACTGAACATTCACTTCATAGATCTCGAATTTTGAATGATCAATCGAATCTCTTATAGTGGAAGTAATCTGAAAATTTTTGGTTACTAAGAACGAAATGGGGTTTTAGGATATTCTCAGTGTAAATAAAAGGAGATGATTAAACATGCACCATGAACAATCAACAGAACACACCTCAATGCACTGTGGTTCGATACCTGAAATTTGGGAATGTCTGAACGAAGAACAGAAAAAGAAAGTTGTGTTAATGAAACTTGATATGAAAATACAGTGGTTGGAAAAGAGAATAACAGATATGGAAAGCGCAATTGAACTAAAGAAAAAAGCTATAGGTGATATGAAACAGGTTCAGGAAATGATCAAACAAAAAAAATAAGTTTGACAGAGGGCAATAATAGAATTTGTCGGTATCCAGGTTTTTTACTTGGATATCCTAAAAATTTAGAAATTTTTATTCTTTTGGAAATCTAGAAAGTTCTAGAAACGACAAGCATATAATTATGAGTTTAATTCTATTTTCAAATTCCTTTTCTTTCAGGAAAATGCTCTGGCCTTGAAGGGGATAATCTAAATGGCAGGATCTCAGCGAGTCTTATTTGTGATAGTTTTTCTTATCAGGGATTGATTGAAGAGGAGACAAAAAGGTTTCTTATGTCATAGTGTATTGTTAAATGCTGATGTTGCATTTTTAATGTTTGTTGTTACATTGTTAATATCTGTAGATACATTATTATAAGCAGTAGTTGTAGTGTTATAAATTTTTGTTAGGTTATCATAAGCAGCTGATGCGTTTTTATATACAGCTGTCGTATTGTTAACAGCTTTTGTTAAGTTATTATATGTCGCTGACGCATTATTATACAGAGCTTTTGTATTGTTAACAGTTTTTGTTATGTTACTATATGCTGTTGATAAGTTATTGGGTACAGATGTTGCACGAACGTTGTCGCCGACTTTTAAAATTGTTCCGTATTTTGCAGCTAAAATTATCACTAAAATTAGTGCCAAAGTAACTGTATATTTAAGTTTCATTTCTACCATCTAGCCGTAAATTTTACTAAGTTGAATACCTATCGAGATTTGCTGTCTCAGGATGAGAATAGTGTTTTATACAGTAGATTTAACTCTGTTTGTCTTGCTTAGTTGGGTTGCGAACCATTTAGTTCTCTTGTTTATCTACTCCAAAATAGTGGTTCAAAATGATTGAAGGTAGTTTTGAAAACAAGTTAAAATATAAATATTCCCTTTTTATTCATATGCTATTTATTGTTATAAAAAATTAAAGATATGCCTGATTTCTATAAAAATTAGATCAATGTTATTGAAGATCTATTGAACTTCTAACTTAAAAAAGATTTAATACTGTTCCATTCCAAAACGGAACGATGGAACAATAAAGGTACTTAGGAAATTAGTCTGCTTCGACATCAACAATAGAATTACTCAAATAGGTACGACTATGTGATATAGATACAAATTTTTAAAATTTTTTAAAAATTTTAATACTAAAATGCATCAATTATTTTCCTATATTTTAATTACCCAGCTAACAGCAGGTTAAAATTCAAAAGAAAATTTAAAGAATATTGGGACACAATCTTATTAATATTCTTAAACTGTTGGGTGGTGATGGAAATAAATGGAAAATAAGCAAAAGTTGTATTCAGTAGCTTTAGCTTTAACAACCTTGATTTTTGTATTTTCACTTTTAATATCATCTGTGGCGTCAGCATCACAGGTAGCAGCACAGGTGACGAGAATTGGTAATGGATCTGATCCTGCTATTTATGGTAGCAAGGTAGTATGGACGGACAATGGCGTTATTCACCTCTATGATTTGACCTCGAAAACAGACACTACAGTTAGCTCTTCTACAGCATCTCATCCAGCTATTTACGGCAATAAGTTAGTTTGGCATGATGAAAGTAGTGGAGTGCCAAGACTTACGGTGTATGATATACCTTCGGGTGCTCGATCTTACATTACTGAGGATGTAGACAATTACAGTTTTCCTGCTATTTACGGTAATAGAATCGTTTGGAGTGCAAATTACAATGAATCAAGTTATAATTCCAACGTATATATGCGGGATATATCGACTTCTACACAGACTAAAATTGCGGAGGGTAATAGTCCTGATATATACGATACCAAGATTACATATGGTTATGAGGATGCAGATGGGAGAAACATAGCTGTTTACGATATTAATACTAATGAGACTATCAATGTACACTCTTCTAGCCAGATATTTAGTCCCTATATATATGGTAGTAAAGTTATATGGCCAAACTTCTACTCTAGGGACGGATTTATACAAATGTATGATCTTGTCACTAAAAAAACTATAGATGTTACCAGTGATAACACAGGTAATACCTTACCTGAATACGCAGGAGTCATTACTGATGCTGGAGACGATACCGGTACACACATTGATATAAACGGGGACAAAATCGTATATTCAAAATCTGGCAATGACCAATTTGGTTACGCGGGTGTATACGTTTATGATATTCCTTCAGCAAAAAGCACCCCAGTCTATATTTATCCAAGGGGGACTTACACAACACCTGACATATACAATGATACTATTGTGTGGGGAATAGGCAGTAACTATGATTGGTATGGTGCAGTTAAGGATAATGGTATCTATATGAGTGATCTTTCTGCCACAAACACCTTGCCACCTGTAGCTGAATTTACTGCAAATGCAACTTCTGGAACTGTACCTTTAGTTGTGCGATTCACTGATATCAGCACTGGGGGGGTACCAACTTCATGGCTATGGGATACTGGAGATGGTATCAATTCAAAACACGCCACGAATGCAACCCACACTTTTACGGATCCAGGGGTGTATAACGTTACTTTAACAGTGGCAAATGAAGCAGGCAGTAGTACAGTAACGAAAACGAATTATATTACTGTAACTCCCCCACAACCACCAGTGGCAGATTTCTCCACTAATGTAACCTATGGAACAGCACCTCTAACGGTATTATTCGCTGCTACAAATGAAGGTGGAGCTAAAAATAAAGTCGAAGAACCTACATCCTGGTATTGGGATTTCGGTGATGGTACCAATTCAAATGAGTCGCTAACGGTTCACACATTTATGAAACCAGGAAATTATACAATTAGTCTGACTGTGGGAAATGTTATAGGGAACAATACAACGACAAGGCCGGGTTACATAGTTGTTACTGATCCAAATGCTCCGGTTGCAAACTTCAGTAGCAACGTTACAGAGGGTTATGCTCCCCTGACAGTGCAGTTTAACGATCTTTCCCAGAAAGCAACTTCAAGGATATGGGACTTCAACGGCGACGGACAGCTCGACTCCAATGGTACAAATCCGGTTTATGTATATGCAAATGCTGGAACTTATACTGTCAATCTAACTGTAAGCAACGAAAATGGAACTGCCTCAAAAATTGCTGTGATAAATGTACTTACACCAAGCAGCTCAAGCGGTGGAAGTAGTGGAGGAAGTAGCCACAGCAGCAGTGGAGGAGGTGGAGGCGGCTCCCTTGAACCTCAAAGTAATGTCCAAGTAAAGGAACTCTCACAAGCTACTATTATAAATGGGAAACCTGTAAAGTTTGATTTTGCAAAGAATGCAACCTGTGTTGTGTATGTGAGCTTTGATGCAAAAAAGACCTTTGGCAAGACTACAACTATTGCTGAACAGCTCAAAGGGAAATCTTCTCTAGTTTCGGGACTGCCCGAAGGTGAAGTCTACAAATACTTCAATGTCTGGGTTGGAACTGGTGGATTTGTAACATCAAAGGACATCGAAAATCCTATAGTATGTTTCAAGGTTGAGAAGTCCTGGCTGCAGGATAAGAAGATTGAACAAGCTTCAATTACTCTCAACAGTTACAGCGACAAAACATGGTCATACCTACCAGTTAAATTATTATGCGAAGATAATAAATATCTATACTTCACGGCAGAGCCTACCAAGTTCTCTTCATTTGCAATAACGGGTACCGCGAAATCATCTGAAGGAACTATTCCAGGAATACCGCTTGCATCAACTGAAACAACTAATAATACAACGAGCAAAGAACCACAAAACGAACAAAAAGAAATCCTGAAAACACCAGGTTTTGAGGTATATTATGGAGTAGCTAGCCTCCTTGCAGTATTTCTGTATAAAAGAAGGTAAAAAAGGAAAAATCCAAAGTTTGATGCAAAAAATTAGTGCGAGAGGTGGGATTCAAACTCACGAATACCCTCGTAAACGGATCTTAAGTCTGGCGCCTTTGACCTGGCTGGGCAACCCTCGCATGTTGGCTTTTTATGAAAGCTTACAGCTCAATTTCTTTTAATTACTGCATGGTTTAATTTAGTAGTTGAGAGAATGGCTGTAACGAGCTTAGAAAGGCTTTCATTTTATATGCTTATTTTTCGGGGGTTGAGAGAAACGAGGGTAAATTAAGTTTATTTTTGTGACCAAAAATACTATTTCAAAGAATAATATATTGCCCAAAAGCTCTAAATACCTACTGACATCTTGCTCAATTCAGTAATTGTCCTGAAATTAGATAAACAACCTTACTTTTCCTTAGGGGAGACTTCCACGTTAGCGATAGTATAAAATATATTTGAGAGTAAAATGTATAACCAAACAGTATAAGTTATGTTTTACAGTAAATGGTATATTGCCGTAAGTCCAAGGTATAACTTGAACATTTGAGAAAAATTAACTTGGGTAATTCTTTTTAGAGGGGTTATTGAAACATATTTATAGAGAAATGGGGGGACAAATAAGTTGCTGGATAGTGAAATAAGGAATCTCAAACATCCTGCCGAAATACCTCTTTTTGTTGTCTGTCTGTTGATCAGTATTTTTATTTATATCACACTAATGACAGTACCGCTTCTCTATCCCGAAGAACTCGGGGTTGAGTATATACTGGTAATTCCGGCGGCGATTGCTTTTCTCTCATTTGTTTCCGGACAAACATATGGGGGAATGATGGCAAATGCAGTCAAGCTTTCAGAAAAACAATTTCCTGAACTTTACGAGATCATAAAACGCCTTTCTTCTGATCTAAACCTCAGGGAAGTCCCTGACGCTTTCTTAATCCAGGAAGGCGGGTTGATAAACGCGTTTGCTACCAGGCTTTACTTCCGGAGAAACTATGTTGTTTTTTATGCGGATATAGTTGAGGTCGCATACCGGGAAGGAGATTTTGATTCTCTTGAGTTCATAGTTGCCCATGAACTGGCTCACATAAAAGCAGGCCATGTAACACTGCTCTACAATCTCTCAATCTTTCCGATTGCTTTTGTGCCTGTCCTCAAGAACCTTTTATGGACGGCCCTGAGTCGAGCCAGAGAATATACCTCAGATCGAATTGCAATTCAGCTTGCTCCTTCAGGCAAGAAAGGACTTATAGTTCTTTCCGCAGGTGAACATCTTTACAAAGCTGTTAACTACGATGAATACCTAGAAACCGCAAGGAGCCCTGAAGGGTTCTGGATTTGGTCCACAAATTTGCTTTCAACACATCCTGCGCTGGTTAGAAGAATCAGAGCTCTTAATGAAAATAAACCAGGAAGAGTTTTTTAAACATAAATTTAAAAAATTATAGTTAGAGCAAAGCTGGAGTTTTGTTCAGCCTTGTACTGAGAGAGATAGAAAGTTTCCTATCTTGAATTCTGGAGAGAGGTTCCAGAGCACAAGCAGCAGGTAGAAATCACAGAGAGAATCAGCCGCCCAACGAAAACACGAGTTTCTACTATAAGCTTATGAAAACAAGTTTTCTAAAGATTATAAATAGCTTTATGTTATAATCCAACCAATATCTTCAAAATGTCATATTTACTTGAGATCGTAATCGTCCTTGTTTTGATCGCACTCAATGGCATATTTTCCATGTCAGAATTTGCCCTAGTTTCCGCCAAAAAAACTCGCCTCAAGCAAAGGGCAGAAGAAGGGGATACACGGGCAGCCGCTGCACTTAAACTCGCTAATGCTCCAACTCCGTTTCTCTCTACTGTGCAGATAGGGATCACTCTGATTGGAATCTTTGCAGGTGCGTTCGGCGGAGCTACGGTATCAGAAGAGCTTGCAGCTTACCTTGAAAAATTTCATGCTCTATCTCCATATAGTAGCGCGATCAGTATTACTCTTGTAGTACTCTTAATTACTTACTTGACCTTAATTTTTGGAGAACTTGTCCCAAAAAGGCTTGCACTCAATAATGCGGAATCAATTGCCTCTAGCATCGCAAAACCTATGTTCTATCTTTCTGTCATCGCAAAGCCGCTTGTAATAATTCTCAGTAGTTCTACCGAAGCTGTGCTCAAGATTATGAGAGTTAGCAAGCCTACTGAACTTCCGGTAACAGAGGAAGAAATTAAAATTTTGTTTGAGGAAGGAACCAAAGCTGGAGTGTTTGAGAAAGCCGAACTGAGCATGATAGAAGGCGTTCTTGAGATTGGTGATCGCCGAGTTGATACCCTGATGACGCATCGCACTGATCTCACTGCTATTGACCTTGAGGATCCTACCGATGAAAGTCTGCGGAAGATGATTGAAAGCGGTCGATCCAATTTTCCGGCATATGAGGGAGTTCTGGACAATATTATCGGTATGATATCCGTAAAAAGAGTCCTTGAGAAGTTTGTGGAAAGCGGCACCGTTAATCTCAAAGAACTTGTTACAAAACCGCTCTTTGTACCTGAAAGCGCTTCAGTCCTGAGACTTCTGGAGTTATTCAAGGAGACCGGAGTGCATATTGCCCTTATTACTGACGAATATGGGAGCATTCAGGGTGTGATCACTCTGCATGACGTTCTCGAAGCGATTGTGGGTGAGATCCGTTCTCTTGGCGAACCTGCGGAGGCACAGGTTAAAGTTCGGGAAGATGGTTCCTGGCTTATCGATGGGGATACACCCGTTGAAAAGCTTAAGGATGTTTTATCTGTAGATTCCTTTCCAGGGGAGGAACTTGGATATTACCGGACTATTGCCGGGCTGATAATTTTCCTTTTGCAGAGAATTCCAGCAACTGGAGACCATATTATATATGGGGAATTGCGGTACGAGGTTGTGGATATGGATGGTAATCGAATAGATAAGGTGCTTGTAACACGAGTTCCTGTGGCTTCCCAAGGCTAAAAGCTGTCTCTCAAAGTATGAAAAGTGAGATTTTGAGAGAATAAAATTGCAATTTTCACAGCAGTCTCCAGTTTATACCGTAATAAGGGACTCACTGAATAAAATAATATATAAATATTCGTATTTTTAGACTCTGTTCCAAAATCTAGTGATTTTTGCATTTTTTGATTGAAATTCTGAATTAGCAAAAAGAATTCAGTGCTCATCAAAATAAATATTCGATATCTTGAGACTTTAATTTCTAAGTTGTATCACAAGGATTGTGACCAATTACAAAATCTATAGGGTCCTTCCAAATCCTCGTTAAAACTAAGGGTATATAAGGCTTATTTTTGACAATATATCTGCATTTAGAACTTCCCCATTTAAGGTACACTCTAAAAACTATTTTTTTAGAGAAATAGTTTATAATAGTTTTTAAAATCAGTAAATAATTAATATAATACCTTTGTTTGTTCACAATTTCTTTTTATTTGTAACTAAGGCGTCTGGTGTCATTT
>DASXVB010000156.1:0-1773 GCA_036504475.1 Methanosarcina sp.
CGCTGAGGGGGAGATTCGAACTCCCGTAGCGCGAAGCGCTACCGGTTTTCAAGACCGGCGCCGTGGTCCGCTGGGCTACCTCAGCAGGTTGAATGAATAAATTTTCCTTTCCAGAAAAGAAATACTGCAAATTACATTGTATTCCGGAAAGCGTATACAAGAAACCCAATTATGGTATATAAAATTTGCGAAGAGAAAAAAGCTCTTCGCATTTCTAAAGATTTTTAAATATAACTCAAGCTTCTGGTTCTGAGGCTTCCTTTGATGCAGGTTCTGCTTCAGGCTCGGACTCAGTTTCAGCTTTAACTTCTGGTTCTGCTGTGATTTTTTCAATGAGCTGGACTTCCTTAAAGCCAGCGTACTTGAAAAGTTCGGATGCTACCCTATTCTTTGCCATGAGCCAGCGCTGATTGAAGGTCAGGCCCGTAGGGATATAGATCTTTGCAACGCCGTCAGCAGTCTCAACTTCTAGGTTCCTGAGGCCGGTATAAAGAGCTAGCAAACCCTGAATTATTTCAATATCAGTCTCAAGGACTTTCTCAATTGTGTACTCATAGGTAACAGTCTTGTCTGCAAGAGGGCTATTAAAATCTACAGTGACCCTGCGACCTATAACCCTGCTGACAACTCCTCGTCTGCCATCTATCTCAACAGCAAGGCCAGGGTGAACATTTCGGTCTTTCAGCTTCGTAATGGAAATAGTCTCTATAAGTTTGGGGTTGCTAGGGCCAAAAGCCTTCTCAGGAGGGATTGAAACAGTTCCGTTGTAACCGACTTCCTTTCCTTCAAGATCTTCATCAAGGCCCTCAATAGTATGGCCTGCCCCTACAATAACAACGTCTCCGCCGTAAAGCCCGCTAGGATTAAAAATATCTTCTTTTTTTGCAAGTTCTTCGTCTGTTGTATCGAAAACCCTGCCATCTTCAAACTTACCTGTATAGTTCAACTTTACGAAATCGCCTTTTTGGATTGTCATAATTTTCAACTCTTTTATAAAAATAATTAACTTGGTATACAAGAAAATTATTCATTGTCAGCTAATTAAGCGTAAATGTGTTTCACGCTATAGAACTCTGCCTTTAATAAGCTTTTTGGGAATCCGCAGAGTTACTGTCGATTTCTTAGGCAATATTAAAAAATTTACACATTAGATCATTACAAGTTGAATCAGCATTGGCTAACCCTAAACTATAGTTCCTATATTAAATAATGCGACATTTTATGTGTAAATGCATGATTCTCTCAAAATTCACCCAGTTCTACCTTTAATACGGCAATACTTTTAGATGATTTTATTAATGTTAACTTTTCTCTTGTCATTTTCCAACAATATTCTGTTAGGTTCTTATCTGATAGACTCCTCAAAAAATGATTAGTTTTTTTAAGGATTATTAAGCCTTATTTTCCCAATTAAATATAGTGCCAGGCTTTATACATAATAAATGTAAAGTATAGGTTTGAAATATATCCAGTATTTGAGAGTAGTAAGAAATTATTTTAAACATTTCCAAGTTCATAACTGGTTTATTTTATGATTTAGGTTTTTTAGATAGAGGATATGTAAATTTTGAAAATTAATAGAAAATTGGTTTCAAAAGAGTAAAAACAACAGTAAAAGATCAGAAAAACAGCATCAGAAAAAGTTATTTAGATAATAATGTAGAGTGAATCTGGCAGCGATCCAGAGTTCCCGAAGGCTCGCACACTTCAGTACAGTAAGGAACGTGGACAGGCTTATCTACTGTGTTCGGGATGGGTACAGGAGTTACACTG
>DASXVB010000157.1:0-10535 GCA_036504475.1 Methanosarcina sp.
AAGATCAGGTTCTTTGGAGAACTCGACAAGAATATCAAGATCACTATCCTCTTTTTGTTCTCCACGAATGTAAGAGCCAAAAATACCTAGATAACTAATATTATACTCTTGTGTAAGTCTGGAAAGATTTTGCTTTATAAGTTTTGAATAATGTGCTGCATTCTTTGCTCTTTTATTGCTTGATTTAACGTTTGTGTTTATTGTCATGAGGTTTCATGGTCCTGAATTTAAGTTATTATTTACAAAATTGATTATATGATATATTTTTGTGTTCCATATTTAAAATTAAGGTAGATTAGTACGAAAAATCAGGCACATAGCATTAGAGAAGAAGATTGTAACCAATTGTAACTTGGTTACATACAATTAACAAAAATCTTAGCTTAAATCTTTTTTTGATTTATTTATTACTAATTTCTTTTTTATAGCTACGACTAATCACGTTTTTCTGTATTTTTAATTCAAAGAAGTTCAATCTTTTTGTTTTCAAGATCTCTTCTTTATTTTTAGAAGTTTTCTTTTTATTGTCTGGATATCATGAGATCCATATATTTTCTGCAGTTTCATTTTCTCAATTGTATGTAACTCGGTTACAATAGGTTACGATGCTAAAACAAGTCTCACCTCTCGGTGACCTGTACTCTTTTTACTCAAGAATACATTTGGATACATTGCCGCAGCTTTATTGAGAACGTCCTGTTTTACTTTCCTTATATTTTGGATGTTCTCATTAATCTTGCAGTTATCCGGTAACTTGCATTTCAAGAAGCTGAAAATCTCAGGAGATGTCAGGTGGTCTTTCCCTGTTTCCTTTAAATGGTCTACAAGCGAAGCAGCTCTTATTTCAGTCTTTGTTGTTGGCCGTATATCAGGCTCTACAGGTGGTTTAAAACCAGTTGAATTAACTTTTTCTTCAATGCTTTCAAGCCTTTGCATTAGTGAAGGTGCTGCAGTTTCATTTAATTCATAATCGTCAAGTCCTAACAAGGCTTCACAAGCTGCAAGTCTTTTTAAAATTTTTAATTCACTTGTTGCAATTGCAGTATCAATAAACGTTTTCAAAAAAGTTTGTACTTTGGGATCTTTCAATAAACTCAGAAATTCACTGACTGAGTTTTTCTGTTCTGTGCAATCGAAAGGTTCATATGCAAAGCTGTTATTGTTAATACTTAGCAATTATTAACACGTCCTTATCTTCAAGGAAAGGGTTCTAAGGTGGCTCTCAGAACCCTACCAAATTAATCTTTTTTTACAAGAAATGTTTCGATTATATAAAAAGTCTCCTTGTTTTATTGTTCTCTCTCTTTATTTTTTATTCAAAATTGTTAGTAACAAATCTTACTGTGAAACTAAAGTTTTACTTCAATATTAGGATTTTTTGCATCATAACCGTCTGTTTTCATTTATGAAAGCCTTTGTTTATCGTTTTGCAGACATTTTTCAAACCATTCATTGTAAAGCGCGTCCAATTCATTTATTCTCTTTTGGAACATCCTCGCTGGAGACTCTTCCATAGAATCCTGATCCTTACTTGCAGGAGAGTTACTAAATGCTTTATTAACGTTTTCAATACATTCTCCCAATTTTTTCGTGAATATTTTTGCATCTTGACTATCTTTTTCCTTCAGGACTCCTTTCAAAAAATCAGTTTTATAAAAGAGCTTACACACTTTATCATATATGTTATATTTTTGAAGATATTGATAATATACAATTTCGAAAACACTATCTTGTGACGTATACGGTAGATCGTCAATTATTTTCTCTGATACCTCTTTATTAACTTGATCTTGGGTACTATCTGGTCTCTTAGAAAGAAGAACTTCTGTTAATTTATCAAAAAATATATTTTCAACGATTTTTTCTTTAATATTCCAATCTTGTTCATCGGCTGGATATTTTATTTTAGATAATATCGTTTTTAGTTCATCTTTTGAAATTTCGATTATTTGTTTTTTAGCAGATGGATTCAGATAATCATTAAGCAAAAAAGATCTATCGTAAACGAAATCAATTTTTTTATTTATTTCATCTCTATAATCTTCGACTTGCCAGATTTCATGGACTCTTCTGAGCATCGATTCTTGCTCACCATTAAAAAAAAGATCAAATGATGAGGGAACTAAAGACATATAAATAAAATATTTTTTGTAATGTCTTGGGGGAATGCCCGGAAAAATTTCATTGATAAGTATGTTCTTCGCTTTTGTATAATTTCTCAGCTGAATACCGGGAAACTCTATACCAATATTTTTTAAATTCTCGGGAGTTTTGATGACCCATTTATTAGGAAATCCCCTTTTAGCTGGAATCTTTTCGATGCATCTTAAATCCTTTAAATTGTGTAAATGCGTATTTACCGTTTTTTGATCTTTAATCATATATCTTTTTTCTACAAATTTTCGAATATCGGACTCTAGGATAGGGCTATTTTTAAGAATATGCTCGAGAATTCCTTTTTTTACTTCGTTCCGTTTTAAATGACCCCCTTGTTTTATTTTCTGATCATTTTCAATTCTTATTGCCATATGTAATAACATGTGTTTTTATAGTTAAAAATGTATGGGTATGGATTAAGTTAACAAATGAAAATTAATACGGTAGGATATTATTGAAAAATTAAACCCTAAGGGTTTAACTATCACTAAGTTTACCGTTCTGCTTTATATATATACAGTGTAATATTCATGTGTATGAAGAACACAGCATTTTATTTTGGGTTAAGAAAGCTGCAGACCGTTAGGCGAGCGTATTTACTTTCAATTCCAGTTGATTGGATAAGAAATATGAATCTGTCCAAAGGGGACGCGCTTAATGTAGAAATGCTTGAAGATAATTCTCTTAGAATAACTCCATTCAAGTAACCTTTAAAATTGAATTAGGAGGTGCTTTCAAATTACTACTAATGATGAGCAAATAAGAGTCTCTACCGAACTATTTGATACTTTTTCTGATATTAGGAAGTGATATTATGTCACTAAAAACGAATAAAATTCAATACACTTCTAAAGACATTTTTAGTCTTGATAGTACATCTAACTCCATTTCGAACCCTGAAACCCTGAATACTGTAACACAGGGAATTAAAAAATTTACACTGAACCCATTTTATTCGTGCAAGTGCAGGCGGGGTTATTCACTCGCTTCTGATCCTTTTAACGAGTGGCGCAAGCAGATTGAACCAGTTGATTATTCCCGACGGGACATTGCCTTTTCTTACAGGATCCGGAGGGGATATTAAAATGCAAGCATGTGAAAGCTTTCTGCCCCCAGAACCGGACTTGAACGAGTACATTGATTATGATATTCTTCAAGAATTTTGTAAAACTTGCAAGCTCCGGAGAATGGAGAGAAGGCCAATAAGGGTACACTTCCGGAGGCTCTGAAATGGATGCTTTCCAGCAAACCGATCCAGAAGAGTTTAAAAAATTCCACGAATTGTTAATGAAAAACTCACCGGGGGGATACCAGCCTTATTATTTTCCATTGGAGAAGAATGGAAAAGATCCACTGCCGGTTATAAGCTGGAAAAAGAACGGGAAGACGTTTTCAGAAGCTTATGACCTTATGAAGCAGGGATTTAATATCGGCATCGCTGGCACGGACAAAGATAACCTCTGCATAGTCGATGTAGACAACCTTGAAGCAGTGGGAGAAACTAAAGCAACCTTAACGGTAAAATCAAGAAAACAGATAGGAAGACACTGCTTTTATTTCACATTCGATCCGGTAGCAAAGTCAATATTTGAAAACTCTTCAAAGCAGAACATAGCAACCGAGGACGCTGGAGAAGTACGCGCAAACTGGCAGTATGTTGTCGCAGCCGGGTCTTTTGTTCCATGTTCGGAAGAGGAAATTAACAGAATTTCAGTGGACGATAGAGCATACGCCGGAAAGTACAGACTATATTTAGAATCTGATGTCTCAAACATAACATTCAATGAATTGCCAGAAGTGTATATCAGAGTCATCGAAGAGAAACGCGAACGGGCGATACTTGCACAACTAAAACCCAAAATAAAACAGTTCTCTCAATATCAAGACAAGGATTCTAAGTATAAGTCTGCCTTGTGGAACCTTGACATACACGATGTTACAGGGAAACCGAACAATCCAAATCATAGATTCCCGTCACCTTTTCACGGAAGCAAGACATTCAAAGATACGAGCGTATCAGGTGATCTTTTACATTGCTGGAGGCATAACGTAAGCCACAACGCTATAACTTATCTGGCTGTAGAATCTGGAGCTTCTACGTGTTCAAGGGCGGGATTTCCTCACGGTGGCGGAAATTCGGACGTAGACACGGAAGATCCGGAAACGGTTTTTACAATCTGGAAGTATGCGAAAGACAGGGGATACATTCCAAAGGACGACCCCATCCCATCAGCAGCGATGAGATATTATGCTAAGAAAAATGGCATACATGATTGTGATAATCTAGAGGATGGCTGGAAACTCCCCGTAGAAGCATATAACAAGGCTCTGAAAGAGTTGGAGAAGGAAGGAATAGAGACAGGGAGAAAGCCGTTAGCAGATAAAAGGAAAGCAGGCAGGCAACTATCTGAACGTGCGAGGGAACTCTTAAAGCTGGCATTTGACAAAATGCTTGCATGTGACGGCGACAAATCACAATTAAAGAACGGAGAAGGGTTTAGCAAATTTGATTCAGAAGCCGTCCATAAAGATATGGATGAAAATAAGGATGTTTCCGATGAAATCCTTATCAAACATGCTTACCGACTTAAAAAATACAAAAGACAGCTTGCTGGATTCGGAATCGACAAAGATGAGCTTGAAGATGTAATCACAGACTGTAACAAAAAATTAAAAGCAAGTGAATCTGAAAAGATAAATGTATTTTTTGATGAAGTCGCAGACAGGATTTTGGAAAATGAATATATCTTCTCGATGCGGGATACAGCGCAAATATACATTTATACCGGCGGTGTTTATAAAAGTGAAGGCGCAGAGGCAATACTAGACACTCATGTAAGGGACGCTTACAACGCGATATACAAAGAGAAGTGGGAAGAAGTTAACCCAGACCTTGCTTTACCCGATCACATACCAAAAGCTACCACCCGCTATGTGAATGAAGTCATTGCATATATCAGAGCTTATACGCACACCCCTCGAAAAATAATAGACGAATTCCAGGACAAGTACATCAACTTCAAAAACTGCCTTTTCAATCTGGATAAATGGGAATTCGAGGAACACAACCCAGACATTAAAATGATATGCCAGATTCCTGTAAACTATAAAGAGGGCGCAAAATGTCCACAGATCACAAACTTCTTGCAGGATGTAGCGAACCCGAAGATATCCCTTTCCTTGAAGAATGGGCAGGATACTGTCTAACTACCGATGTAAGTTATCAAAAGGCACTCATGCTTTACGGGATTCCAGGGACCGGGAAAAGTGTTTTCGTAACAATGCTTGAGACTTTCATAGGCGAGGAAAACGCTTCAGCTGAAAGTTTGCAGAAGATTGAAGAGGACAAATACAGATCCGCCAAGCTGTATGGAAAGCGCGTAAACATATGTAGTGACATACCCAGTACAAAAATGCATAAGACCGAGGTATTTAAGAAATTGGTAAGTGGGTTAGACACAGTTGACGCTGAAAACAAGTTTCAAGATCCTTTCAAATTCAAAAACAAAGCAAAACTTACCTTTTCTGCAAACAAAATACCCGAAGGTCCTAAAGATCCTGCTTTCTATGAACGTTTTTGCTTAGTAGAGTTTGAACATAAGTTCAGAGGAACTGAAGACGACGATAAAAATTTAATTCAGAAACTAACAACTGATATCGAATTATCTGGGTTTTTGAATGTTGCTCTTAAGGGACTTAAAAGGCTGTATGATAATGACAAATTCAGTTATAATAAAACCTTTGAGGAAACTGAGCGAGAGTATATGTTAAACAGTAATCCGGTAGCGTTTTTCATGGAGGAGTGTACTATGATATCTAGCAAGGATATTGAAGGGACGCTTCTGTACTTATCATACGTTGACTGGTGCAACAAGAGTAACAAAACACGCGTTTCTAACATCGAATTTTCAAGGCAATTGAACAAAATGGGATATACGAGTCACAGGGACAATGTGATAAAAGATGGCAGTAAAAAAGTTACAGTTTGGGATAATCTCCAACTTAAACTTTCTGAAAAAAACGATAATCCACATGAGCCCGAAGAGAAAAAATGTGATTTCGGACAGGATCTCGGACAAGATCTAGATGGTAGATCCTGTCCGAAAATTTCAAGTCCGCCGATAACGGAAAGTTCTTTTAAAAACGCATTTGGACAAGATCTAAATCCCTATGTTGGTTTCGCAGCAAAAATAAATCAAAATGATTGTGAAAATATAGAGACAGTAAAAGGCGTAAAAAATGAAGAAATAAAAAATACGCCTAACATGTTAAAAAGATCCTGTCCTAGTGTGTGTTTTTTCGATAGCGGAGAGTACGGACAAGATGTATCAAAACATCCTGTCTTAGATCCTGTCCGAGAGCAAAAAACACTAGTTTTTGAGCAAAATGAAGAAGAAAACAGTACGAAAATTCTTTCAGGCTGTGATTTAATGAGAACTGACTTAAAAAACTTTGCTAAATCAAAGTTTCATCTGATAGTTGATAATATCCCCGTGTTTGTCGGAGAGTTCAACAAAAAATATCCTGGTTACAAACAAACGTACGGATTACAGGCTGTATTAGACAATGCTGAAAGGCTTAGTTCTAGGGGATGGAAGTAAACCTTCCTTTCTCCTAATCTCTTTTTTCTGTCTTCTTTTCCGGCGAATATTCGACACAAAATATTTAACCTTTAAATAAAAATATAATAGTATAATAACAACACGTAAAGGACAAAACTATATAAGGTATCCATTATGAAAAACGGTAACAGTACCCTCGATTTTTCCTTAAAATTTTCCTCTCGGGAATCGTTGCTTAAGGCGAACGCTGAATTAATCGAGCAAATACAAAAAAGAGTCAATACGAAGCGTTTTAAACCGGCTGAAGGGGAATCATTGAAGCTAGCTTATTATAGAATCTTAATTTCGGCTATTCAGGCCCATAATAGTATTCTCAGAGATAGCGAGTTAGATGCGATTCAAAAGAGAATAGAAGCTCTGGAAAGTACACAAGCTAATCCTGGCGGCACTCCTGTTTATACTCCTGTCTTTGAGGCGGTTGAATGAAGTCATTAAGAGAACTCGAAAGAGATTTAGAAACACTAGAATCCCAAGTCTCAAAACACTCTTTACATGTTACCCTGGAGGATGGCAGAAACTTGCAGCTGAACTTTAAAAGCGCTGATGCCTCTTTGATGCTGCTTGTAAGTGCAATCGAAAATGGAGATCATCCTTATAAGCCTTATATAATGCAAACAGTAAAAGGCGGTCCTAACGAGGGACAATTCGCACTTATTTGTAAAGCAATTTGGGAATCTCACGCGAGGATAGCAGTGGAAAAGGCAGGGATATAATGTCTCTTCCTATGGGTATCCTCAAAAAGCTTGAATCTCTCGAATGTCAAATCAAAGGTCGGGATCTTATCGAGGTTTTTGTGTACCATGCCAATAAAGAGGTTCCTTATTTGACTCCGGAAGATCCTAGTACCTGGCAGCAGGAGCATCCTAAAGGACAGGCTTCCATCTTGCAAAGAGGAAACTTTAGAATTGATTGAATAAAGTTATTGCACGTGATGAATTGCAATTTCAAAATATCTTTTTGTGTTAAAATCCCCTTGCCTGGTCAGTTGCAAAATGATACAAAACGACAAATTTAAAATATATTTCAGGGTTGGTTGACATGGTTCACACATCACTAAAAAACAGATTAAAAGCAATAGAAGATAGTAAAAAAGTAAAACGAGAATTACCCTGGGACTGCAAGGCGCTTTTTTCTCAATATCAAAGGGGTGATGTCATAAACACCCTTGCAGGTAGAAAGGAGCTTTTCCGGCTTATGGTAGACGATACTAGAGGCTTAAGCTTTGAGGCTCGTGAATTTCTTTCTCTATCTGCAGCAGGACAAGCGCGAGCAATAGAACAGAATACACAGGTTATTAGTGAGATTGAAGCGGAAGAGCTTAGAAGGGATATTTTAGAGAGGCTTTTCCTGTAAAATTAGTGTAGACGGGAGGGGGTGTCTGTCCCTCCCAAGATGTAAAATTGTAAAAGGCCTGTTCGCTAAAACTAACACTTTTACATATTGAAATTATTATAACTGATATAAAGGGATTTCGATTTTGTTTTTTCTTTCTCTTTTTATTTTCTGGTACTTCAATTGCCTTTTGATTAATCAACAATTGAAAACTGTTTTTCAAGCGAAAATAAAAACCATCGTTTACCATAAAGATAGAGATTTCTTTCTTCCAAAGTTCAAATGTAATTGTTTACTCACATTTTCGAATATGTTTTGGAATATAAGTTTTTTCTTTTTGGGCTATATCAGAAGAAATACACACTCTTCAGAAGTAATCATATAATATATTAAAAAATAGGGACAGATATTGTAGGTGATAATATGATAAAAAACCGAATAGTTGTTATTTTCTTAGCTATGTGTCTAATTTTGGGAACCGTTCCTTTTGCTCTAGGTTCCAGCTCTCAAACTAGTAGTTCCAGTACAGTTTATATCAGTGCTTTTTATGCCGGTGCTCCTCATGAAAATGCAAATCAAGAATATGTTAAAATTACAAATAAAGGAACAGCATCAGTAAATCTGAAAGGTTGGAAAATCAAAGACCAGGGAGCGAAGCACACCTATACCTTTTCCTCATACACATTAAAAGCTAAATCTACGATAACTCTCAGAAGCGGAAGTGGAAAAAACACTGCAAGCACGCTTTATTGGAATAAGTATTCGTTTATTTGGAATAATACTGGAGATACAGCATATTTGTATAACGCTCAGGGTAAGTTAGTCTCTTCTAGAAATGGATAAGAAGTAAAAAAATCTCTCATTTTTTCTTTTTGATGACATTCTTTCCATCTGGGCTTCTTTTTTTTCCAGGTGTCTCTATAGCCTTCTGATTCGATAAGTTTGTTAAATTTTTTACTCGGAACTGTTATTCAGGAGGATTTGTTCTTTAAGTTTTATAGGATGGAATGATGTAGGTAGATTGTAAAATAAACAAAGTCGTAGATGTGCAGGGAGCTTTGAGGGGGGCTTCCTGCAATTCAAAATCATCTTTTCTAATTGTGGGTTTCTGATAAAATATCTTACAGAGATTACCAACACTCCAGAATGACTTATTTTCTTGAGATTCTATAATTCACGTTCCGACTTTCCGGCTTTTTAACCACCTTTTGAGTTTTCAGAGCTTTCTGACAATGTAATGCGTACTTTCAAAAGTTTTTTAAATCATTGAACACTTAACAGTTTTCACTAGAAAAGAGAAAAGTTATCTCCTCCATGTTCTCTTTTCTTCTTTTTCTATCATATCCATCCAAAATTATATTGCATTTTAATATAAGGTGTTTGTTAGTGTTCTCCATTGGAAGTGAGGGATGCATACACACCAAATTCTCCCGATAACAAGTTGCATTGGAAATAAATATGTATTTAAGATACTTTTTCACTTTGCTTGATATCAATTTTGACACATATCATCTAGAATTACCAAAATTTCCACCACTTCTTATTTTTCCCAGGTGCTTCGATTGCTTTCTGATTAGTTTAAATATTTATCTAAAACATAAATTTTTATGCTTTTTTACTAAAAAATATCCTTTTTATATAAAACAGAACAAAATCATTGTGATATATAACCTCGGAATTTCTATAATGTAACTTGATATCTTGAGGTGACGAATTGAAAAAGTATATTTATATTATTTTGTTTGTTTCACTTGCTTCAATGCTATGTATGGGATGTGCAGGCTCAGGTAATGAAAAATCATCAGATCAAGTTCAGAATACTTCAGCACCCTCTATCAATACGGCAACTAATTCTCAAACCCCCGGATCTTCTTTTAAGATTCATAAAGTAGGGGAAACAGCTACAGATGGCCTGACAAAAATAACAGTCAATAACGAAAGATATTTAAGTTCAGTTAATGAACAACCCGATGAGGTTGCAGAAGCAGGAAACGGATCTGAATTTCTAATTCTTAACCTTACTCTGGAAAATATAAGCCCTAATCGCACAAGAACATATGCTTACATGCAATATAAGATCCTGGACCCTAATGGTTCAACATATGAACCCGATTTTAATGCAAGTGAAGCATTATCAAAAGCAATTGATGTGGCAGATGTAACGCCTGGTAATATGCGCCGTGGAGAAATCGCATTTAAAGTTCCGAGCAATAATACAGGATTACAATTTGAATTTGTCTACGATCCTCTGAACAGCGCGGATGCAGTTGTGTATAATCTCTGAGAGCGTGTCTTAAAATTCATTCTCATTCTTTTAAGGGTTTTAGTTTCGCCAGTCTTTTAACCATTATTCTGATCATAGCAGCATAAATTAATGCTTGGCTTGATTCTGTCAATCCTTCGTAATCTTTACTCAAACGCCGA